>JAFCDQ010000003.1 GCA_017609645.1 Candidatus Woesearchaeota archaeon
TGTTGATTTTGAATTCACAGAAGCAAGTGGAAACTATAATAGTTTTAATGTTAGTCATACTGTTACTGTTGTTCAAGATACAGAAGCTCCTCAGTATAGTATTGAAGTTAATCCAGTAGATGCTGATTATGATTCAAGTGCTGTTTATACTTGGAATGTTACAATTACAGATAATACTCAGGTTAATGATGCAAGTGTTGAGTTAGTTATTAATACAGTTAATTATCTAGCAACTCCTCTTGGAAATGATGTGTATGAAGTTTCAAGTACAACTTATCCAATTTTAGCTGGTCTTGATGCTGGTGTTTACAATTACAATTGGTATGCTGAAGATACTTCTACTTCAGCAAATCCAGCAAGTACAACTCCTGGAGTTTTGACAATTAGCAAAGCAAATCCTACTATGGTTTTGACTTTGAATGGTTATGATGCTGCTATTAGTGTTACTGATGCAAATAATTTCGTTGATGTTGTTGGAACTTTGACAGTTCCTGCTAGCGGAGATTTAAGAATTTTAGTTGATGGTAATTCAATTACAGGTCTTCCTGTGGGAGGTTCAAGTATTAGTGTATTGAATCATCCTTTTACTGTATTAGGAAGTCCTCATACTGTTGACTTTGAATTCACAGACACAACTGGAAATTATAACAGTATTAATGTTAGTCATACAGTTACTGTTGCAACTTTACCAGACCAAAGCGGACATGATCCAGCAAGTAACTCTGATTTAGAATATACAAGCTTTAACTTGACTTTTGATACAGATATTCCAACAACTTGCAGATGGAGTGTGAATGCTGACCTGGCTTATAATGACATGCCTCCTCTAAATGAATTCAGTGGTGCTGGAACTACAAATCATAGTGGCACTGTTAGTGGATTAAACCAAGTTGTTCCTAGTGCGCAGAATGTTCATGTAGCTTGTATTGGAGATGCTGTTAACTCTAATGAGGATTTAGTTTACAATTTAATCAATGTATTAGATGGTTCAACTTTAACAGGAACTAACTTACTTACTTTAAGTATTGTTACAGATAGCAATGTTACTGATTCAGACATAAATATTAGTACTGTTGATTTAAGTACTTTAACAGACAGTAATGTTACAAACAGCACTATTGCTGAATGTACTTTTACAAATGTGACTTACATTGACTCTAACTGTTATCAATCTACTTTAGAAGATGCATTTGTTGATCCAAGTGATATTCAGAATAGTGTTATAACAGGAACTAGCAGAATAATTGACAGCACTGTTATAAACAGTACAATTGCAGATACTAATGTTACAGATTCAACTGTTACTGATTCAAGTGCAACAAACTCTGTTATTGAAAACACATCAACTGTTACAAACTCTACTTTAGAAGATTGTGCATTAGATGGCGCAGAGGTTACTGACGATGAAATCATAACTGGAAAAATTAATTATGATACTGATGGAGATGGAATTCCTGATACTCTTTATGATGCTGATATTGATGGAGCAAAAGCACTTGAGGAATTAATCAACTACGCACCTATTGCAGTTATTGGCGCAAATCCAGCTGCTGCAAACACAGCTCAGACAATTACTTTTAATGGTTCAAACAGTAATGACCCTAATACTGCTGATAGTATTGCAACTTATGCTTGGGACTTTGGTGATGGTAGTGATGTAGAAAATGGCGTTAGTGTGACTCATGCTTATGCAACTGTTGACAGTTATACAGTTACTTTGACTGTTACTGATGATAATGCAAATCCTAAGTCAGGAAATTCAACTTATATTATGGTTGTTACAGCGCCTTCAACAACTCAAACCGATGACTCTGGAAGTCATAGAGGTGGAGGCGGTGGTGGTAGTTCACGTATGAAAACTGTTAAGGTTTGGAAAGAAGGTACTGAAATGTCTTTCAGAATGCTTGACTTGTTAAGATTCGAAGTTGATAATGTCAGATATTCTGCTACTTTGAATGTTTACAGAACTGATACTGGAAAGGTAACTTTCTTGATTAGTGGTGTAAGACATGCGCTTAAACAAGGAGAAACACAAGGCTTTGACTTGAACAGAGATAATGTTGCTGATATTACTATTACTGGTGTTAGCTTAACAAAGAGTTCCGTTACTTTGAGATTTTATCCAGCAGATGCAACAGCTAATGGACAGCAATATTACGCACCTCCAATGCCTGTATTCAACATTCCTCCAACTGATTCAGTGACTGATGTTATTAAGGATGAAGTTAGTGATGAAACAACTCAGACAGAAGATGTTGAAGTTAATGCTAAGGTGGGAAGTGTTTGGAGTAAGATTGCTAGCTCTTTCAAGAGTTTGTTCAATGTCGGAGAAGCTGTTAGCGGTTCAAGCGGTGTTGCTATGGCAATAATTGCAGTTATTATAGCAATTGGCTTAGGAACATTCTTCCTAATCAGAAAAATTTATTTTGTTTAATTTTTTTCTTATTTTTGAGGTTAAAAAATGATGCAAGATTCACAAAAAGAAAAATCTGCAAATTTAGAAGAAAAAATAGAAATAAAAAAATCTAATCCTTTAGTAACTTGTTTGAAAATTGTTGTAAGAACTTTGGAAGCACTAATCCCGATCCATGGTGATAAAAAAATATACCAAATTCATAAAGAAGTGACGGGATGGCCTTATAAATTAAAATATGGAAAAGATGTAGAGTTAAGTGAAAATCTTAAACAAAAAGTTATTGCTAAAACTGTTGTTACATGTGCTTTCAAATATGCAACTTTAATTTACTTGGCTGCTGATATTATAGACAAACTTTCTTAATTTCTTTCATTCTAATATTTTATCAATCATCTCAGCACTCTTCTCTAACTCTTTGAACATTCTTTCAAAGTCTTTTTTAATATCGTCTATTAATCTATGCAGATCATCTGCTCTTAAGATATATTTTTTCCCAGAAGTTATTACTACCCCTTTTCTTATCAGCTCGTTTAGATGATGCACGACAGTTCCTCTGCTTAAGTGTGTCTTTAATGCTAAGTCATCTGAAGAAAGAGCGTGATGTTCTTTAGAAGACTTCAATAACTCTAAGAACAGCCTAAAACAACTTTTATCTTTGTCTCTCTCGCCAAATAATCCTAATGAACGAGCAAACCATTGCAGTTCTTGATTTAAGTCATGCTTTAGTGGTTTGCTTGTTTGGATTATTGTTATTCTTTTTTTTATTATCATTATCCCATGTAGTTTGGAACTACATCTGGTTCTTTTTTGCCTGAATTTTCTTTTCTTAGTTTTTCTGCTTTTTCTAGTGCTTTTGGTTTTTTGATTTTACCAAAGTCTTTTTCATATCTTTTTATTACGTCAGTAAGCAAAGAAAGCAATGCTTTTGCATGCCATGGATCTAGCATTATAACATTATGTTTTAATTGAAAGTTTGGTTTTTTACTTCTTGGATCTGTTCTTGGTGTTATGCATTTGAAATCAAGTATCAGTTGTGTTGGATTATAATTGATGCTTGCTTCATGCGCAAAGAATGCGTCTCCTTCCATTATGTTTAGATTCACTTGTTCTGCCATTTTGTTACCTCCTATTAGGCTTATGTAATAACTGAAATATTTAAATCTTCCCATTCATAACCGAAAGGTTTATATAGTAGTTGATACTAACTATATTGTTGTTGACTTAAAGTCAACGAAAGGTGGTATTAATGAAAGATAAAAAATCAGAAAATGATCTTCAAAAACAGCTTGAAGAAAACTCAGATCAATTAAAGAGATTGCAGGCTGAGTTTGAGAATCATATAAAGCGAGCGGAAAAAGAGAGATCAGAAACAATTGAAATGGCAAATGCAAATTTAATCAAGAAACTTTTGCCTGTTATTGATGATTTTGAAAATACAATCAAGCATTTAGAAAATAATGAAGTCAAAGAAGGAATACAAATAGTGTTCAATAATTTTATGAATGTTCTTGAACAAGCTGGTTTGAAAGAGATTTCATGTAAAGATGTGTTAGATCCTTTCAAGCATGAAGTAATGCAAAAAGAAACAAGCAAAAAACCTGAAGGAACTATCATTAAAGAAGTTCAAAAAGGCTATACGCTAAAAGAAAAAGTCATAAGATGTTCAAAAGTTATCGTTGCTAAAAACGATACGGAGGTAAATTAAAATGGTTAAAATTATAGGTATTGATTTAGGAACAAGTAACAGTGCGGCTGCTGTGTTAGAAGCAGGCAGAGCAAGAATTGTTCCTAGTGCAGAAGGCGCTAGTGTTTATGGAAAAGCTTTTCCAAGTGTTGTTGCTTTCACAAAAGACGGTCAAATGCTCGTCGGTGAACCTGCTAAAAGACAAGCAGTAAGCAATCCAGAAGGAACTGTTTTTGGAGCAAAAAGAAAAATTGGTTCTAATTTTAAATTTAAGATTTTTGGCAAAGAATATACTCCTCAGCAAATTTCTGCTTTTGTTTTGCAGAAAATAAAGAAAGATGCTGAATCTTTTCTTGGAGAGCCTATAACTAAGGCAGTTATTACTGTGCCAGCTTATTTTGACGACGATCAAAGGCAGGCTACTAAAGATGCTGGAACTATTGCAGGATTAGAAGTTGTTAGAATTGTAAATGAACCTACAGCTGCAAGTCTTGCTTATGGTATTGATAAGGCAGATAAAGAACAGAAAATATTAGTTTTTGATTTTGGTGGCGGAACTTTAGATGTTACTATCATGGATTTTGGCGACGGTGTTTTTGAAGTTAAATCTACAAGTGGAGATACTCAGCTTGGCGGAACAGATATGGATAATGTTTTGATTAATCATATTGTAACTAATTTCAAAAATGAGACTGGTGTTGATTTGAATGGCGATATAACTGCTATGCAAAGAATCAGCGAAGCTGCTGAAAAAGCTAAGATAGAATTAAGCACAGTTCTTGAGACAGATATTAATCTGCCTTTTATCAGTGCTACTGATAAAGGTCCTAAGCATTTGCAGATGAAAATAACTAGAGCTAAGCTTGAAGAGCTTGTTTCTCCTCTTGTTGAGAAATGTAAGAAAAGTATTGACCAGGCTTTGAAAGATGCTAAATTAACTGATAAAGATATTAATAAAGTTATTCTGGTTGGCGGACCTACAAGAATGCCTGTTGTTCAGAAAAAAGTTGAATCTTGGGTTGGTCAGAAAGTTGAACATAGTGTTGATCCTATGGAATGTGTTGCAATGGGCGCCGCAATTCAAGGCGGTGTTCTTGCAGGAGAAGTCAAAGATATTTTGCTTTTAGATGTAACACCTCTATCTTTGGGGATTGAAACTCTTGGTGGTGTTTTCACAAAGCTTATTGAAAGGAATACTACTATTCCTGTAAACAAAAGCCAGGTATTTAGTACTGCTGCTGATAATCAGCCTGCGGTTACTATTAAGATTTTTCAAGGAGAAAGACCTATGGCTACTGACAATAAGCTGTTAGGTGAGTTCACTTTGACAGGTATTCCTCCTGCGCCAAGAGGTGTTCCTCAAATTGAAGTAGATTTTGACATTGATGCAAATGGCATTTTAAATGTCAAGGCAAAAGATAAAGCTACTAATAAGGAACAGAGTATGCAGATTACTGCACCTAATAAGCTTGATGACGCTGAAGTTGAAAAAATGCGTAAAGAAGCTGAGCAGTTCAATGAGCAAGACAAGAAAAAGAAAGAAGAAGTTGAGCTTATTAATCAAGCAGATACTCTTGTTTACTCTACTGAGAAACTGATGCAGGATCATAAAGGCAAGATTGACGAAAATGCAGTTAAGCCTGTTACTGACAAGATTGCGGATTTAAAGAAATTGTTAGCAGAAGAGAAGAAAGATCTTGTTAAGATTAAAGCTCTTGTTGATGAAATCAGTCAGTTAGCTCAGAAGATGGGAGCTTCTATGTATCAAAAGCAACAGCAAGCATCTGAAAAACCAGAAGCAGATAAAGACGCTGGTGTTCATGATACAGAAGCCAAAGAAAAAGATTCTAAAGAGGCTTGAAGATGAACGCTCTTATTATTGGGCTTTCTATTATTTTTATTTATTTTTTTGTTAAAGCTTATATTAAGTACAAGAAAGTTAATAAGATTTATAGAAATGAATACATTAAAATACTTTCAAGTGACGAGTGTAAGGTAAAAGGTAAATTTGAATAATGGCAAAGGAGTATTACAAGATTCTTGGAGTGAGTAAAGACGCTTCTCAGGAAGAGATTAAGAAAGCTTACAAAAAGCTTGCTAAGAAGTATCATCCTGATTTGAATAAATCAAAAGATGCTTCAGAGAAGTTTAAGGAGATTAATGAAGCTGCTGCTGTTCTTGGCGACGCTGAAAAAAGAAAGCAGTATGATCAGTTTGGCACCACTGGTGATCAGCAGGGTTTTGCTGGTTTTAATTTTCGTGATTTTGCTGGTTTTAATAGTTTTAATTTTGATGATTTGTTTGAGAGTTTGTTTTCTGGTTTTGGTTTTGCAAGACCCGGTGGTAGAAGAAAAACAGCGCAAAGAGGAGCAGATCTTATTACAGAAGTTGCTGTTGATTTAAAAGAAGTTTTGAATGGAACTGAAAGAGAATTAGAAGTTACTAAGCTTGATGTCTGCCCTGACTGCGAAGGTACAGGCGGAGAAACTCAGACTTGTTCTAAATGTAATGGTGAAGGAATATTGAAGCAGGCTAAGAGAACTCCTTTTGGTATTTTTGCTACTACTAGTCCTTGTAATGAATGCCAGGGCAGTGGAGAAGAAATTACTAAGAAGTGCAAGAATTGCAAAGGCAAGGGTGTAATTAAAGTTAAGAAGGATATTGAAATTAAGATTCCTGCTGGTGTGCTTGATGGGTTGAGGCTTAGAGTTCCTGGTGCTGGTGAGCGTTTGCCAGGCGGTGCTGGTGATTTGTATGTTATCATTAGAGTTAAGCCTGATAATAATTTTGAAAGAAAAGGCAATGATCTTTTTATTAAAATCATGATTCCTTTTTCAACAGCATGTTTAGGAGATAAGATTGAAGTTCCTTTGGTTGAAGGGACTGATAAGTTAAAGATTCCTGCTGCAACTCAGGGAGGAACTGTTTTTACTTTAGATAACAAAGGTTTGCCTGATTTAAGAACAGGCACAAGAGGAGATTTATTTGTTCATGTTGATATTGAAGTTCCTAAGAAATTAAGTAAAAAACAAAAACAAGCTTTGAAAGAATTCGATTAATCTTTTTTTGGGAATAGTTCAATTATTTCTTTTATTCTTTTCCTGCTTAATTTTTTTTCTTTTGCTGCTTTTTCAAATCTTTTGTATGTTCCTTCTTTTAGTATTTCTAAATGTTCAAGTCCTAATGTTGCTAATATGATTTCTTCATGTTCTTTTTTTGCCCTATCTATTACTTTACCCTTCATGGATATTTTTCTTGCTTCATGGAATTTTGCTTTTGCTTCTTTTTCTTTTCCATCGATTACTAATCGAAGTCCTTGATATGCAGGAGTGTCTGGAAATTTAATTTCTTCAACAATTTCTAATTCCGCAACTGATTCTTCTAAATCAACTTGTTTTGCAGATTCTTTAACAATTTTTAATTTTTTCCCAGTAAGATCTAATGTTGATTCATCTAAGCTCTGTATATCTGATGCTGATTCTTCTAATTCATCTAATGTATCTGCAATTTCATAAGGTTGTGATTCGTCTACTTTTTCTGTATCTTTAATATAAGTTTTTATTTCCACAAATGTTCCGCTTTCCTGCATTTCTTTTAATTGCTGCAGTCTTTGTTTTATGTCATCTGTCGGATATAATGACTCTGCTTTTTCATAAATTTGGATAGCTTCTTTTATATTTTCTTTTTTGACTTCTCTTTCTGCTTTAAATAAATGAACTTTTGCTGATTCTCTTAAAGCATATTCTGTTGGATTGCCGTTATATTTTCTTTTTAAGAATAAAATTGCAGCATCTAAACAATCATCTCCTGATTTATCATTTCCTAATTCATCATAAATAAGTGATTGCAGTATTAAATAATCATGCTGATTTTCTTTATCAGGTATTGTTTTAAGTAAGCTTGTTGCTGTGCTATCTAATGGATCAGGTTCATCTAATACGACTAGTTCTCCTATTGCTTTTTCAATATCATAAAGAGCAGATAATAGATATTCTTTTCTTTTAGAATCTTTTTTATCTAAGTTTTCAGTTATTTTATAGTTAGATAAGCTTCTATGATAATAAGCACTTGTTTTTTCTTCAGGGGAGACAAATTCTATTTTCTCATATGCTTCTATCAATTCATTTAAACTTGATAGTGCAGTTTCATATTTTTCTATGGTTAATGCTTCTTTTGCATGGTTGTTTAGTATTCTGTTATCTAGACTGTTTAATTTAATATCAGGACGTTCTTTTTTAGCTTTCAAGAGATAATCTAAGTCTTTAAATGATTCTTCATGTTCTCCTAAAAGTTGTTTTGCTTTTGCTCTGAAATACATTAATTGCATGTCTTTTTTATTTAGTAGTTCTATTGGTAGATGTTCTTGTTTTTCTGGAATAAATAAATTTATTTCATCAATTACATCTGCATAATCGCCATCTGCAATAAGACATTGAGCATAAGAAACTGTTATTTCTCTTGCTAGTTCTGTATCAAGCGGATATTCTAGGGCTTTTTCAAAATTTTGTCTAGCATGTTTTAGATCATCTTTTTGAAAATATTTACGTCCTTCCTCAATTAATTCTGTAATTCGTTTTTCAGTTACCATATCCTCTATAAACCCCTAACTCATATATAAATCTTTCGGTATATTTATCACTGTAAAGTAAGAACCTATATTAACCATAAACCTTTTAAATAAAACTCTATTTTATAGACTATACATTTGGGGGTAATATACATGAAAATAAGAATACTTTGCTCTATTTTGTTGATATTATTAGCATTAGCATGCACAACTATGCCAGAAACTAAGATTGACGATTTGAAAGAGAAGATTATGAAAGCTAATCTCGAGATTGATTCTTTCAAATTTAAATCAACTGCAACTATGAAGATTGAAGGAAAAGAAGAAAGCATGGATATGGATATGGAGATGGATGGTGCTTTTGATAGAACTGCCAAACAGTTTATGGTTACAGGAATAATGAAAATGGCAGATATGACTCTGCCAATTAAGACTTTTAGCGATGGTGACTGGGTTTATACTGAAACAATGGGCCAATGGATTAAGATGCAGATTTTGTCTCCTGAGATGTTTGATCAGCAGGATCAGGCAAAATATCTGATTGAATTCTTGGAAAACAGCGAAATCACTACCGAAGAAGTCACTGTTGATGGAACAAGTTATTACAAGATTGATGTAGTTCCTGACAAAGATGCTTTCCTTGATTTAGCTCAGAAGAATTCACCTGCACCGTTAGACGATATTCTTGATTTAGAAGAATTGTTCAAGAACATGGAGATTGTTTATTATGTGAATAAAGAGACCTATGTTGCTGACAAGGTTGACATGAAATATCAGTTTAAGATTACTGATGCTATAATGACAGCAGATACTCATTATGAGATGTATGATCTTAATCAGCCTCAGACTATTGTGATTCCAGAAGAAGCTAAGGAAAAGGCTATTGACTTTTCTGAACTGCAGGCAAAGATGGCTCAAGGACCAGTATCTGAAGGAGAATCTCCTGACTCTAAAGTCGAGATAACAGAAGAATCTGTTTGATTCTTTTTTTTTATTTATTTTGAGTTATATATATTCTATATGCATAATCTTTAAAAAGCATAATTCTTTTTGCCTGTTTAATGGTATCAGTTATAATAAATAATCCCGAGTGGTTCTTAAGGATTGACATTATCTTTGCAGCTATAAGCATATTAGTTTCACTTATAATATCTCTTGTTTCTTTAAGAACTTGGTTTGTTGTTAAGAGTTTGAGATATCTTGGTTTTGCTATTGCCTTTGCAGGATTAGGCTTTAGTTTCTTGACAAGGATGATTGCTAATCTCATTCCGGGACCTGAAACTTTATTTATTGGATATGGTCTGCATATTGGCTGTACAATCCTAGCATTACTTACATTATTCATAGTCGCAAATAAAATTGAAAATGCAAGAGTTGTTCTTTTGCTTTATTTGATTACCTTACCATTAATCTTTTTCAGTGATAGTTACTTCATGAGCTTTTACATTACAACTACTTTGATTACAGCATTGCTTGCTTTGACTTATTTGCAGAATGCTTTGAGAGTTAAAGGTTTTAATGCAATTTGTGTGTTTTTAGCATTTTTGCTGCTGTTCCTTGCGCATCTGCAGTTTTTATTGTCAGGCTTCAGAGGTTTGAATATGTTTTTTATCAGCGCCAGTATAATTCAATTATTGGCATTTTTAGTGTTCTTGTTCGCTATTATTAAGGTTTTGAGATCATGAGAAGAAATAAGCAGGATATTATTTTTGATATGTTAACAGCTGTTCAAAGTAAAGGTGGTTTTATTCTTCCAACTCATCTTCTTTACAAATCAAACTTATCTCATGCTAAGATGAAAGATTATCTTGATGAGTTGATGACTAAGAATGTTCTTATTTATATGACTGATAAAGGCAAGCAGAAGATTAAGATGACTGAGAAAGGATTTAAGTTCCTTCAATCTTTAAGAAAACTCAGAGAATTCACTGAAGCTTTTGGTATTTGATTATTTTTTCTTTTTGTGGACTATTTTATCTATGAATTTTAGGTCTTTTATGTCAAATTTGCTGAGATATTCTACTTGAGTTGTGCTTTTGATTAACGCACCCCACCCTGTTTGCGTTTCATAATAAAAATAGCCTCCTCCATAAGGAATTTTTTCAGAAAATAATAGTGTTTGTAAAATATTGCCAATATTTTTTTTATTTCTTCTAAAATGGTGTTTATAAAAAGATACATTTTTTATGTCTCGATATGCTAAGTATGATTTGAGTGCAGGGCGTAATAAAGAAAATGCTGGACGGATTTTTATTTTAAATTCTTTATTTTCTCTTTTATATTCTTTAAATTCTTTTGAGTTATAGTATTTGTTTGCTGTCTCTAATATAGCAAGTTCTCCAAAAAGTCCATATGTTTCCACTATCTTTCTTGGATTTAAACCCATTTCCGCTTTTTCCATTGCATCTTTCCATATTTTATCCCATCTTTTTGCAAGCGTTTCAATCTCTGAAGGAATGGTTGAGATTTCTATGCCTGGAGCTACAATTGATCTATATCCAGGGATATCTTCGTCCCTTAGTTTGCATTGATATTTATCCTTCTGTTTGGTTAAAAGAGAAGTCACGCCAACTCTGCTAAATTTTTTTTCTTTACTTATTTTAGTCTTATTGTAAATATCTAATTTGGGGTCATATACAAAAGTTGTATCTACGTCTTCTTCTTTTAAAATTTTTTTAAGCTCATCCTTTGAGATTAAATCTAATCCTTCTTCTGCAATTTTTTCAAGATCTTTGTCAGTTAAGAATCCTTCTTCTGAATCAAGACGGTCTTCTTTTTCTTCCTCAATTGTTTTTATTTGTTCCTCTCCGAACCCAAGCAATTCATAGGCTTTTTTTTGGATGTTTGCTAATTCTTCATCATTAATTTCAATTCCATTTATTTTGTTGTAAAAATGCCCTAGTTCAGATATAGGATATAGTTTTTGGTCGTTTAATTTGACTATTTTTCTGTCCCATTTCAGACATTTGTTTATTGTCTCTTTTGACATTTTAAAAATTTCAGTTAAATGTTTAATTTCCAAATAATCGTCAAGAATTTC
Source organism: Candidatus Woesearchaeota archaeon (assembly GCA_017609645.1). Taxonomy (GTDB): domain Archaea; phylum Nanobdellota; class Nanobdellia; order Woesearchaeales; family ARS49; genus JAFCDQ01. The sequence continues at coordinate 11,708 of JAFCDQ010000003.1, forward strand.
TTCATCATCAAATTCGTCATGAGGATCTGCAGGCGAAATTAGATTGGCGACAAGTGTTGCTATTCCTTGCATTGTTGTTGAATCGTCTAAATCAAATTTATCTTCTTTTTTATTTAGTTCTTTCGTTAGTTTTTCTACATCAATATTTTCTTCATCTTTATGAGTTGGAATTATTGGGATTATTTTTGGTTTTTTCCCATATAAGCATTTTATTACCTTAGCAATTGATTCAAAGGCATATTGTGCGAGTTCATCTCGATTTTTTTCAGGGAGTTTTTGGATTGCTTCACTTTCTATTAATTTACGGCATGCTGCCCAACCAAAAAAATTTTTCTGCATTTCAGTAAAAGTATAAGGTCTTTCTTCAAGTTTAGGAGGTTCTAGTTCTTCTTCAATTATTTTTTTTCTTAAATTTTGGATTTGAATGAAGTGTTCTAATTTTCCTGGCAGAGGATATTCTGGGGCAATAAAATCAAGTTCTTTATCAACAATCTTAGTTTTTCTTGAGTCAACTTTTTTATTGAGAGAATTCATTTTTGGATCTTCTCCAAATACATAAAATAATATATCTCCTAAAGATTCAAAAGAATATCCTGTTTTATTTTTTCGCGTAGTTTTTCTGAGCAAGAGTTCATTTTCTAATTTATTGATTATTTTTTTGGTAATATGAGGAATCATTTCATTTATTTCTTTTTCTGAATAAACCCTTGCTTCAAGTGACGGAACTCTGAGGTTTTCCTTTTGGATTTTTTCTTTTAATTCTCTCATATTGCTAAATTTGTCTAGTCTTGCGCGGGGTGAAATAAAATCAAGTTCTTCGTCAATAGTAGGCGTATGAGTTTTTGTATATGGTTCTTTTAGTATTATAGGAAAGACAGAACGTTTTTTCCTCTTAGTTTTTGGTTTTGATTTGCATTCTTGGTTTATTCTGTCATCAAATAAGCTTTTTATTGTTTTAATAACAGAGTCTTTGGAAAGATAAACTAACTCATATTTTTCTTTTTGCCCAAAGTATTCAAGTGCTCCTTCTTCTTCTAGTTTTTTAATTACCTCGGGATAAACATTCAAAATATTGCTTAGTTCGTTTCTAATAAAGTAATCTTTATTTTCTAATTCTGGTTGTTCAATAACTCCCTGAGCTATCTTTAATCTTAAATTCTTTATCATACGCAGATTTTCTAAGTTTCCTGGTAAATATGTTGGTTCACCCTCATATTTTATCTCAATAATTTCTATTTTTTTAGTTTCTTCTTGAACTATTTCAGAAATTTCTTCGGCTTGTTTTGGTTTAACAGAACGAGTTCGTTTTTTTGTACCTGGTGTTTCGTATACAGGGAAGACAGTAAGTTTTTTCTCCTTAGTTTTTGGTTTTGTTTTTATTTCTTCAAGAATTATTTCTTTTGCTTTTTTTGATGCATCTCTATATGCCCATTGCGCGAACTTGTAAGGCCATCTTTTAGCTAATTCTTTAATAGTGGTGTTTCCTAATGTGGCTACAATAACATCTAATCCAGAAAATTGATCTTTTAAGTCTTCGAATTTTAAAACTTCCAACTTTTGTGCTTGGGCAAGATCAGCACTTATGTTTACCTTAGCTCGGCGTTCATTTCGATAATTGCCTTTTACCAATTCCGCAAATTCTTTTACAAAATAGTTTTCTTTCAAATCTATGTTTTCTTCGTTTGCATATTTTTTAATTTCATCAACTAAGTTTCCAGTTAAAAGTTCAACTTCTTTTTCATAACTTCTTTCTTTTTCTTCGTTAGGTTTTTCTTCAATTATTTCTTTCTTAGTTTTTGGTTTTTCTGGTTTCTTTTTTCTAGTCTTAGGTTTTTCTTTTAAAAATTCATCTTCAATAATTCCTAAAATATCTCCTGATTTTATTTGTTCAAGAATTTCTTTTTTAGCATTATTTGATGCATCTCTATATGCTAAGTTTGCTAAGGTATAGGGTAATTTTTCTTTTAGTTCTTTTCTTATTTTTGTTCCTAGACGAAAGATAATAAAATCTAGTCCAGAGATTCTTGATTTTGCATCTTCAAATTTAACATTTGCTTTTTGTAAAGCAGTATATAATCGGGGATAAGCCGTGTTTCCATCTTTGAATTCTTGTTTTACTTTTGGAGTTAATTCTTTTAACATATATTTTCTTTTCAAGCTTATATTATTTTCATTTGAATATTCTAATATTCTGTCAATTAAATCATCTGTCACAGTTTCTACTTCTTTTTCATAATCTCTATCAAGTTTTTCTTCTTTATCAATAAGTTCTTCAACAGCGTCTAATTCATCTGCTTCAATTTGTTCAAGAATTATTTCTTTTGCTTTGCCAGAAATTTCTTCATATGCGTCTTCAGCATTTGCAAATGGAATCTTTTCCCTAGTTATTAATTTTTCATAATTTTCTTTTATTTTATCTTCAAAATAAAGTAAAATAAAGTCAAGTGAAGATAAACGTTCTAAGTCCAACTTACCTGCTTGAATAAGACCTTTTGTTTCTGCTTTGACTGAGAGTGCATAGCATTTATTAAAAGCTTGGTTACTATCATTTTCAAAATCTGGCGTTAGAAAATCAATAATCTCTGATAAATTATATGATACATCTAAGTCTATTTCTCTTTCTCCTGCAAAATTCTTGACTCTTCGGACTAAATCATTTGTTAAGTCTGTCAGATAATCTTTTGGTTTTCTTCCTGGTTTTTTCTTTGGTTTTTTCTTAAGCAGTTTTGGCTGCCCTTTTGAAGGTATTATTTCTGGTTCTTGATGATATAAACTTTTTACTAGTTCGGCTAATGATTCATAAGAATAATAGATATATTTAGTATGAACTTGTTCTTTTGAGAGTTTGATTGCTCCTTGTTTTCTTAATTGTCTGAATAATTTTTTATTTATTCCTAACAGCTCTTCTATTCCCTTTTGTTGGTAGGATCTTTGTTCTATTTCAGGAGGTTCTAGTTCATTTTCAATTATTTTTTCTCTTAGCTCTCTAACTCCTTTGTTAGTTTCTAAGGCTCCTGGCAGAAGAAATTCTGATTTTGATTTTATTGTTGGTTCTTGTTGATATAATCCTTTTATTAAATCTATTAATGATTCTGGCGTAAATAATTTATTTTTAGCATGCGGTTGTTTATCTGCTAATTTAAGACCTCCTTCTTTTACAATTTTCTTGAAAAATTCCTGATCCAGTCCTAAAAGTTTTTCTATTTCAAATTTTTGGTAGGCTCTTTGTTCTATTTCAGGAGGTTCTAATTCATTTTCAATTATTTTTTTTCTTAATCGTCTAATCCCTTTAGCATTTTCTAAATCTCCTGGAAGAAAATGTTTTGATTTTATTGTTGGTTCTTGTTGATATAACCCTTTTATTAAATCTGCTACCGATTCAGGTGTATACAATCTCCATCTGGGATTTGGTTGACTCTTAGCCAATTTGAGAACTCCTGCATTTACAAAGTCTTCTAATAAATCGCCAGTTAGTTTTGCTAGTTGTACTATTTCAAATCTTTGATAGGATCTTTGTTCAATTTCAGGCACAGGGATTGAGTCTTTTATTATTTTTTTTCTTAGTCTCATCACTCCTTTATGATTTTCTAGAACTTTTGGCAAGAAGTATTGCCTTTGCAGTGCATCAATTATTGTTGGCTCTTTACCGCATAGACATTTTATTAAATATGCAAAAGATTCGTAAGAATATAATGTATCATTGCTTATTTGTTTGCTTTTTTTAAGTACTCCTTCTTTAACTAATTGTTTAAACCCTTCTCTTGAGATATCTCCTATTATTTCTCTGATTTCTGAAGGTAAATAATCTCTTTTTTCTATTTCTGGCAAATCTATAGGATTTTCACTTAAGTCTTTTCTTAATCTTATTATTCCTTCATAGTTTTCTAAGTTTCCAGGCAGAAGAAATTCTGATTTAACATCTTCATCTACTAAAACATCAATACTAGAAATAGTTTTCAGGGGGGCTGGTCACCTTCTTTCTGGCTGGCTGCTTCGCCTGCAGATCTGAAGTTAATTGATTTATTATAATTTAAATCATGAAATATTTCGACCAGGTCGTCTTTTTTGATGTAAAATGAAGTTCTCTCTTCGGTCGTAAATGATAAATTCTTATTAAATATTTGACCTACCTCGTTTCTCACTGTTTTTTCATCTTTGCCTGTCATCTCTAGTAATTTCTGCAAGGATATACGAACATAATCATACTTTTCTACGTCAACCTTCAAATATTTTATTATATCTTTATGTAAAAGATATGTCTTTTGTTCGTTATTGAATGCACGTTTTTCTTCTGGGAAAGAGCTTATTTTTTTTGAAAGAGAGTTCTTAGAAATGCCTTTTTTTGTTGCTAAAAATCCTTCATTAAATGAAACATAATCGCAGATTATTTCACAAGGCTTGTTTAATTCTTCTGCTATTTTTTTACCTGCTCTTCTCGCTATTACTTTGTAAGCTTTTCTTAATGATTTATAGGGTATTTTTCCTTTACCATCAAGTTGAACTATTCCTTGTTCAGTATAATATTCTTTTACTCCTTCTGCTACGCTTAACAGTGCTACTGCAAATCCAGGAATTCTTGTATCTACATCATCAAATTTCACTGTTCCAAATACATCGTGTGATTTTACTTCATCGTATATTTCTCTATATGTTTCACCTGATATGCCTGTAGCTTCATTTATAGAATATTCTGTTTCTAGTTCCACCATTCTTTCTTTTGCAAAAGATTTGACGTCTCTTATCAACTCATCAACTAAAGTTTCCAAATATTCTTTTGGTTTTTCAGGTTCTTCTTCTTTTATTTCAGGTTTTGGTTTTTCAATCTCTTGTTCTACAACAATTTCTTCTTCTATGAGTTCTTTTATCTCAACACCTTCAACAATTTTTCTTTTTGCTTCCTTGGATACTTCTTCATAAGTAGCATCTAAAGAATGGAATGGGTATTCTTTGTCTAAACCTACTATCTTTTGATCTCTATGGGCCTTTCTGACATCGTTTTTTGAATTAAATATGATAAAATCAAGACCAGATATCTGAGTTGCTTCTAGTTTAAATTCAACCGCTCCATTAAAACCATTACGTTCTGCTGCTTTGTATAGTGCTTCATAAGCTTTGCTATAATCTCCATAGTCTGATTTAACAAATTCCGCTAAGTCCTCTATATGATATTCTTTTTTAAGATTTATTTTTCTTTCTTCTGCAAAAGTATTGATTTTTTGAGCAAAGTTGTTAGATAATTTATCAATGAGTTCTGCTTCATCTGCTTTTATCTTTTTAAGTCTCGCTGTTTGGTCTATCTTGAGTCTTGTTGTTTTCTTCTTTTCTTTTGTTTTTCTTGGAGTTTTGATTTCTTCTGTTTCAATTTTCTCTTCAATTTCAGTTTCTTCTATTTCTTCTTCATCTTTTCCAAGAATTCTTTCTCTTGCTTTTGTGGATGTAACTTCATATAGTTGTTTTGCTGAAAAAAATGGTTTTACTCTGCCGCTTTTAACAATGTCTTGTTTTGTATAGGATGTTTTGGTTTCTTGTCCTAAATAATAACTTATGAAATCTAAACCAGAAATCTTCGAATCTGCGTTTTCAAATTTAAATTCTCCGACTTTTTTTGCAGCGCTTAAACCACCGTATACCCTCGCATAAGCCAATGCATTAGTATCATAATCATCTCTGATTAATACTGCTGCTTCGTTTATTGTATATTGTTCTTCAAAGTCTATTCCTTTTTCTTCTGCAAATTCGTTGATTCTTTTAACTAAATTATCTGTTAATTCTTCAATTTGTTCTTCTTTTTTAGATTTTGGTTTGTCTTCTGTTTCTTTTTCAATTTTTTCTTTAATTTCTGTTGGCGTAAATACAATTTCACCTGCTTCAATTCTTTCTTTTAGTATTTCTTTTGCTTTTGTTGATACTGCTTTGCATAATTGTTTAGGATTATTGAACGGTTTTTGAAGTGCAAGTTCAGTATAATTTTTGTCTTTGTATTCTTTTTTGGCTTTCATCGATAAAGAATAAATCACTACATCAAGACCTGATATTTTAGTTTTATCTGAGCCTTCAAACTTCACGTCTTTTATACTGTTATTTTTAATAGCTAAATATAATGAATTGTGTGCTTGATTAGTTGGATCTTTAGACTTTTTATAATCAAGTCTCCTGAATTTTGCAGCTTCTTTTATCAGATAAGTTTCATTAAAATCTACTCCTCTTTCTTCTGCAAATTCTATTGCTTTATCGACGAATTCATTAGTTAACTTTTCTATTTGTTCTTCATATGCTTTTGGTAAAGTCGTTTCTTCTTTTGTCTTTTCTTCTTTTATTTTCTTTTCCAAATCTTTTTTCTTTGTTTCTATCTTTTTTGAATCTTCTTTCTTCACAGCAACTTTCTTTTCTGGAACAATGTCAGCAGAAATAGATGTTCTTCTTTTTGGACGTTCTAATGGGGCATAATAGCTTAAATTTTTTATTAATTCTTTTAAAGAATCTCTGACGATTGTAAAAACTCCTTTGTTGTAAGTTCTTTCTATTAGTCCTTTATCATAAAGAACCTGCATTTCTGTCTTTGCTTCATCTTTACTTATCCCTAACAATTTTGTCATATCTTCTTCTGAAATCATTGCATGAGTGCATAAAACCCCGTTAGAAATTCCAAATGCTTCTAATGCATCTTTATGTATAATGAATTCACTATTCTCTTCGTTAAATATATAGTGTTCTGGAGACAAGGAATCTATTTTTTTATCAAAATCTTCTACTTCAAGTTTTGAGCTTGTTAATAATTCTGCTTCAGAAATAAGTGCAAATTCACATAATTCATCAATACTCTGTTCCCTAGATTTTGTTTTTATACTTACGATGCCCCCACCCTATTCACGCTCTAATTATAAAATCAGGTAGAAGTATTTCCTTTATAAAGGTTCTCATATCGAGAAATATCTTCTGAAAAATATAGTTTACTTAATGTATGTCATCAATTCACACTTTTTACAAATCACATTTCTGCAGGGCTCACCACACTTTTCACAATAATTTACAGAATCTTTTGAAGCATATTTTTCTCTTAATTCTGGCTGTTTTTCCATAAACCATTTGACTATTTTTGATTTTACTTTTGAATCTTCTAATGATAATTTATTAAGCAAAGTTCTGATTTGTCTCCTGTAAGAATATTTTGAATGAGGGCATAATTGATGAAGTATTGGCAATTTCATGTCTTGAGAATATTTTTTCACGTCTTTGTTCAATAAAAAGAACAAAGGCCTGATTCTTTGCACAAATTTTTTTTCTTTTGCACTCATTAATACTTTTGGTCCTGAGTTCAGTCCAAATTCTATATTCCCTCGAAATAAATTCATCAAAATACTTTCTGCTTCATCATCCAAGTTGTGCCCCATCGCTACTTTTTTAGCTCCTAACTCCCTGGATTTTTTATTCAGCAGCCATCTTTTATTTATTCCGCAGATAAAGCACACTTTTCTTGTTTTTAATTTATGTATGTCTTTGCCAAGCTCTTTTTTCATATCAATAACATGAAGTTTAACGCCTAATTCTTTGCAAAAGCTCTTAATATTCTCTAAATTTTTCTTTGACCATTCTCCTATGTGCAAATCAATAATAAGTGCTTCTATGTTATATCCAAATTTTTTCAATAAATAAAGTGTTGTTGTAGAATCTTTTCCTCCTGAACAAGCGACAATAATTTTTTCTTTTTTATTTGCTAATTTATATTTTTGAATCGTTTCTTTTACTTTTTTTTCAAAATTCTGAATAAATTTTGTCATGGTTCGAATTTTGTTAGAATTTCTACTTCTCCATTCTCATTAATATAAAGTGTTTTTTCCCATTGCGCTACTAATCCTTTGCTTTGTTCTACTAATGGAGGATGTTTGTCTAAGCAGTCTAATCTGTCTAATTCTCTTAATGCAAGATTTGTTTTGCCTATGCCAAATCTTTCTGTGAGCCATCTTGTTGTGAATGGAAGTTCATCAAAATATTCTGTTATGCATTCTATTATGTCTCTTGCAAACTGGCTTCGTACAGGCTTAACCTCAGTTAATGTAAACAGATTTGTTCTTTCTGATTCTTTTACCATTCCTGTGCCGTCTGTTGCAAATGGTTCTATTGCGATGATTGTTCCTTTTTTTAGTTTTGCTGTGCTGCCATCATCAAAGTTAGGTATTCTTGGAGAAGCATGTATTTCATATTTTTCTATACCATGTCCTCCTAGATTGTGTATTGGTTTTAAGCCATGGCTTTCAATGACTTCTGCTATTTTTTTGCCTATTTCTCTGACTTCTATGCCAGGCTTTACCATTTTGATTGCTTCATCTAAGGCTTCTTTTACAGCTGTAAGAAATTTTTCATGTTTGCCGCTTAAATCTACTGTTAATGCGCAGTCTCCTATAAAGCCGTCTATGTGCGCGCCCACATCTATGCAAACAAGCTCATCTTCAAATTTTTGATCATCATCGGGATCTGGTGTGTAATGTGCTGCGACGTGATTTAAGCCGATTTGTGTTGGCCATGCAGGATCTGCTCCTGAATCTAGTATTTTTTTATCTACTGCATCGCATACGTCTCTTATTACAGCTCCTTTTTTGATTAATGATTGTCCGTATTTCAAGGCTTCTGCGGCTATTCTGCCTGCTTCTCTCCATTTTTCTAGCTTTTTTTCATTCATAACTCACTCTAGTTAGGATTTATTTAAAAAGCTTTTCAGAAAAAATTATTATTTACGATCTTTATCTATTAAAAAATTAAAAAATCCTGTTTCTTCTTCTATTTTATTTCTTAATTCTTTTGAATTTATTTTGTTTATTTCAGCCATATATTGCAGGTTGTCTTTGAACTTTTTTTTTAATTTTTTATTTTTTATTTGTTCCGTCATATTTTCTGCATAAATTAGTCCTACTTCATAAGTTAACAAACTAAGCATAAGATAGTTTCTTTCAATTTCATCTACATATTGGCTGAACCGAGGGCAGACTAAGATAGGAATGTTTATTCCCAGGATTTTTTCTTCAAGATTCATCATTGCACCATTTGTTGTTATTGCTACAACATCAATCTTTTCTTTGTCTGATGTGTTGCACAAGATTCCTCTTGGTGCAAATACTATGTCCTCATCTGGAGAACTTAGTATTATAATATCAGTTTCTTTTTGGACATCTTCAATGCCGTCAAAGGTTTCATTATAGGTCAAAAAGTAAAGATCATCCCATAGTGGATAAAGGTTTTGGAAGAAATTCTCTATCAAATCTGAAGAATTAGTGTAGTTTGACAAGTTTGAGAAGAAATTTTTTACATAACTGTGAAATTCATCTTGTAAATCTTCCATTTTCACTCAATTGTTCAAAGTTTCTTCCTGAATAAAAAGATTTTGCTTTTCTAGTATATAAATATTTAGAATTCAATATTTAGCTATTTCTATTATTAGATTATCCTGCTTCTTATAATAATGAACGATTGAGTTTGGATAAATTTCTTCAAGTTTAGTGACTGCTTTTTCTATGTTAGCTTCTTTTTCATTTAAATCAAGAACAATATTAATTATGTTATTTTTTGGTAAAGGAATTGAGAAATCATTATCAAAGTATTGAACTAAATGATCATTTAATGTGATTTTCTTTGTTTTAATTAATGAAGTTCCTTCTGGTGTAGTATGTTCTGGAATAACTGTGTGTTCAAGAGAATATAATTCCTCTAATTTTGGCATTTGTATAAGGGAGTCTTCAGTTATATTTAGTTTAAAATGATTTTGTATAAGTCTTATTTTTTCTTCTTCTGCCGCATAATGACTGCAAAAAGGATGTATCAGTATTACATTACGCCCTTCAACATATAATACTTCAGATTTATCATTAAAATAAAGTATTTCTTTTCCAGGAGTATGGCCTTTTGTTACAATTGCAGCAGTAGTTTTTGACATATCAGAATCTTCTTGTATTAAATGCATTTTTTCTGGAGCGAAAAAAACGCTCTTTTCTATATCATTATGGAAAAGGCGATCAGCATATATTCTTAATTGATTGTCTGGTTGTCTTTCGATTTTACTTAGCCCGTCTAAATCCATGTTATATGTTGAAATGCATAAGTATTTTTTTAAATTTTTTAGATTTTCTAGAAATAATTGTATGCCTGTTTTATTGAATATTATCATTTCTTCAATTGATTCATCTTTATTTTTTGAAAAGGAGTTTTCATTATAATTATGAAAAAAATTATTTATGTAGAGTACAAAGATCTTTAATAATTGTTCTTCTTCCATTTTCTTTTAATTATTTTTGATTTTTAATAAATTATCGCAACTACTAATCTTCTTATTTGACTCCATCTTACTTTGTAAGGGTCTGGCAGAGGATTATTGTCGCCTTGGAATTTTGCATACCAGCCATTCTCATCATATCCTGTTTCTATAATTCTGTGTATGATTGTTCCATATTGTCCTGCGTCATAGCTGACAATATCTCCTTCTTTTATTTGTTCAGCAGCTGTTGGTATGATTTCAATTGCATTGCTTCCTGCGTCAAATACAGGGTCCATGCTGTTTGTATCAGCAAATCTTGCCCATTGGGCATTTTCTAGGTCAATTATGATTTTATCTTGCTGTACATGAATTTGATTTTCTTTTATCCAGTCAGAAGGACTTGGAAGCTCGTCATTGGTTCTCAAAGGTTTTTTCCCTGATTTTATTGGCTCTGGTTCAGGAGTATTTATCTCTGTTTGAACTTGTTGCTGCAGTGTCTGAAAGCCTTTAATCTCTTCTGTCTGAGTTGTTTCAAGTTGAGATATAGAATGAAATAACGCACCCCCTAGAGCTACGCCAAGAATAAACATGAATATTGTGGTATAAAGCATTCTGTTCATTTTCAACCTCTGTTAGAAGATGTAACCATTTCCTCTTTATAAACCTTTCGTTTTGTAACCACTTAAGAGAGGTGACGCAAATAATAGGCTTTAAATAAATCCTGTCTTCTCAGGCTGCTATGAACTTTGATACTATTGCAACAATCAGTTTTATTGTTTTATTCTCATTAATAATACTATTATTTCGAAAAAAGTTCAGGTTTCATTCTTTTGCTAAAGTGTTCTACATCGGCATGCTGAGGACTAATTTTGGATTAAAATTAATCAATAAAATAGCAAACAAATTAAAAAAACCTTTAAGGAAACTTTCGCCATTCATTATTTTCATAGGTTTTCTTGGACTTATTATTGTGGTAATTGATTTGGTATACGAGCTTTCAAAGCTTTTTTCAGGAAATTTAGCTCAAAGTGTTGGCATTGTTTTGCCAATAGAAGCTAAAGGTGTTTTTTATGTGCCTTTCTTGTACTGGTTAATCAGCATTGTTGTTGTGATTTTTGTTCATGAAGGAGGGCATGGTATTATGGCGCGTGTCTGGAATTTAAAAGTGAAAAAAACAGGAATAGCTTTCCTAGCGTTTATTATTCCAATTATTCCTGCAGCTTTTGTTGAGCCTGATGAAAAACAGTTAAGAGAATCAAGTAGAAAAAAGCAGCTTAGTGTTTATGCGGCAGGTCCTTTTGCTAATATTGCATTTGCTTTCATCATCCTATTAATATTAAATTTATTTATCACACCTGCTGTGACAAATATGCAGCAAAGCAATGGGTTGGAGATTGTTGATGTTCCTGAAAATTCTCCTGCTTTTTTTGCTGGCATAACAAATGGTGAAATTATTAAGGCAGTCAATGGAAAAGTCATGGATTCTGTCGGAGATTTCACTGAAATTTTTGCAGCAGCGAAAATAGGGGATATGTATCAGGTTATTACTAATAAAAATAATTATCAAATTACTTTAGCAAGACATCCTGCTACTAATGAAGAATGGTTTGGTGTTTTTGTGCAGGAACAGTTATTGACAAAAAATCCTAATGTGTTCAAGTCTTTTTTTATTTGGTTTGAAGGCTTGTTATTCTGGCTTTTCTTGTTAAATTTAGGTGTAGGATTATTCAATTTAGTTCCTATTGGCCCTATTGACGGCGGTAAGATGCTTCATATTGTTTTAGAAAAATATACAAAGAAAAAAAGAGCAAAAACAATTTGGAAAATTGCCAGTGTTTTTTTCCTGCTAATAATTCTTGCTAATATTATTCCTGCTTTTGTTTAGGATCAAATATTTCAGCAGAGTTAATTTGTTTTCTTAGCATTCCGCCAGGTGTGTATTTTAATCTCTGCATTTTTCCATTGTCATCATATACTTCGATTTTGCCTACTTGCGGAATTTTTTGAAATAGCATGTATAATTTTTCAAATACAGGATCATATATTGGTTTATCTATATCATCATCTTTGAAATCGAATTCAGAACCATAAATATTTAATTTACCATTTTCCGGCATCAGGCATAGGTTATCCTTAAAATCCCCTGCAAATATTTTTTCAACAACGCCATCATCTACCAATTGTTGGATATTAGTACCTTCTAATTCTTCTTGAATACCTCTTAATCTATCACTCATATTATTTACCCCCTACAAACTATAGAAATTATATAAACTATATAAATTTTACTATAGTCCAGTTGGCTTGTCAATAAAAATAGTCTCTACTTTAAACCGTTTTTGCATCAAAGGCATTAATGCTTTAACTCCAACTGTTTCTGTTGCATAATGCCCTGCAAACATTACATTGAATTTAGCATCTTTTGCATTTTGTGTTATTTCAATAGCGTCTCCTGTTAAGTATGCATCAGCTACTTTCATTGCATCAAAGAATTCTTTATAACTGCCTCCGCCTGAGCAGACAGCTAGTTTTTCTACTTTTTGTCCTCCAAAATGCAATACCTTACACCTAGTATTAAGCTGCTTCTCAAGAACAAATCTTATTTCATGAAGTGGAATTGGATGTTTAAATCTAGCAACCCAGCCTATGTTTTTTCCTTTTTCAAAAACAAATTCTTCAATAATTTTACCGTTAAGCATTTTGATTAATTGTGCATTATTGCCAACATCTTTGTGTCTGTCTAAAGGAAGGTGTGCTGCATATAATGACACTCCTTTGCTTAATATCTCTATTCTTTCTTTTGTGCTTTTAACTATAGAGGGATTTCCTGTTTTCCAGAACATTCCATGATGCACTATGAGCATGTCTGCTTTTGCATCTGTTGCTGCATTGAATGTTTCTTTGCATGCATCTACTGCAAATGCTATTTTTTTTACTTCTTTGTCTCCTTCATACTGAAGTCCATTCCAAGAAGTATCTTCTATGTCATTTATTTTTAGATATTCATCTAGCCATGCTACTATGTCTTTTAAGTGTGCCATAATTACCCCAAATCTATCTTAAACTTATCAAGTAATTCTGTTTTAAACGCATCTACATCAAGCATTTCAGCTAACTCGCAGGAAACAGTTGCTCCTAATGTAAATGCAGAGCAAACTTTTGCTAATGCAGAATCCCCCTTAACCACTACGTCTGAAATTTGAATTTTAGCATTTTTAATAATTCCTTTCATAAGTGCGATTCTTTTATTGATTCGTATGTTTTCGTTTTCATCTCTTAATATTATTACATGAAAATTTGGTTTTTCTTTTGAATAAGTTTCTATTTCATTATGATTCAGTTCAGGAAATGTTGAATTTAAAGCAAATATTTTTGCATTTTCATTAAATGCCTGTTTCCAATACAATCCAGTTCCTTTCATTTTAGGAGAGGTATATATTAATATGATTTTATCTCTTAATTTTTTAGCCATTTCTTCAGCTGTCGCAGAATAATTCTTCTTCAGCATCTTGACTGATTCTTCTATGTCTTGTTTTTTTAGTTTGATAAATCCTGAATTGTGCAGGAAATGCAGTATTGCGAATAATTGATAGACTACTGTGAATCTTGGCACTAGTTTTCTTGGCATTCTTACGAGAGGAATTTCATATTTGTGTGCTAATTCAGCTAGTTTGCCATTGCTTGTGATAGCAATAACTTTTGCATTCTTTCTTCTGGCGCTTTGAAATGCATTTAATGTTTCTTCTGTATTGCCTGAATAACTGACAGCAATTACTAATGATTTTGAATTTACAAATGCAGGCAAGTCATATCCTTTATTTACTACAAATGGAATTCTTAAACCAATTACATCTAATAATATGTTTCCTGCTACTGCACTTCCTCCCATTCCTGTGAGGACTATATTTTCTATTTTGTCAGCTTCTTCAATACTGATTTTACTGGCTTTTATGGCCTCTACAACTTGTTGAGGAAAGCTTCGTATCAGCTCTTTTACATTATCTTGCATAGGATGTGCTGATGTGGGTTAGTATAAAAAGTTTTAGGCTTTTATTCATAAGATTTATAAATTGATATTTAATCAGCAAGCAAGGATATTTATGATAAAAACTATATGGGATATAATTAAAAATTATCAATTCTGGGCAATTGTTTGTAACGAATGGGGGGATAGTGGTAAAGGTAAAGTTTCTGATGCCTGTTCAGAACAAGCAGATGTTGTTGCAAGAGGAACTGGTGGAAATAATGCAGGACATACTGTTGTAACTAATGGTAAAAAAAGAGTTTTCCATATTCTTCCTGCTGGAATAATTTATGATAAAGCAACTATTCTTGGAAATGGAATGGTTATAGATATGGGTGTTCTTTGTAGTGAATTAGATGATCTTGATAAAGAAAATATTAGTTATGATAAATTAATGATAAGTAAAGATGCTCAGGTTATAATGCCTTATCATATTATTAGAGATATTAATCAAAATGTTTCACAGGAAAATGGAGGGATTGGTTCAACAGGCACAGGCAATGGTCCTTGTTATTCTGATAAAGCAAATGGTATTGGAATTCAAATTAGTGATTTGTTTGATAAAGATACTTTAGTAAATAAGATAGAAAAAGCAAAAGAATTCTATCCTGAAGTTGATATTAATACTGATAAAATAATTGTAGATTTAATTTATAATGCACTGGATATAAAAGAATTTGTAAGAGATACTGATAAAGAAATAAATAATTTTGCTAAACAAGGTAAGCAGATTCTTTTAGAAGGTGCTCAAGGTTTGTTATTAAGCAACATTTATGGCACTATTCCTTATGTTACTTCTTCTGATTGTTCTTATATTGGAACTGCAAAAGGTGTTGGTCTTGAACCAGAGCAGATAGATTTTGTTTTAGGTCTTGCGAAGTTTAATTATACAACTCGTGTTGGCGCAGGGCCTTTTCCTACTGAATTTGGCGGTAATTATTCTGAGCGTTATTGTGCAATTCCTGATGTTCATATGGAAAAAGAGTTCAAAGATCTTCAGATTGATTTTAAAAAAATTAATGGAAAGATCACATATGATCCTCATCAGCCAAAAATACTTGAGTTATTAAATTCACACATGTCTTTTATGCAGGGCAGAGGAGTTAGAGTGGCTGCTGAAGAATATGGTGCTACAACAGGCAGGCTTAGAAGAACTGGCTGGAAAGACTTAAATCTTTTAAAGCATGCAGTAAAGATTAATGGTCCTAATTTGGGTTTAACTAAAGCTGATGTTTTAAGATTGGTAAAAGAGATTAAGGTGGCTGTTAGTTATTCAAAAGATGTAAATTTCACCAAGGCAGAAGAGCTTTATCAAATTAAGCCTAATGATATTCGATATAAGCATTTTACTGGTTCTGATGTAGATATTTCTGGGATAAAAGATTATAATGATTTGCCTGAAGGTGATTTGAAATATGTGAAATTCATTGAGGATTTTACAGGCGGAAGGGTTGTTCTGATTTCTAATGGTGCTGAAAAAGAGCAGATGATAATTAGATAATTAATTTTTATTGAAAAGCTTTAAAAAGTAGTTTTATTTTAACTACTGTATGTGTTTTCCTAACTTATTCAGAAAAAAGAAAATTCCTAAAAAGCTGCCTTTAATAATGGAGTTAGAGATTAAAAAGCTTAAGAAAACTAAATCCAAGCTGGCTTGCTTGAAACATGCTTTTAATTTTGTTAAGAATAATGTGCAGCCTGGCAATAAATTATTTTTTAGAAATCTTCGCAGATCATTTGTAAATGATATTTTCAAATTATGGGATTATATTAAGAAAGATGGCTTTTTGTATTGTACTCAGCAGAATTATTTAATAAGAATTCTTTTAATCAAGAGCGGCAAATTCAAGGAAAAAGATATTGCTTTAATCACTTATATTCGCAAGAAGTTTTTCATTCATCAATATATGCAGATTAAAATAAATAATAAATGGATTGATGTTGATGTTTGGTTTGCTCATTTTGGCACTCCTTTTGGCAAACATTATCCTGTTTTGTTCAGAATTTGGCCTAAGATAGTTTAACCAAAACATTTATATACTACTTAATAGTAACAACTGATATGACGTCACCATTTTATATTACATATGAGAAAAAAGACAAGCAAATCGAAGAGCTTATAGAAAATACTTTCTTAGGATTAGAAGCAATAGGCGAAGTAAAAATTCCTCGTAAACATATGGGGTCTAAATGGTCTAATGGTGATTTTGGAAGTGTTGCTTGGTATGTTAAAAATGCTTATAATTCTAGAAGAAAACAAGCAAACTTAAGCGATATGTTCATTCTTACAGAACAAGAGCCTTGGCAAAAAACAAATCCTCATTTTGAATTAATGGTTCTTGAGACTGATTTGTTTGATGAAGAAACTAATTTTGTTTATGGTGCAGCACAAAAGAAGATTGTTGAAAATGGCAGAATTGTTGTTGATGGTCTTGCTCATCCTGAAGGAAGACTGTATGTTCCAGGAATTATTATCTCAGCAAATAGAATGAAAAAAGGGCATGGTAAAAATTGGGAAAGCACATTTTTGACTATGTTTTTTCATGAATTAGGTCATTTTTTTGGACTACCCACTACTTCAAATCCAAATTATATGAAAGAAGGAGATTCTCGCGCAAATGGTTATTTAGATTTCAAACATTGTGATGATAGCCTTTGTGTGATGGAACAAGTTGATATTGATGGCAGAATGAATTTGCTTAAGAAAACAAAATTATTAGAAAAAGAAAATTTACTATATTTCTGTGAGCATGATTTCTGGGCATTAAGAGAGAATTTAAGAAAACTTTACAAATAATTCTAAAACTCTAACTCCATATCCATCAATAAATCATTATTGTCTAGATTAAGAATTCCTCTTGTTTTTTGATAAAAGAATTTATGATATATTTTATTTCCAGGAATTAAGTTGTCACATATATCTTCTTCTGCTGTTTCTCTCAATTCAGTAAGACGAACTTTGTTAAAATTTTGTGAAGCAACTAATAATGAAATCATATTGGAATCTAATGATTTTAATTCTCCTCTGACAAGTTCAACATCACGATGATATTCTTGCAGTGCATTTAATTCTAAGTAATCATATAGTGTCATCACTAATTGTAATTTTGAAAGATGTTCTTGATTGCTATTTTTGTTTAATGCTTTTCGTAAAAATAACTCTGATTCTTCTGTAGATATGTTTTCTCTCCATTTTGTCAATAACAATTTTCCTGATTTTTTGTCTATTTTTGTTTCATTATTTTGATAATAAGAATCTAAATAAGCAGAAATATTATCATCCGCATATTCTTGCCATATAGACCAATACTCTTCATCAAAAAGAGTTAAATCTATATCTTGCAATTGTTTTAATTTTTTTTGATCATCAGGAACTGGTTTGCCATAACTTACTTTTCCTCCATTAGTTACATAAATTAAAAATCCAGCGCCTTTTGTTCTAGTCCAATGACTGATCTCTTTCAGCACGTTTTCTTCAAGCAGTCCTTTTTTTAGCATCATTTTATCTAATGTAACTCAATACTTTATAAAATTTACCCTTATTAACTACTATAAAGTAGTTTTACATTAATGACGCAATTTTTTTATATTCTGGATATTTTTTAGCTTATACCGGGGTGATTTCATGGAAAAAAAAGAAATTGGTAAAATAACGCACTTTTTCAGCAAAATTAATGTAGCTGTGCTTCAGCTTGATGATTCTCTAAACGTAGGAGATACTATTTCAATTGAAGGGGCTACTACTAACTTCCAGCAAAAGGTTGATTCTATGCAGGTTGAGCATGAAGCTCTTCAAAAAGCTGAGAAAGGAATGGATGTTGGTATGAAAGTTAAAGAAGCAGTTCGTGCTGGCGACAAAGTTTTCAAAGTAATAAAATAAAAAAAATAATTTTATCTTCTTCTTTTCTTTCTTTTTACAGCAGGTTTTATTTTTTCCTGAAAGCCCAGCAAGTAAATTATTGGCAGGATTCCTACTGTATTTAAGATAAATATTACTACAAACCAACCAAGTTGATTATTCCTGCCTGATTTCCAAAGTGCTATTCCTTTCCAGATCATCTCCCAGATGATTAATGGAACTAATAACGCCCATAAAAATGTGTTTTCTATCATAATTCCTCCTCCTCAATTATTATTTTGCCTTTCTTGGCAATTATTACAACATCTTTTTTCTCTTTAAACTTTGCAGCTAAGGAAGCTAATTTTGGCAGTAAGATTCTATCTCCTCTGAAGTCTAATTCAGTTACTATTTGTTGTTCTGAAGATAGTGTTTCTTTCAAGACTTTTTTGCCTCCTTTTTCCTGCCTGTCTTTTGTTCTGTCATATAAATATTTAGCAATTTTTGAGGCTACATTCACTTTTGTTGCTTCGGTTATTCCCTGCAGTCCTGGTGAAACATTTACTTCTAAGACTAAGGGGCCTTTTGAGCTTGGCAGGATATCTACTGCACAGACTTCTGCGCCTAAAACTTTAGCTGTTTCAATTGCAATTTTTTTAGTCTTTGCATCTAGTTCTATTCTTGTTCCTGTTCCGCCTGCATGTATGTTTGCGCGTACTTCTCCTGTAACAGCTTGTCTTTGCATTGCTGCAACTACTTTATCTCCGACAACTATTGCTCTGACATCTTTGCCATCAGTATTGATAAATTCTTGAATAATAAATTGCTGCCTCAATAATGCAAGTACATCAAGCATTGAGCTTGCGCTTTCATAACTATCTGCTATCATTACTCCTTTGCCGTGTGTTCCTGCGGGCATTTTAATGACGATTGGAAATGTTATTCTTTTCAAGATATCTCGTGCTACTTCTGCATTGCCTGCTAAATAAGTAGTAGGTTGTGGAATGTCTGAATCTTGCAGTTTCATGTGTGTCAGTAATTTGTCATGTGCTATTGTGTAAGATGAGGGTTTTAATGGATTGTAGCTTTTTCTTATTAATGTGGATATTCCCCTCAATAAACTAGCATACTTAAAACTGCCTCTTGCATATACACAGTCGTAATCTTTTAATTTCTTGCCTTCATAATATATTCCTATGTCTTTTCCTGTTACGCAGACATCTATTTTTTTTAAGTCAATATAATCTACTTTTTCAAATAATTTGCTCATTTCATCTAATAACAATTTTGATGTTATGCTTCCTATTGATATTAGTGCGGCTTTCATTATACTTTCCTCGCTGGGTTGATTAGAAATCCTCTTTTTAATACATTCATTCCTATTAATACATTATATTTCAGATCTTTTCTGTCTGCCAGGGTAAATTTGACATGCATAACTCTTCCTTTTATTTTCAAAATTTCTTTTACTACAGGTCTTCTTTTATTGCCGTGCGCGGTTTTAACGAGAGCTCGTCCTACAATATCTGTGAATCCTATTTGATTTGCTAGTTTCTCGTCAATAGAACTTTTTGTTGCTCCTGTGTCTATTTTTGCTATTACTTCTTTTTTTCCTTTTGGTCCGTATAGAATAATTTTTTCAGTAACGCCTATCACAGTAGGTCCTGTTAGTCTTGTTTTCATTACCATTTTATTTGACTGGCTTCATGAATGGAAATAATATTACATCTCTGATACTTGGTTTATCTAATAGTATCATTATCATTCTATCTATTCCTATTCCAACTCCTCCTGTTGGAGGCATGCCGTATTCAATTGCTTCGAGAAAGTCTTCATCCATAGGGTGTGCTTCTTCATCTTTGCCCATTTTTAATTTTTCTGCTTGGTCTTCTAATAATTTTCTTTGTACAATAGGATCATTTAATTCAGAATACGCGTTTGCTATTTCCATTCCTGCTATGTATGGTTCAAATCTTTCGATTAATCCGCTTTCTGGTTTTTCTCGCCATTTTTTGCATAATGGTGTGCTTTCTATTGGATGTAATGTGATGAATGTAGGTTCAATCAGTTTATCCTCAACAAGTTCTTCAAAAAGCGCCTGCAATAATTCTCCTTTTGTGAATTTTTCTCCTAAATCAATCTGATGTGCTTTGCATAGTTTTTTCTTGTCTTCATCAGTTACAGTGTCGATATCTATTCCGCCGAATTTCTTTAATGCTTCTGCCATTGTGTAAGATTTCCATGGACTTTTCAAATCAATGGTGTGTTCTTGGTATTTGAATTTCGTGCTGCCATGTATTGCGATTGCTGCAGCTTGATATAATTCTTCTACTAGTTTTTGCATGTCATGAAAGTCTGCCCATGCTTCATATATTTCTAGTTGTGTGAATTCAGGATTATGTGTTCTGTCAATATCTTCATTTCTAAAGTCTTTGGCAAATTCATATACTTTGTCAAATCCTCCAATAATTAATCTCTTAAGATAAAGTTCATCTGCAATTCTTAAGTATACAGGCATGTCGAGAGAGTTTAGATGGCTTGTGAATGGTTTTGCTGCGCCTCCGCCGTATATTGGCTGCAGTACAGGAGTTTCTACTTCTAGATATCCTCTTTTGTCAAGATATTGCCTGATGGAATTTACTATTTTTGTTCTTTTCACAAAAGTTTCTTTCACATCTGGATTCATTATCAAATCAAGATATCTTTTTCTATAACGCAGTTCAATATCTTTCAAGCCGTGCCATTTCTCTGGCAGAGGCCTGAGGCTTTTGCACAGCATATCAAATAACTGTACATTAAGTGTGATTTCTCCTGTTTTTGTTGCGAATATATTTCCTTGCGCGCCTATCCAATCACCCATATCATATAATTTCAATAATTTATATCTCTCTTTTCCCAGGTCATCTTCTTTGAAGAATATTTGTATTCTGCCTGTGTTGTCCTGCAATTGCATGAATGTTACCTTGCCAATTCTTCGCAAAGCGACTATTCTGCCTGCTATTCTATAAACATCTTCTGTTGTAGAATTTTCCTGCAAATCTTTGTATTTTTCTTGAATATGTTCAGCAGTAGCATTTGGTTCATATCTGTAAGGATATGGATTTATTCCCTGCTTCAATAATTCATCTCTTTTTCTTTTTCTTTCATCTATTAATTGCTCTTCATTTGGCATATAGAATTAGATTTATTGAGGGTATTTAAATGTTTTTATCAAATTTTATTATATATTAATGAAACATTAAGTCTTTTCTTTTTTTCTTGTTTTTTTATTTTTAATTCTGTATCTTCTTGCAGTATTTTAATTAGTTGATATATTGTTTTAATTGATTTGCCTTGGAATTTTAAATTTTGTTTAATTAAATCAGTGTGAACAATTTGCAGATAAAGGCCTCTGTGGAAATTTTTACTAATTCTATAATCTTTTTGTTGATGATAGTGGCTTTTTTTATTAATATCAGGGGTTATTTTTTTCCTTTGCATTTCTATAAATGAAGTGTAATCTTCTTGGTTTTTATTAGCTTTGATTATATCTTTTAAGTTAAAATACTCTTTGTAATCATTAAAATATTTATTAAAAAAATTATATAGTCTTGATATCTCTTTTTGGAAAAAACATTTCCTGCTTTTTTTTGCTCTTATTCGACCGCCTTCTTTGTCAACAATTTTGGATAATTGATATATTTTTTTAACTGGTTCATGAAGTAGATTTAAATCTAAATCCACTAGAAATTCTTCAATTTCTTGAAGATAATTTGCTCTTTCAATATTGTCTTTGATGCGCGAAATTATTCCTTCACCAAACTCGTTTTCTTGTGCGATGCTAATTTGCGTTTTCTGCATTTCTCTGAATGTATCATAATCAGATTTACTTGATTTGATTATGGCATCAAGCAGATTATAATATTCTCTTTTAACTATTAGTGCATCAAAGAAATTTACCAAGGTTTCAAGTGTTTTTTCTTGTTTTGCAAGATTCTCTTCTGCTAAATATTTGAAGATGTTCATTAGTTCTTTTTAGGTTCTAGATATTCTGAATATGCCTGGAACATTAATTGCATTTTTACATCATATTTATTTTCAAATATTTTCATGTTTTGACAGAGAACTATGTCTTCATTTAATTGTTCTGTTGTTTTGTGTATTTTTTTATCTTCTTTTTTATTTCTTTCTTCTATGATTAATTTATCCCAATCTCCATCATATTTATTTATGCACTTTGCTGAAAGTGTTGTCATGAAAGGTATTTTTTCTTTATAATCATCTAACATTTCGAATAGTTCTTTTTCAGCTTTTTTGAATGTTTCAAATTGAGCTAAGAAAATATCAAGACTAACTCTTTGCAGATCATAATGCTGTGAAGAACGTGGAGATACATCTCCGCAAGTTGCGTCTATTTTAATTTGTTGCCGGCTGCCTAAACAAGTATATTCAAGATATTTTCCTAAAGTTTCGCGGTCTGAATAATTCTTTTTGCGAAATGACTTAACCAATTCTTGAAAATCCTTTTCTAAACTATTGATATTTTCTATTTTTCTTTTTTTAGTAGAAATACTAAAATAATCAAGTACGCGCATATAATTTTCAGGAGATTCTATGTGAAAATTTGTTTTGCTTAAAAAAAATGAAGCATCTGCTCTTATATTAGATCCAATTTCTGAAATTTTACCTTTAACTGCATTTAGGTAGGTTTCTATATTTTTACATTCTCCGATTACTTTTTGAGCCTCATCAGTACTTTTAATTTTTTTATCGAATTTTTTTTTTAAAAACTCTGATTGGCTTATTTCTTCTAATATTTTTTTAAGTGAATCTTCTGTCATTATGGTGTTACTCTATAGTGGCATTTAAAAATGTTACTAATTTTCAACGAAATCTTTTTAAATGAACCTTGATAAAGTAACTTATAAGTGAAGAATTTATGGGGGATTTAAGCTATGGGTGAAGAAAGCTTAGAGAAAATTATATTAATCTCTGATAATGAAGAAAAAGAGATTAAATCTAATTTAAAGAGTTTTAACTATATTGAAGAAAGACTTGCTACAGCAGTTTTAAATCATAATAATCCTAAAATAGCAGTTTATGTTTCGGAAAATTCAACGATTGAAGAAGATGAATTATTTCAGCATTTATTAGATGCTTGGCAAGACACTCAGTTCTTTGTTATTCATAAGGTTGCTCAAAAAATAACTGATACTCAGAAAAGAATAAGATACAATGAAGAAACTATAGAAAGGATATCTGAATTTAATTTGGATGATATTGAATCTTCAGAAGGAAAAGTTGAATTTAACTCTGCTTTAAATAATAAGATAAATCCATTTGCAAATTCTAGTGATATTGCTCTTTATATGAGTAAAAAATCAAAAGAATTCAAAGCAGTGCGTAAAATATTAAAAGATCTGGACGTTGAATCATTTACTACTTACGAGAATTATGCAGAATTACAATATCAACTTCTTCGTGAACAAAAACCTAAGATAGTTATTGTAGGTCAAGAAGACCCTAAAAATATAACTCGCCTTAAAAAAGATTATCAAGGAAAATTAATTATTGTTGCAGAACGTGAACAAGTAGAGAATATTAAGCCAAATGGTGCAATAACTTTAAGCTTAGAACCTAAAAAATCTTTTAAAGATAGTCTTACAGAAACAATAAAATTGTGTTTGGAAGCTGCAAATAAAGATGAATTAGCTATAGAAATGAATAATCATAATAATCATTTATATATTTTTCTGGGAGCGACTTGTTCTGGTAAAAGTACAACCATTAGAGGAATTAAGTCTAAATTAGAGTGTATTACCCAAGTGATTGAAAGTACAACAAGAAAACCAAGACCGGGTGAAATAGATAAAGAAGACATGATTTTTCTCACTAAGCAGCAATTTGATATAAATAAAAGCATTAAAAATCTTTTTATGCATACTTATTCTGTGCATGATAATTTTTATGGAATTCCTAATATTGTGATTAAAGATATGAATGATGGATATGATGTTATTCTTCAAACAAAAAACTCAAAAGTAGTAGAAGAAATTATTAAAAGTAAAAAAATTCCTAAGGAAAAAATAATTCCTGTGCTTATTGATGCTTCTGAGGAAATTATAGACACGAGATTTCTTACTAGAAAAGATGCTTTTTCTAAAAAAGCAACAAAAAAAGATATTCAAGATTTACAGAAAAGATATGGCGGTCTTGATGTTGAACCAAGAGATATAAAAGATCAATATGAGCATCTTGTTAACAAATATGGTTTCTTGCCCTGGGTAATTAAAAATAATGCCACTCCAAAGAGAGCGATTAGTATTGGAAAAAATATTGTTTTATATAATAGAGAGTTCCAGCACGATAAAACGTTTGCAGATTCAATAACTAATGCATTGTTTAATATGAATTTAGGAGAATTAACAAATTTAATAAGTAAGAATTGCGAGATTGATAAAAATTGTGTTGATCAATTAGTTTCAGAATATAAAAATTTATTTATTTCTCAAGACGAAGTGGATAAATTTTATCATCTTTTACTGCCTATGACAAATCTTAAAGTCGTTGATATTGATATGACTGGTATGTATGGCACAATCTTTTTAGAAACTCCTGCTAAAAAGAATAAATTAGCAGAATTTCTCGCCACAAAAAATCTTTCTGTAAAAGACGTTTTAATAGATCTCTTTAAATGTAATATTGGTTATAATCCCGTTAGAGAAAATAAAATAGAAACCTTCAAGAATTATATTGCTTATCAAGATATTAAAATATTTGATAGAAATGCTGATTCTATTGATGAAGGTTTGGTTTGGAGTGTGAGCGATTCCTTCGGAGAAAATTCACATAAATCAATAAAATCTTTGGCGATTTGTTTTTATGACGGAACATCTCGTCCAGAACTTCACACTATAACTGACGAAGAGCTTAAAGATTATAATTAATAATGCATTGCAAAACTGCTTTCTGTCAAGCATCTTAAAATATTTAAAGAGCCCTGCATAGTAAGTATCAAATGCATTTCTTCAAAAGGCAGTTTTTTACCGATAGTAACTATATTTGTATCGACTTTGACTTTATTTTTGCTAATTTCTATGATTAATTTTTTATCAAATTTTTGGAATAATGTTGCATACATTTCAAAACTTTTGTACAATCCTTGTAAAATTTCAACTGTGGGTTTACTTATCAGTTTATTATAGTGTATTATATTTCTTGCTGAAACATTGAGCATATCGGTTATGACATCTAATTGCGCTAATATGTATAATAAAGAATAATTGTCCTTATTTATTGTTACATTTTTATTAAGAAGTCTTTGGCTGTGTGAAATAAATTTTGTTATTGTATCATGTTTCTCTCTGATTGTTTCAAGAAGAGTTCTATTCTTTTTTTTCGCTCCTTCAATTAAATCAGAATAAGCGTCCATGAATAAATTGAATATTCTCTTCAATATGACTTGAAGTTCTGAAGATTGAGCGTCGCTGATTGCTTTCAATAAGCAAAAATTTTCTTTTTGCTGAATAACTTCCATTCCAGGAAGGCGTGTTGCTTCTTCATGAATTAATGTTATCATATTCAGCTCTTTATTTTTTCTGAAATGTTTTGTTGTTGGTTTGTCAAATTTTACTTTAATCTCATCATATCCTTTTTTGTAAAGTGCTCTTATGACATAGAAAAGTGAAGTTCTATCTAAACCAGTGATATCTAATTCAATAAATGTTGGCACTTTCTTTTTTTCAGAAGAAACAATAACTTGAGCTCCTTGTTCATCAACATCAATCTCATCTCCTTTTTTTATATTATTTGCCAGACACCATTTCCTTGGCAGTGAAACTAGCTGTGTTGAGTTTGCAATTTGGATGATTTTTCTTTTCATGATTCCCCCTAATTATTAATTAAATCTTTAAACTATATAAATATTTCTTTTCTTTATAATCTTTATAAAATATAAGCTAAAATTATATAAAAGACATATGTTTTATAGATATTAGGAGGTGGGGCTCATGGATTTTTATGAAGAAGAAATAGTTTCTGAAGAAACTGTAGTACTTGATGAAGAAGATGAATCACTATCTGAAGATCGATTATCAGGATTATCACCATGGGAAGTAGCTTTTGAAGAAGGCGTAAAGATGGCTGACGAAGAAAACGAAGAAGAGGAAGAAGAGTGGGGTGATTTATGATGAAACGCTGTGTTTCTTGCGGAAATTTGATTTTCAAAAGCGCTAAACAAGACCCATACATGTGCAGAGTCTGTGAAGTAAATATTGGCTTAGATGTTGAAGAATGCTGGTTAGATGTTGTTTAATGTCTTCACTCACTACAAACTAAGCCCGTGGGGGCAATCCTACGGGCTCTAGTTCTATTTTTTTATTATAACGCCCCTAACTCTCCAAATCCTAAAACTTCTCCTGTTTCACTGTCGTAGATAAACACTTCAAAATCACTTAAATCTCCTTTTAGAAAAACATCAAACTTCTTCTCTCTTGTTACATCACTCCCTTCTACTAATGGATTAAAGCAAGGCTGAACAATTAAAATACTATCTTCAAATTCTCCTTTTAGAAAACATTTGTATTTCTCTTGTTTTGCTTCATGAACTAAATTAATAGCAGGATGTTCATGTCCTATTAAAATAATTTCATTTAATTTGTTTGGAACATAATCTCCATGTGTTATCAAGATATTTCCTATATTTATCTCTTTAACTTCTTGAATATTTCTTTTATTGATTAAAAACTTCAAAATAGGATCATGATTTCCTTTAACTACAATTAACTCCTTGAAATTATCTCTGCAAAAGTCTAAGAATGCATTAATCTCTTGCCATTCTTGTCGTGTTATTGTGCCAAATTCATGCTTGACATCTCCATTTAATATTATCTTGTCAACTTTTACTTTAGAAATTATTCTCTTAAGCTGTTCCATCATAAGCTTATATTGTCTTTTTGGCACAAGAACTCCTTGTCTATGCAGACTTTCTTCAAATCCAAAATGTGTATCAGCTATAACTAATGCTTTATGCTCTTCTAAGTATAATCCTGTTTCTATTGCATAGATTTGGTCATGTATTTTCATCATAATAATTCTTTTCTATGCAGATCTTCAATAATTTTTCGATAATCAAAAGCTAGATTTAGTTTCAGGGCTTCTTCATAAGTAAACCAGTTCCAGTCGCTTAGTTCTTCTTCTTGAAGTTTTACTTCACCTTTCCAATTTCCTATATATCTGTAAAGTTCTCGATTTTGATATTGTCCTTGTGCAAATAATTTTGTTGGTTGAAAATAAAGATTTACCTCTTCTTTTACTTCTCTAATGGCTGCTTCCTCTAAAGTCTCATCACCTTTTATTCTTCCCCCTGGACAAGCCCAATAATTAGGAAATAATTCAGTATGCTCAGATCTTTTAACTAATAATATCTTTTTTTCTTGCAAAATAATCGCTGAAGCAGCTTTTTCTTCCATTTTAAGGTAGTAAAAACTTCTTTTTTTAAAAGCTTTTGCCCGAAAAACATTTAAGCAAATCCTTATTCTTGCTTTATATGGAATATGATTTAATTATTATTGGTTCAGGTCCTGCTGGTCTTAGTGCAGCAGTCTATGCAGCTCGTTATTTGTTAAAGACTTTAGTTATTGGCACTTTGCCAGGCGGTTTAGCAAGTGAAGCTGTTGAAGTTTGCAATTTCTTGACATATGACAAAATTAAAGGTTTTGAATTAGCTCAAAAGATGACTGAGCATGTTAAAAGTTTGAATATTGAAATCAAGAATGAAAATGTTAGTGAAATCAAAAAAGACAAATTGTTTGAAGTGAAAACAAATTCTGGAACTTATAATGCTAAGAAAATTATTCTTGCTACAGGCACTAAAAGAAGAAAGCTTGGATTAGATAAAGAGCATGATTTAGCTGGTAAAGGAATCAGTTATTGCGCTACTTGTGATGCTGCTTTTTTTAAGGATAAGATAGTTGGCGTAGTTGGAGGCAGTAATTCTGCTTTGACAGCTGCTTTGTTGTTAGCTAGATTTGCTACTAAGGTTTTTATTATTTACAGGCAGGATAAGTTTTTCCGTGCAGAGCCTGCTTGGATTCAGCAAGTTGAAAAAACTAAGAATATTGAATCTGTTTTTAACTCAAATGTTAAAGAACTTGTTGGCGAGAATAAATTAGACGCTGTGAAGCTTGATTCTGATAAAGAAATTAAGCTTGATGGTTTGTTTATAGAAATAGGTGCAGATCCTAGTTCTGCTCTTGCTGAGCAATTAGGTGTTAAACTTGATAGAGGTTATATTATAACAGATGAAGAACAAAAAACTAATATTGACAGTGTGTTTGCTGCAGGTGATGTTTGCAAGAATGTGATGAAGCAGATTATTACTGCTGCTGCAGAAGGTGCTGTTGCCGCAAATTCCGCTTTTACTGAAATCAAGAAGGAGGATTAAAGAATGGTTTTTGAGAATATTAAGAAAAGATTAGGGCTTGTTGCTAAGGATTTGGATTTGTCTGATAAAGAGTTAAATCTTTTGTTAAATCATAAAAGAGTAAGTTCTGCTGAATTAGATGTTAATGGTAAAAAATATAGTGCTTGGCGGATTGTTCATAATAATTCTTTAGGCCCTGGCAAAGGTGGCATCAGATATCATCCAAATGTAAGTGAAGAAGAAGTTAAGGCTTTGTCTTTTTGGATGAGTTTAAAGAACAGCTTAGCTGGTTTGCCTTATGGCGGCGGTAAAGGAGGAATTAAAGTTAATCCTAAAGAGCTTGATGAAAAAGAAATTGAAACTTTAAGCAGAGCTTATGTTAAGGCTTTTAGTGATGTTCTTGGTCAAGATATTGATATTCCTGCTCCTGATGTTTATACTAATCCACAGATTATGGCTTTTATGCTTGATGAGTTTGAAAAAATTAAAGGCAAACACGAACCTGGAATGATTACTGGCAAGCCTATTGAACTGCAGGGCATTAAGCTTAGAGAAGATGCAACTTCTGCTGGTGGTTTTATTGTTTTGAAAGAATTGTTAAAAACAATCGGAAAGAGTAATGTTACTGTTGCTGTTCAGGGTTTTGGTAATGCAGGTATGTTTGTTGCTAAGATGTTATTTGCTGAAGGAAATAAAGTTGTTGCAGTCAGCGATAGCAAAGGGGGAATTTTTGATAATAAGGGTTTGAATGTTGATGAAGTTGTTAAAGTTAAGAAAGAAAAAAGAACTGTTGTAGAGCATGTTAGTGAAAAGATTTCTAATGAACAATTGCTTGAGTTAGATGTTGATGTTCTTGTTCTTGCTGCTTTGGAAAATCAAATCACTGAAAAAAATGCTGATAATATTAAAGCTAAGTATGTTTTAGAATTAGCAAATGGTCCTGTTACCTTTGAAGCAGATCAAATATTGCACAAGAAAGATATTGTTGTTATTCCAGATATTTTGGCTAATTCTGGCGGTGTAACAGCAAGTTATTTTGAATGGTGTCAGAACAGAACAGGTAATATTCTTGATGAGAATTATTTAAAAGAAAAATTAGAATTTATGATGAAATCTGCTTTTAATAAAGTTTATGATCTTTTCAATAAGTCTGACTTTGACATGAGACAAGCAGCTTATATTATTGCAATCAAGAGAATCCTCAATGCAGAGAAGTTAAGAGGAAACTTGAATTAAATGGAATTCATGAAATTAGCAATAGAAGAAGCTAAGAAATCTTCTGAAGATGTTGGTTGTGGTGTTGTTATTGTCAAAAATAATGAAGTGATTGCTAAAGCATTTAATTCTCAAAGAGATTCTTTTGATGCAAGTGCTCATTCTGAAATTAATGCTATTAAAGAAGCTGGCAAAAAGCTTAACAATAAAATTTTAGAAGATTGCACTGTTTACTGTACTTGTGAGCCTTGTATTATGTGTCTTTCTGCTTTTTCTTATGCTAAGATTAAGAAATTAGTTTATGGTCTGAACTTGAGAGATACTTATCCTGGCAATAGAATAATTGACATAAATATTGATGAATTTTTAGCTAAATCTCCTCATAAGTTTGAAGTTGTTAAGAATTTCATGGAACAAGATTGTAAAGAACTTCTAAAACGATAATTATTTATATCCTGCTTTCTTTAATATTATTATGCAAATAAGAAAAGCCAAGCTTGAAGATCTTAAAACTCTTCAAGATTTAAATGCTAAATTGTTTGAGAAAGAACACAAAGAGTATGATGAAACTTTAGATTCTAAATGGCCTTATAGCAAAGAAGGTAAAAAATATTTCACAGAAAGAATCCAAAAAGGCTGCACTTTATTAGCAATTTTAAATAATAAAATTGTTGGATATATGGCTGGTGGTTTGTCAAAACCTGAAGTTTTTAGAAAAATATCTCCTTTTGCTGAGTTAGAGACTATGTTTGTTCTTAAAGAAGCTAGAAATTTAGGTATTGGCTCTAAATTCATTGAAGAATTCTTTTCTTGGTGTAAAAAGAAGAAAATCAAAAGAGTGAAGATTACTGCAACAGCTCAAAATGAAAAAGCAATAAATCTCTATAGGAAATATGGCTTTAAGGATTATGTTCTAATATTAGAGAAAGATATTTAAGTAATTCAAAAACTTCTTTTATTCATGGGGTTAGATATTCATTGGTACATCACGCCAAAATGTAATTTGGATTGTAGTTATTGTTTTCAGCCTAATGATATTTCTTCTGCAACTGTTAATGATCTTAAGAGATTAGCTAAGCTTCTTGTTACCAATAAGGTAGATAAAGTTATTCTTGGTGGTGGAGAACCTTTGCTTGCTAAGGGTTTAGAGCAGGTTTTGAATATTTTTAAGGAAAATGAAGTTTATGTCAGCTTGCATACTAATGCTTTGCTGTTAGATGAGGAAAATATTGAAGAACTTTCTTATTTAGTTGATGATATTGCTATTCCTTTGGATAGTTTTAATAGAGATCATCAAAAGAGATTAAGAGGAGAAAAGTTCTTGCCTGTTTTTGATTTTATTGATGAAATCACTGATGTTATTCTTGAAAATCAAATACGTCTTGGTTATCATACGGTTTTTACTTTAGTTAATGAGCATGATATTCCTCAGATTTATAATTTTATTAGTAAGAAGGATTTTGATTATTGGAGAATTTATGAGCTTAATTTATCTCAAGCGATTGAAAAATGGACAGGAAGCGAATTTGCTGACGAGAAAATCAAAGAATTAATATCACTTTCAGGCATTAAAAGAGGAACTCCTGATTCTTTGTATTCTAAATTTTTAAGAAAAAAAGCTCAAATGGCTGAGCATGAAGATAAGAGAATTCAGTTTATTAGTGAATTATTTTACAAATCTATTCATGTTTTTTTAGATAATTCTGGTGATATAGGAATGTATGATTGGTTTTCTAAAGGCAGAAGAACAAAGATGGGTAATATTTTTGAAGAAAATCTTGAAGATATTGAGATGAAAATTAAATTAGCGCGCAGGAAAGAATGGGGTGCATTTAATCCAGGAAATTCTATTTTTGCCGAGTTTGAATCATCTAAAGGTGTTTCTTTTTTTGTAACAAGAGGAACGCCATTAGAATATGCTGATAAAAGAGCTGCCGCTTTGGATAATTTTATTGAAATTGCTAGACAAAAAAAGCCTGAATTAATTGAAATTCTTATTTCAGCAGGTGGTTCTTATGAAAAGATTGCTGAACAAATTCTTAATCTAGCAGAGCCTGATGTTAGAAAAGAATTTGCTAAAATTCATTTTCAAGAAAAAACTGATGAAAAGGACTTTTTTAAGAAATTTAGTTATTCATTGTTAGGATGTATAAGAGAATTAAATCTTAAAGAAGAAGGCAAAGAAGTATTTTATAACGCTATGGCTGAATTTGAATATATTGCTGCTAAAGAAATAGCTGATTTCTTTTTATTAGGAAAAGAATTTGCAGATATTGCTATAACTGCTTTTGTTGAAAGTAAGTTTGAAGAATTGTCTGAGGGTAAGGAAACTTTTCCTCTTAGTTTTCTTTATGGTTATTTGGCATTAGGTCCTGGTTTGGATAATCCTGTTGGTCAAAAAATCGGCAAATTGTATCATAAGGAATTAATTAAAAGAGGTGATAAAGAGAAAGCTGATTTTATTGCTTATGAACTGAAAAAGCCTATAAAAGGACTTTATTGTGATCAGTTTGAGCATTAGCTTTAAATACATCTTTATCTTAAATTCTTAAAAAGGTGATACTATGAGAAAAATATTGTATTTGTTAGCTACTTTGTTAATGAGCACTATTGTTTGGGCTAATATGATGGACTTCACAGGAGGATATGGTGTTGCGCATAAGTCAGGCAAAGGATGTATAATTGGCTTATTGACTTTTGTTGTTGGTGCATTCATATTTTCAGTAATATTCTGGCTGACGCACAAGTGGCTTGTTAAGAAGAAAAGATAACTCAAATCAAAGGAACTTTGTTTAATACTAGCTGCCAGAATAAAGATAGTAAAAATATTGCTGCAGGGATTAGATAAGTTCCTAACTTTGCTATTTTTTTATTTATTCTCAGACCTAGCTTTGAAAGATAATAAGGATGAAATTTTATGTGTTTATTGCCTTTGAATTGTATTTTTGTTAAGAAGCAATCTCCTAAAACAAATATTTGAAAATAATACAAGCCTACAAATAATAGAATTAATCCCCATTTAAACAAGAATGGAGATAAGTAAATCATTATTATCAGTAATAAATGCAGCCAGAATATTGTTCCGAACTCTTTTATTTGTTGTTTGTCCATGATATTAAAAAAAAGAAAAAATAATTTAAAAATGTTTTTATTTTTTCATTGACCAGCTTAATATTGCTGAAAATACCCATCCAAATACATAGCCACAGACGAATGTTACTATTACTAATAATATTGCATTTGTTAGAGCAAATGGTTGTATTGTGAAGGTCATTTTTACCATTGATATTCCTAATATCCAGTCACAGAATTTCTGCATTCCCTTTGGTATGATTGCAACAAGTAGTGCCCAGATTGCATGTCCTAATGCGAATAACAGTCCTAATGCTAATCCTACTTTGCAATTTATGCTTTTGCAGCATTTAGATTTAGCAGCTTTCCTCTTTCTTTTTTTAGCCATTAAATATCACCTCTTTCAAAGCTATTTATATGGTTAATATTTATAAATCTTGCTTCATTTTTTGATTAAAATGGAATGTAAAAAAGCTGAGAATTTGAAGAACTGCAAATGCACTTATCCTGACTGCCCTAAAAAGGGCTTGTGTTGCGAATGTTTAGCTTATCATTTGAAAAACAGAGAACTGCCTGCTTGTTGTTTTGACAAAACTACTGAAAAATCTTATGATAGAAGTTTTGAAAAATTCACAGAATTAGTTAGCAAAGGCAGGATTTGATTGTTATTACTTTTGAATCATTACTAAACAAAAGTTTTATATAGTAAACTTCTAAAATTTCAGAAGAAAATGAAATATTCTTTAGATGAAAATGGAGATTTAATAGAAAATCCAGAAAGTTTAACAGATAAATTAAAATTAGAAGCTCCTGAACTGGCAGACAAATTAGAAGGAATCTGGCAGTGGAAGCAGAATTTTAATGCTTACAAATTTTTTCTTTATCATTTTCCTGCTGAACAAGAGTTAGATCTTGAAGAAAAAAAGGGTTGGGAGAATTATATTGAATCGATTGACGCCCAAATAGGTTTAAAAAATGCTTTAGAAGGTATAGAGCTTTTGAAAAACTCGAAAATGGACATAACCAACGATAAAGTTATAGTGGTTCGTTCTGATCGTCCTTTCTTTGATACTATACTAAAAAAAGGAGAGAAAATTGGTGAAGCAGAAGGTTGGGTTGGTTTAGTCGATTCTTATGGTATAACTGATATTGAAGGTGCTGAGTTTTGTTCTCATGATGGAAAAGTATATAAAAGATTTATTCTGAGAAATGCTAGAAAATTATCAGAAGAAGAACTTCAAGGATGGGCTTTTAATAACCTGGAATTTGCTATGAATCATCATTTCACCGAAGGCATTGATAATTTTATAAAAAAAATGGCTATATCTTCTTTAGGTAATGAAACAATTCAGATTTATGATAAATATCCTAATATTGATCATTGTATTCTAAAACATGAGCTTAAAGAAGATGAAAAACAAGTTGCTCACATCTCTTATGAAGAAGCCGAATATATTGATATTCTGCCTTTTTATGGTTCTAAACAAATTCCTCATTCACAATTAATTTTGATTAAAACATATCCTGATGATAATTCAAAAGATAACATTGTTTTTATGGGTGCTGATGAAAGAAAAATTTCTGAAATATATGCAGAACTGCAAGAGATTTTTGAGAATAAGATTAATGAGCAATTTAATGAAAATCTTGGAATAACAGATTCTCATCTATATGTGGCGAAGTTTGTAAAGAATTTTATTACACCTGAACAAAAGAAAAAAATTGAAAATGCTCCTTTAAAAGATGTTAATAAATGGTGTAAAAAATTTATTGATGAACAAGGTTTGGAAATTACTGATAAAACTCTGATTGGAGTTCAGGGATGGCATAAGAGTTCTATTGATGAAAAAGCAAGCTTTGAATTGTTTGACTTATTTGGGGAGATTCTTGTTCCTAAAGGTTATAAAAAAACAGAAATTTGTTTGTCATATGGTTGGAATGCACATTGTCAAGGTAGATTAAGTATAAATACTACTTTCGATTTTGGAAAGGGTAGTGGTTCTTTATATGCTGGAGAATTAATTATTGTTAAGAATTCTAACTTATTGTAATTAATTTAAAATAAAGGCGCCTTCCAAAAATAAAGTTTTACTATTTTTTGAGTGTCTGCTTTCATACAGCAAGGATTAAATAGTCTTTTATATTTCTTTCGTTAATGTCATTAACAACAAAAGAACTTATTGAACTTGTTATGAAGCAAGCTAAAGAAAAAGGTTTTGGTGTAAAGCCTGAAGAAGTTAATGTTGCAGAAAAGATTGCTCTCATTCATACAGAGATTTCTGAAGCTTTTGAGGCTTATAGAAAGAAGAATATTGATGGCAAAGATAGTTTTAAAGAAGAGCTTGGAGATGCTATCCAGAGAATTCTTCATTTGTGCGGGATATTTGATATTGATATTGAACAAGAAATTCTAAAGAAAATTGAAGCAAATAAAGATAGAGAATGGGATTGGAAGAATATGAATGAGAACAATAAAATTTAAAAAGATTAAAATTTTCTTATATATTCTGATATGAAGGAAACTCGCGCAGGTAAGTATGGAAGAAACCTGGCGGTTTGGATTCATTATACGATTAATTCTTTGCCAAAATATAAAAGAGCTGATTATACGAAAAGATTTGTTGAAGAACTAACTAATTATTGTTTTGATCCTAGAAAAAAGGGCGAGATTAGGAATCAAGGTTGTGTTCTTGAATTATCTGACATAGTGGACTGCGATATTAAGAATCCAGGAGATTTAGCTAAGCTTGTGAAAGAAGGTGTGCATTTAATGTACCAAAAACAAACAGCTGCCAAGGTTATCAAAGCATTATTAGAGAATATTACCAAAATTTAAATATCATGTATGCTTAATTTAAAATTATATGATTAAAGCGGTGATATTTGACATGGATGGGGTTATTATTAATAGCACTGAATTAGATTATCAAGCGTGGAAGCAATTATTTGCTGATTATAATTTAGAACTAAGTTTTGATAAATATAAAAGTCTGCTAGGAATGAAAGGCACAGAGATAATTGATAAATATATTCCTTCTGTGGATAAAAAAGATCTTCTTGCAGTGCAGAATAAAAAAGAAAATTATCTTATTGAATCCATCCAGGAAAAAGGAATTAAAGCAATTAACAATGTGATTCCTTTTATTAAATTAATAAAAGAAAAATATCCTTTGGCTATTGCTACTTCTGCTCCAAGAAATAAGCTTGATGCAGTTCTGAAATGTTTAGACATTACCAAATACTTCAAAGTCATTATCACTGCTGATTTAGTTAATAAAGGAAAGCCTAATCCAGAAATATTTCTAAAAGCTGCTAAAGAATTAAATTTTCTGCCTGAAGAATGTGTTGTTTTTGAGGATGCGCCTAAGGGCGTGGCTGCTGCTAAAAATGGGAGTATGGCTTGTATTGCCATAACAACAACTCATGATAAAGAAGACCTGGAAAACGCTGATTTGATCATAAATGACTTCTCAGAAAGTGATAAAATAGATGGCTTCTTACTCACCCAGTAGTAGTGAGAAAAAGCAAACATTTATATACTAGTTATGATATTAATATAGTATAGCATTGACAGATCGAGAGAGCACTTGCTCATTATGAACATTTTGCTTTTTCTTTGAGAAGTGCTAAACGAGGTAGAAACGAATGAAAGTATTTGAAGATTTAGGCTTAAGTAAGTATTTACTTGAAGTCATAAAAAAATTAGGGATAACAACTCCCACTAAGATTCAGGAAGAAGCTATTCCTCCTGTTATCGCAGGAAAAGATGTTGTTGGTGAATCAGCAACAGGTTCTGGAAAAACTATTGCTTTTGGCAGTGGAATTGTAGAAAATGTAAAGCCTGGAGAAGGTTTGCAGGCATTAATTCTTACTCCAACAAGAGAACTTGCAGAGCAAGTTTCAGGTGTTTTAAAAGAATTATCTAAATATTTGAGAACACTCTCTGTTTATGGCGGAGTTTCAATTAATACTCAAATTCATGGTTTGAAAAAAGCAGAGGTTGTTGTTGCAACTCCAGGAAGATTATTAGATCATCTGGAAAGAAGAACAATTAATCTTTCAAAAATTAAAATATTAGTTTTAGATGAAGCAGATCGTATGCTTGACATGGGATTTATCGACGATGTGGAAAAAATAATTAAACACTGTCCAAAAAAACGTCAGACATTGTTTTTCTCTGCTACAATTTCTCAGGAAATAAAGAGATTAGCTAGAAAACATATGAATGATCCTATAAACATAGCTGCGACAAAAATGGTTGATCCTGCTAAGCTTAAGCAAGTGTATTATAATATTGAGAAAAACCAAAAATTATCTTTGCTTGCTCATTTGCTACAGCATGAAAATTCAGGTTTAGTTATGGTTTTCTGCAATACAAGAAGAACTACAGAGTTTGTTATGAAAACTCTTCGTGCTAACAGGATTAAAGCAATTTCAATCCACGGTGGTTTGACTCAGAACAAGCGTGATAAAAACCTTCACATGTTTAATGACGCTAAGGCAGGCGTTCTTGTCTGCACTGACGTTGCTGCCAGAGGTTTGGATATTGCTAATGTTTCTCATATTTATAATTATGAGATTCCTAATGATCCTAAGGATTATGTTCATAGAATTGGCAGAACTGCTCGTGCAGGAGAGTCAGGTAAAGTGATTAATGTGCTTTGCCAGTATGATCATGATAATTTCTCAAGGATTTTGGATGAATATCGTACGTTCTCTATTGAGAATTTAGAAAAACCTCATTTAGAGAGAATTGAAGTTAGAATGGATACACCTGTTCAAAGAGGTAGAGGTTCATTTCATTCTAATGGAAGAGGTTCATCTCACTCAGGTAGAGGTTCATTTCATTCTAATGGAAGAGGTTCATCTCATTCAGATAGAGGTTCATCTCAGTCTAGTGGAAGAAGGTCATTTAACAGACCTAATCAAGGTTATAGGAGAGGGAGGCTCTAAAAATAGAAGTATTTAAAAATGAGCGCGAATTCCTTTAATATTATGGCTGATTACAAACTCGTTAAGTATTGCAGATTATGCAAGACTCGATTTGTAGTCAATAAAAGTGAAGCAAAGAAAAACTACTGCGATAAATGCATAGTGAAGATGAATAGCGCTTCATAAGGAGGAAAAAAATGAAAGGAACAGTAAAGTTCTTCAACGAGATGAAAGGTTTTGGATTCATCGCTGGAGAAGATGGAAAAGAATATTTTGTACATCAGACAGGATTAGGTGAAGGCGCCAGATTAAGAGAAAATGATGCCGTCACATTTGATGTCGAAGAAGGCGAAAGAGGCCCAAAAGCAGTCAATGTTCAAAGAAGCGAGTAAAATTTGTCAATCAAATTAACTTAATTTAAAAATAATTTTTCTTTTTTAATATTTTTTTTCTCATAAGTTTTATATATTAGTGTTTTGTTACAATTTTTATGAATACTGTGAGCAGAACAATAACAGGGACTCTTTCGATTATTTTAGGATTAGTTTTAATTATAATTGGTTTTTTTTTACATGTTTCTGCATTAATTTATGGTATTCCTATTTTTTTTATTGGAATTTTCATTCTTTTTAATAAAAAAGAAGATCATATTGAAAAAATAAAGCAATGAGGTAAAAAAATGGTAGATATAATCGTTACAACTGGAAATGTAGTTCCTGGGAAAAAAATTGTTAAAGTCCTTGGAGTTGTCAAAGGCAGCACTGTAAGAGCCAGAAATCTTGGAAGAGATATTGGCGCAGCATTAAAGAGCATGGTAGGTGGAGAAGTTAAAACCTACACAGCGATGACAAAGCATGCAAGAGATGAAGCATTTAATAGAATGGTTAATGAAGCATTAGATATGAACGCTGATGCAGTTATTGGTGTTCGATTTACAACTTCAATGGTGATGGCAGGAGCTTCTGAAATGCTTGCATATGGAACTGCAGTTAAGATTAAGTAATAATAACTCGGAAGGCTAAGTATATTCTAGATAATATATAAATTTAAAAGATTTAAAATCTTATTGATAAATATGTTTGTATCTGAAATAGTTAAAATAGATCAACCGATTCATTACAAGAATCTAGAAAAAGCA
Organism: Candidatus Woesearchaeota archaeon; assembly: GCA_017609645.1. Taxonomy (GTDB): domain Archaea; phylum Nanobdellota; class Nanobdellia; order Woesearchaeales; family ARS49; genus JAFCDQ01. The sequence continues at coordinate 50,572 of JAFCDQ010000003.1, forward strand.
CTTATAGAAGCTGCAAAAGATATGGGATGGAGAGCAAAAGTTGGTCGTTATTATGAGTTGCCATATAAGGTTATAACTTTAAAAGGGAGAATTCTGCCTTTTACTAAAATGAAGATTACAATTGATGAAAGTGCAGTAAACCTAAATCATGTTAAAATTGATATTAATTTTTTTTCTTATGACAAATTTAAAGAATATTTAGCAGTTGTTTCTGAAAACTTAAAAGACTCTGCGTAAGTGTAATTGAAACTAATCCTGTTAATAAGCTTTATATATGAGTTTAGCTTTGAAAGTATTATGAAAATAACTATTTCCCCAGCAAAAAACAAGGATTTTGAAGGAGTATTTTATTTGTTAGATAAGCACTTATGGCCAAAAACAAAAATAAATAAAAGAAAACTAAAAGAAATATATGTGCGGCAATTAAAGAAAAAGAAAATATTCTTGATGGCTAAAATTAATTCAGAGATAGTTGGTTTTATATCATTAAATATTAGATTAGATATTCAAATTCAAGAAAAAATTGGTCAAATAGAAGAATTAGTGGTGAAGGAACAACAACGTAGATTAGGAATCGGCAAAAAGTTAATGCAAGCTGTAATGAAAGAAGCTAAAAAACAAAAGTGTGCTGAAATTCATCTAACTTCTAATATGAAAAGAAAATCTGCTCATAAATTCTATAAAAAATTAGGTTTCAAAAGCACTGCTTACTTGTTTTGGAAAGAAATTTGAAATATTGAACCTACCTCCGTTAGGCACTTGAGTATATTTTTGAGTTTTCAGGTTTGCCATAAGTTTTATAAAAAATTAGAGAATTTTGTTTATTATGCCTAAATTAGTTCGCGACAAAATCCCTGAAATTATTGAAAAAGCAGGTAAGAAACCTGTTACTCATATAGCTGATGATAGTGAATATTGGGATAAATTGAAATTAAAACTTCAGGAAGAAGTTGATGAAGTTCTTGAAGCTGATTCTCCTGAAGAAGTTAAAGAAGAATTAGCTGATATTATTGAAGTTATTAATGCTATATGTGATTTTAAAAGTATTGATATAACTGAAGTGGAATCTTTAAGAGAAAAAAAAGCCAAAGAAAGAGGCGGTTTTAAGGATAAAATAATTCTTGATGATGTTGAATAAAAGAAAAATTACTTTTTAGAATAGATCATATATTCAATAATCAATGTGAAGAGTGGAAATAAAACACTGAGCATAATTCTAGTATCATTTCCAATAGAAGCAGATTGTAAGAGAAAAAAGACAATTAATCCTAACATAATCGCTTGAAGTGTTCCAAATATCCAAAATATGTTATTTTTCATTTTTTAACCTTCTCTATAATAAGAATAGAATGTACTTTTGATCCGTAAAATAAAAAAAGAGTTTTAACATCTGGGATTATTGAAATAACTTCTCCTTTTAGATTATTGAGAAAATTTTCCAGCATATCAGTGTTTTTACCCAATTTAATGTTTAATTTATGTACTTTGTATTTCATATAAAGGTAATTAATTGTTAGACTTTATTAATTTTTTCTTTTATTGTAACTAATGCTGTTAGGCGACCGAAGAGTTAAGAATTTGCCTTGATTCTTCAGTAGTAAAAACCAAAAGTTTTAAATATAGAGTTTTATTTTTTTCAATTTAATATGGAAAAAATTATTTATGAAGGTAACGTAGATAACTTATCTAAGAGCAGGGATATATGGGATTTTGGTAAGTATTTAAAGAAAGAATTAGGAGGCGAAGAGCTATTAACATCTTCAAGCCCTGAATCACGAGTACGAAGGGATTGTATAGCATATCATTTAACTCCATATTCTATTTCACTTTCAGCAGAAGTTTTAAAGAATGAAAAATTAACTATTAAGTTAGTTGGTAATGAAGAAAATATTGGCGTAGTTGAAGAAATAATTCTTAAACAAATTAAGAAATAAAGAGCATATTTTTAAACCACTTTATAGTAGTAATAACAGAAACATTTATATAGTTTAGATAGTTTTATTAAAAAAATGAAAGAAAAAGGATTTTTTGGAAATCTTGTAGATTGTACTAAATCTGCTTATCAAAAAGCGTCTTCTAAGTTAAAATCTGCAGGAGGTAAAACTTTGATTTTTTTGGGATTTTTAACTTTAGAAGCATTGGTATTGCTGGGATGTCAGAATGGAAAGATTGTTCAAGAACTAAAACTAAAAGAAAGAAAAACTTATGATTGTTATAAACTGAAAAGTGGCGAGTTGAATTCAAATGTAGGCGCTACTATGCGTTTTAATTTAGGTCTTATGACATACCAGATTAAAATGATTGAAGATATTGAACTTGATTTAAAAAATAGGTTTTGGATTAACAAAAGAAAAAGTAAAGAAGGGTTTAATCCTCCAGTAACACAATCTTTTGATGAAGAAGGTAATTTAATTATTGGAGAAATAGTTTTAGCTAAAGATGATAAAAATGGATACAGAATAGTTTGTGAAAGAGCTGATAAAAATAATGATGGCATTATTACTAAAAAAGAAGCAAAGAATCTTTGTACCAAATTACTTGAAGAACTGTATTTTAAGAAAAAAATAGATACAAAACTTGGTTTAGACAAACCAAAAACTTTCATAATAACTAAAGAAAAGTATGATTACAAATTAATTGAGGGGGAGGAGAATCGATGTATCAAATTTGTTAGCCAAGATTTTTTCTTGATGGATGATAAAGGTTTGAAATATGTGAAGAGTAAAGATACTTTAAGTATACTCGATTCGTGTGGCTATAAGATTGTTTATGAAGATGATTGGAAAAATTGTGATGAAAATTCACGTGTAAGTGATTCACATGTATTAAGTAATGATGATCTTGATATTGATTCTATTGGTACTGCTGCAGGTGGAAATACAAAACCTACTTATCACAAACCAACTAAAGAAGAATTACGCAAAGCAACTATAGAATATAAAGATTTAGTTCGTCAAATTAAAATTAGTGAAAATAATTAAATTCGAGATTAAGTAGAGGTTGGTTTTTCAACATGAAAAATCATTTCAGAACATCATATAATTCTTTATTAAGAACAATCTTATTTATTTTTCCAATCTTCTCTTTATGAATAATTCCTTTTTGTTCAAGGTTTATAAGAATCCTGTGAGTTTTAACTTTATTTAAGTTTGGCAGGTGAGATAATTCATATTGCTGTACTTTGCCGTTATTTTCTAACAATGTTTCAATTACTTTCTTTTCCTGACCTGTTAGAAAGTTTAGGATTATTTTAGTATTTTTCTTTAATGATTGTTCTTGTTGAATCACCTTATCAGACATGATGTAATAAACTAATGTTCCAACCAATAAACCCATGAGTGCGATAATTGGCAATAAATAAAAACTATGGAATATTGGTTGTGATTCCCTTCTTTCTGTTAAGAATTGTTTAATCTCTTCATGAGTCATACCATCTATAACATCATGATCAAGTCTTGATTCTTCTCTTACATCATGTTGAAGATTGAAATACATGCTTATTGATATGATTAATAAGGTAAATGAGATAATTATACCAATGCCTAAAATTATTTTCCTGTTATTTTTCAGGTTCATAATATCAATAATAGACAGGTTCTATATATAAATATTATCATAGTTTCGCTATTTTGAAACTCAGTTTCAACATAAATGACATAGTTTCAGTAATCAATATGTATGGTTTCAACCATATGATACTATAGGTTGAAACAAAGATTTCAACAAGGAGGTAAAAAAATGAAAAAAGGAACAATATTTGGTTTGTTTGCACTTTTGGTTGTTGGAATGGTTTTTTCAGCAAGCATGGTAAGCGCTTACAGAGGGGATTATTCAGTAAAAGGTCCCAACTATAATGAAGATAGGCATGTGGCAATGCAAAATGCATTTGATTCATTAGATTATGATGCCTGGAAAGAATTGATGACCGAAGATGGCAGACATCCAAGAGTTGTAGAGGTTGTAACTGAAAGCAATTTTGAAACCTTTGTTCAAGCTCATGAAGCAGGAGAAAATGGTGATTATGAAACTGCTGCACAATTAAGAGCTGAACTTGCTTTATACAACGGCAATGGTCCAAAAGATGGAACTGGTTATGGTAGAGGCCAAAGAATGCAGCAAAACGGATTAAGAAAAGGAAGGATGTAAAACCTTCTATTTTTTTATTTTTTTTCAATGAGGTAAAAGAAAATGGCATATGGAATGGGATTTTTGTATGGAATAGGCGCACAAATATTATTTTTTATAGTCACTATTGTTTTGATTGTTTGGTTTGTTAAAAATTCAAATAAAAAAGTGAACAATGCTAAAGATATACTTGATAACAGATTAGCAGCAGGAGAGATAGAGAAAAAACAGTATATTTCATTGTTGAAAATAATAAATGCGGAGGAAAAAAAATGAAAAAAATAGTTTTTTTAATGGTAGTTTTGATTGCAGTTATTGGGTGCACATCTGAGTCAAGTCATGAACATTCAGATGACGAACTGCATGACTACTCTATAGAAATTGAAGGGCAGGAAATGAAATTGCTGACAGTGCAGCAAGTAGCAGATTTATGGGAAATAGATTCACAAGAACTGTTTAATAAAATGGTTGAAGAATTTAATTTAAAAGGAGATTATACAACAGCAACAGTATTAGATGAGATGAGATTAGAGTATAAATTTTCACCTGCTATGATAAAAGATTTTGCTGAAGAAATGAAAACAGGTATTATCCAATGAATAAATTGAAATTAAATTATTGGATTGATGTTGGACTGGCAATATCTTTTTTTACTTGTTTTTTTACAGGTTTGATTAAATGGCCAGGTTTAATAAAAATAATCGGCACATCTGCATACAAAACTTTGCACTTTAGAAACATTTCAGTGTTGCATGATTGGAGTGGACTTGTTATGGGTTTGCTTGTTTTCATTCATTTAGTTTTACACTGGAAATGGATGGTTGTTATGACAAAAAACATTTTTAAGAGAAGTGTAAAAGAAGTTTGAACCTAACACATTATATGCGAATTATCTTCAATTCTATTGAAACATTCGCTATATATTAGGGTTAGGTTGCAACATATTCGCTTTTTCTGTAATTATTTGCAAGTTTAGAAAAGGAATTTTCAGTTTTTGTTAGAAAGTTTTATATAATACTTAATATATACTAAGTATTACGATGGAAGCTATAAGTCTTAAATTAGATGCGCATTTGTTAAATGCAGTAGATAAAAATTTGAGTAAAAATAATTTTAGCACAAGAACTGAATTTATTAGAACTGCTATTAGAGAGAAGTTAGCAGATTTAAGCAAAGATGAATTAATAAAAGAATTCTTGAAATTTAGAGGAAGAGCTAAGAAAAAAACCACATATGAAGAAAACAGAAGAACAAGAGAAGCAGTAAGTAAAGAATTGATGGCTGAATTAGATAAAAAATTTAGTTGATTTGTTCAGGTCTTACAGTTTTCGTTATATCTGATAATTTTTCAAAGAAATGTTTGTCTTGTGAAATCATTATTGCTTTATTATTTCTTGCTTGAATAGCATTTAAACAATCGATATAGGGAATATTTCTTTTTTTTGATAATTTTTTGGCTTCTTCATGCTCTTCTTTTTTGATTTCAATTTTTATTAATATTTTAGAAATAAATAAAATATTGAGCAAGTCATTAATTTCTTTTTCAGAATAATCTTTTTTCAATTCCCCTAGTATTGATTTGGAAAAAAGAATCTTATCTTTTCTTTTAAGAATTTTCATAAATAATTCTGTTGCATATTTTCCCAGAGGTCTTCCTATTTTACTCATTCTATTTTCATAAAAATCTCTCCATATACAAGTATCAAAATAGTATTTCACAAAAGATTAAGTAACTTTGCCTTTTAAATTTTTTACTTTTTAAAATTGAAAAATTTGCAAAATAGTTGAAATATTTTCCAAATTTAATGAAAAACTTTTTAAATCTTTAATTTTCTTTTGTTAGAATGGTTTGGACTCATATTATTCTAGAAGGATATTGTATGTTTAATTGTTTGTCTAAGAAAAAACACACTTTTTATGAGATGAAAAACATTAAAGATTTATTAAAGGTAAATAAGAAAAAAATAAGTAGGAAAAATGAAAATTATATTTCTGCAAAAGAAAGACCTAATTGGTGTACGCTGCAGAATAAAAAAAGAGTTCCTCAATTTAGGTGTTTATGTTTTAGTAAAAATAAACGTTGTCCTTTCTTTGCTTTTACTAATGCAGAAAAAGTTGATTACAAATTCTTGGCAAAAAGATATCACAAATAAAACCTAACCCAGCCCCATTATCTTCCTAGCTAATTTCTCACTGTGATGTCTTGCTATGTCTGTTACGTTGACAAAGTCATCTCCTATGAATTCTACTGTTCCTGTTATTTTTTTTGTTTTGTCAAATTTGACTGGGAATTGTTTTTTCTCTGCATATTTTAGTAATAATTCTTTTGGTATTGAGTTTGTGTTGTAAAGTACATGATCGACACAAGGTTTTCCTAGATATTCAGTTATTTTGTTGTAAAAATCTTGCACAGCATAATCATTTGTCTCGCCGTATTTTGTCATTAAGTTGCAGATGAATACTTTTTTTGCAGAAGAATTAATAATAGCCTCTGATATTCCTTCAACAAGTAAATTAGGAATGATGCTGGTGTACAAATCACCAGGCCCTATGACTATTACGTCTGCATTGTGTATTGCTTCTATTGCTTTGTGATAGGCATATGCTTTTTTTTCTAAAAATACTCGTTTGATAGGTATGTCGCCGTTATGTTTTGGCACGTCTATGTTTGTTTCTCCTTTTACTATTGCGCCAGTTTCAAGTTCTGCAAATAATTTGACATCGTCAAATGTTACTGGAAGCACTTTTCCTCTTGTTTTGAGTATTTTTTCTGCTTCTCTTATTGCTGATTCCATGCTTCCTGTTATTTCTTGTAATGCTGTTAATAATAAATTTCCAAAACTATGTCCTGATAATTGTTCTCCAAATCTATAAGTAAATAATTTATTTAGTGTTCCTGTGTTGTCGGATAAAGCCAGTAAACATCTGCGGACATCTCCTACAGGCAAAACTCCAAATTCAGAACGCAGTATTCCTGTGCTGCCGCCGTCATCTGCGGTGCTTACAACACAAGATAGCTTTATATCATATTTTTTCAATCCTTGTAATATTGTGAAGCTTCCTGTTCCTCCGCCTATCACTACTATTCTTTGCATTAATTAAAATTCAAGGTCACTTTAATAAAAAGCTTGTGAAATAGCTGTATTTACTATTAAGTAAGAAAGATTTATATATTATGCTTTAAAATTGTATAATTAGAGGTAAAAACAATGGAAACTAAAAAATTACTTGAGGAATTGATGAATTTGTCAGATGAAGAAAAGCAAAGATGTATTTGGCATAATGTGAAAGTTAGTGCGAAGAACAACGAAAGGACTAATTTAGATTATTGTGGAGCTTGTGAGGGTGTAAACGATATTTGTGATTTTTATAAGCCTATAAGTAAGTTGCTGGAGAGCTATGAAAGAAAAGATGAACAACAATAAATTAACAGTATCTGTGGAAAAAGCTTATTTGATGTACAAACATAAGGTTGAAACTCCTGAAGAAGTGAGATTTTTGCTTGATTTTAGTGAGCCCTTATTTAATTTGAAAATATTTTATGTGAATAAAAAAACTTTTATTCTTAATGATGATACAAGTTGTCAAAGTGATTTTGTTGCTTTTGAAGCTGCTTACAAAGATTTAGGTTTTTTTGCTAAGCTTTATGGCAGGCTTTGCAGTAAAGAATATTTTCTTGCAGGTAAAGAGATGAGAGAACAATTCTTAGCTTAAATACCTTCTACATGCCAATAATAAAATAATAAAGCACTAATTACTGCTGCTGGGATAAATGCTAGTGTTATAAAGCCAGCAGTTGCTGCGCTTGTTTCTTGGAATAATGAACTTATCAGGAAAAGCCATGTTGCAACTACTCCTACTGCTGCCATTGACCAAGCTCCTATGTTTGGCCATTTCCAGGCTACAAAAGGCCATGCAAGAAATGGCAGACCAAACAATAAGCCTAAAACAGTGCTATCTCCTTCTGTTAATAAGAAAACAAAGTACGTAACACATAATATTGTGCCAAGCGCCAATGCTGTTATTTTCATCCACTTGAACATGTTATTATTATTAAAATTGTTGTCTTTAAAAAGTTTACTCAATTTCCTTTAATTTTTGTTGCAAAAACTTCACAATATCATCTTTCCAGTATTTTGGCACACTTCCTTTAACAAGCTCTTTCAGCCAAATTATTGTTTCCTTGCGAAATCCTTCTTGGTCGCCATCAATCATCTTGTATACATCATACTTTATTTGCGGATCTAGTTTAGATCTTTTTACTCCATAATCAAAGTGTTCTAATAATTCCAAACGTTTAATTTCTTTTTCATCTTTTTCTTTTTCGTCTTCTTGTTTCCAGTATTTTTTGTATTCAAACTTTTTTTTCATCAAGACTTCTTTTGGATCTTTGATTTCTGCTTGCATTCCTAATTTCGCTAAAACTAATTGATGCATTCTGTGTAGGAATTCATGCTTATCTTCAATCTTCAAAACATCTGCATATCCTTGCAGTGCTGTTTTGAATGCAAATGGGCTTGGTATTGATGTTTCTACTTCTGCAATCTTTATTTTGCCTTCTTCAATTTCTTTTATCACTTTTCTTGTGTTTTCTATATCCATTAAATCCTGCAGAACTTCTCTTTTTGCTTCTTTTAAGATTGAGAATTCAGTGTCTATGCTTTTTAGTGCGCACATTAATATCATACTGCTTACTTGCTGTCTGCCTACTCTTTTTTTTCTGCCCATGTAATTTCTTAGTATCATGAATGATCTTGTTGCACAGTGTCTAAATCTCCTCTTATACACTTCGCTTTTTTCTATTGCATTTTCCATTAATAAATTTAGTTTGTCTGCTTTCAATAAATCAAGTGCTTTTTTTGTGTTTAATCTTTTGTCTCCTGTAATGTAAAATCCATTGTCATTCATTCCTACTTCAACGTCTTTATGTTTCAAGCGACCAATAATAAAAGCTAGTGCTCTGCTTAAGCAGTCATTTACTCGTCTGCCAAACATTGTGTGAAAGATTACTTTTTTGTCATTTCCGTCGTCATAATACTCGACAAGTATTGTTTTGTCTGTTCCAAATCTTTTGCAGTATTTGTATTGTTCTTTGAAGTATTCATAGATTGAGTTTGCTGCGTTCTCATCTACATATAGAAACTCATTAATGAAATTTAGAGTTTCTTTTTTTGTTTGTTTTGCGCTGAATTTTTCCAGCATTAATCTTCTGAATCTTCCTATGCTTGATGCTAGGTCAAAGCTTAATGGCAGCATCTCACTAGCCCATCTTGGAACTGTTGGCGGTCTGTTTGCAGTGTTTCTTACTTGTGCTACCATTCCTCTTGAAAATCTGAATTGATATGTTTCTCCTCCTAATACAAATACATCTCCTGGTCTTAATCTTTCTACAAATCCTTCATCTAGCATTCCTACTATGTGTTCTCCTACTTTTACTGTGATAAATGATGCATCTGGGATTGTTCCTACATTTGTCATGTAGATTACTCTTCCTAATCTTCCTCTTTTGCCTATTTTTCCTTCATTTCTCCAGATTTTTGCATAAATGTGTCTTTCTTCTAAGTTTGTGAATTCTCCTGCTAAGTATTGCAGTATTTCATTAAAATCTTTTAATGATAAATCAGAATAACAATAACTTTTTTTGATTACTTTGTATAATTCTTTTTCATCCCAGATTTGTTCTATTGCCATTCCTATAATGTGCTGTGCAAGAACATCTAATGCTAATGTTGGAATGTGCAGTTTGTCAATCTTTTTTTCTAATGCACTTTTCATTAATACACTGCATTCTATTAAGTCATCTCTGTCCATTACTATCATTCTTGCTTTGACTGTTTCATGCAGTTTGTGTCCGCTTCTTCCTGCTCTTTGCAAGAATCTTGCTACGCTTTTTGGACTTCCTATACAAAGAACTAAATCAACATATCCTATATCTATTCCTAATTCTAGACTTGTTGAGCAGACTACGCATTTTAATTCTCCTTTTCTTAATCTCTCCTCTAAATCAAACCGCAATTTTTTGCCTAAACTGCCGTGATGTGCTCCTATGTTTGCAGAATTATAGTGTTTTGGATATTTTTCTTTTAGATAATCTACTACTCTTTCTGTTGCTGCTCTTGTGTTTGTGAATATTAATGTTGTTCTGTGTTCTTGTACTAAGTTGTGTATTAAATTATACATTTTGGCATGCATTATTTTGTGAGGTGTGTCTATTAAATTACTTACAGGGCTTAATACTTTGAAGTCTAGATTTTTTATGAATTGTATGTCAACTACTTTGCATTGTCTGTCTTTGCCGACTAAGAATTTTGCTACTTCATCTAATGGCGCTACTGTTGCACTTAATCCGATTCTGCACATGTACTGAGTTAAGTGTTCTAGTCTTTCCAAGCTTAATGATAAATGTGTTCCTCTTTTATTGTCAGCCAAAGCATGTATCTCGTCTACTATGCACCATTGCACATTCTTTAGATGTTCTCTGAATTTTGGACTGCATAACATAATAGCAAGTGATTCTGGTGTTGTGATTAAGATATGTGGTGCTTTTTTCAGCATTTTTTGTTTTTCATATGCGGTGGTATCACCAGTTCTTACAGCAACTCTTATTCCTAGATCTTTTCCTGCGATTTCTTGCATTTCTTGTAATGGTTCTTGTAAGTTCTTGCGAATATCATTATTCAATGCCTTAAGTGGAGAAATATACAAACAATAAACCTTGTCTTCTAGTATTCCTTTTTCAGCACTATCTACTAGTTCATTTAGTATGCTCAAGAAAGCAGTCAGAGTTTTTGTAGCTCCTGTAGGAGCAGAAACAAGTATATTCTCTCTTTTATGAATATCCATCACAGCGAACTTTTGAGGCTCACTAAATGTTTTAAATTTGTCAAAAAACCATTTCTTTACAATTGGATTTAGAACTGCCTTAATCTCGTCTACTTTATACGGCTTTTTCACAATTGTGATATTTGTCATCAGAATTCAATAAAAAAACGCTTAATTTTAAGAGTTTTGTGGATAATTATGATTTTTATTTATATGCTAATTCCTTTAATAAAAAAGGTTGTTTTTCTATTTTTTCAAAAGTTTCTATAACATTATCATATTTATTTGCGACCATTATAAATTCTATTACATTCTTTTTTACAAAATCTAAATCACATCTTTTTAATGCGAAATATGCTTCCTTAGTTTTCTCTTTTGTCTTTCTTGTTACTGCTTCAAGAAGAGCGCATACATTCTCATCAAAAAGAGGGCAAGTAGGATAATATTGTTGGAGACTAATACTATAAGCATCTTTGCCTGATACAAAGTATAAAAGACCATCATAAGCTTCCTTTGTTTTATCTTTAGCATTTTCTGCAATTGTTTTGAGCAAATTATAATGCACTTCATCTAATGTAGAATTGTCAATTCTACTTGGAAATAATCTTCGAAATTGATTAAGGGCGTAACATGCGTTACCTGTTTCTTTTTTTTCATTTTTTGCAATTGTTTTTAGCAGATCAGGGTGTTTCGTAAAAAGATAAGAACGTATTCGCGCATAACCTTCAAAATCTTCTCCAGCATGTTTTTTTATGAAGTCAAATAAATCTTCATGTTTTTCATAAAAATCAAATCCATGATCTGATATTTGTTCATATACTGCCCAAACTCCTTTTTTAAATTTTTTAGCTAACGCTTTTGTTTTTTCTTTTTGTAAAATAAGTTGTTTACGATGAAGTCCAGGATATTCATAAATTCGTTTAGCAGCAGTAGCTATATTGTCTTTTGCATTTTCTGCTAAAACTGTTAATAAATCTATATCTTCTTTATAAGCTTTTTTTGGAATGTCATGTAACCAACTCCATCCATAACTATTAAATGCATATGAAGTTTCAAGTTTGATATTTTTTCTTATTACATCAATGAAATCTTTTTTCTTGTCAATAAATTCAACACCTACATCTAGATAACCCATTAAGTCATAAACCCAGCTAACATATTCTTTATATTCTATTGCAAATTCCTTTAGTTTTTCTTTTATTTTTTTTGTTAACTTTTCTGGTTTAATTGGCAACTTTGAAAAAACTAAACCGCATCTTTCGCCGTCATTTTCGCCGCAATTTTTCAGAATGGTTTCAATAAGATCAGGATGTTCTTCATATTCAAATATTTTTGGCATTATTTTAATCGGATTTTTGTTAATAAGATCAGAAACTAAAAATAAATCTTCTAATAGTTTTAATCTAGAGTCAATATTTTCATTATCTAGATGATTTGCTATTATTTTTAAACCTGTTTTTTCAAACATACTGTTGGAAGTCAAAGCATAATTGATATTCTTATATTTGCTTAAAGTATTAAGGATTCTCTGATAATTATTTTTAAGAAAATTAAAATCAATTTTTTCAGCAATTTCTATTAATGCTTCATCCCATTCTTTAATTGAAGCTAATTTTGGCCGTCTGAGAGGTTCATAAGTCTCTTTTTCTGCTTCTTTGATTAAAGCTTTATTATCATCTTCAAATAATTTGATTATTTTTTCATATTCAGGATATGATTCATGTAAAACATTTTTTTTGACTAAATCTGTTATTTTATATAATCTGAATTTATTGAAACTGTTATCCTCTAAATAGTCTGAGATTTTCTCAAATGTTTGTTTATTTTCTTTTTTTATGTCTGTAAGATCTGCTAATTCTCTAACAGTTAATCTTTTTTTATATTGTTTTAATATGTTTGTAAATTCATAATCATTAGCACAATTCTGTGCTTGTTCTTGTTTAACTCTTATTAAGTCTATTAATAAATCTATGTTTAATTCTTTATCATTAATTATGGAATTTATTGTTTTTGAATCATAATGTTTTATTATGTCTTCAATAAATTCTTTTGGTAATTTGTATTGTGAATTTTCTTTTATTTTTTTAATTAAATCAAAACTATATCCTTTAATCATAAAATCTGCTTTTTCTTTGTATCCTTTTTCATCTAGTTCTTTATTTAATTTTTTTAGTTCATCAATTGAGTATTTTCTGCTGAGTTTTGCTATTTCTATGTCTTCAAAACCTAATTCTTCTAGGTTTGTTATTTCTTTTAGATATTCTGTTGGAAGGATTGTTTTGCCTAATTTATTAATAAAATATATATCTATTAATTTAATTTCTGAGTTTACTGCTTCTTTTAAATCTTTAATATCATAATTTTCAAGTAAGTCTGCAATTTGATGGTTAGGCATGTATTTTCCTACCCATTCTACGTCAAATGGATCGAATTTAGATAATGGATCTACTTTTGTTAATCCCTTTGCTTCTAAATATTCTTCATCTGCTGTTGAGGATAATGGGTTTACTCCTTCTAGTGCATATATTCCTGGTTTAAAGAAGTGTGATAGTATTTCGTTTGAGCTTGGATTTCCAAAGTTTTTGTATAAAGCAGAGCCTCCTAAATAAGCTCCAATTAATGCGATTGTTGCCAGTGTTCCTTTTATTCCTTTTCTCAATATTTTTCTTCTTTTTTGTGTTTTTTCTGCTTGTTTTGTTTCTTGTAGTGCTTTTTCTACTTCTTTTTGTTCTTCTTCATTTAAATTGTCTCCATTTAATTTTTCTTCTAATGGAGTTCCTATAACAGGACTATTTGCTTCTAAAAGACCTTTTTTATCTTTTTTCCAGAATTTCCACCAAGGAGATCTTTCTTCTATTTGTTCTTCTTGATCTTCTTCCCAATCCTTTCCATTTGGTTTGTATGGTGTCATTTTATTTCTTCAAATAGTCTTTTAGTTTTTCTGGGTTTTCAGTAATTTCTCCAAAAATTTTATAAATTTTATTTTTGTATTTTATTGTAAGTTGCTTTAGTTCTTCTTTATTTTCTATAATGTCTATTTTATTTGTTAGTTTTGCTAAATTTTCATAAGATTGATTTATTGAAAAGCCAGCGTTTTGTTTTATTATTTTTAGCAGGTCTTTATTTTGTTCTATAAAATTCAATCCTTTTTCTCTTACTAGTTTATACATTGCTGCTGTGCCATCGTTATATTCTGTTGCTAATTGTTTTAGTGTTTCTTTATTTTCTTTGATGAATTCTTCTGTGAATTCTCTGAGTTGCCGATATGCGTTTGGTATTTCAAATTTGTTTTTTATTGGATTTGTCGCTATTATTTTTAGCAAATCTTTATGTTCTTGCAGATTTATTTTATCTGCTAGGCTTATTAATGCGCTGTAGGTCAAATAAGTTAAACCGCCGCCCGTATTTTGCGCAATTATTTTTAGCAGGTCTTTGTTTTCTTTTAAATCGATTTTTTCTGATAAGTCTGCCAGTATGGGTGTTGTAAATATGTTTGAGATCTGTAAATATTCTATTGTAAAACCCCCTCTGATTTGTTTTAGGTCTATTATAAATAAGTCTTCATATTCTTTTATGTCGATTTTCTCAGATAACTTTGCCAGTTTCAAATAAAATTCACGGCGGTTTTTTGTTACCAGTTGCATTGTCGCTTTGACAAGATCTTTATTTTCTTTAAAAAATTTGAACATTTCATTTTCTTTTGATAAATCTTTCAGAACCAAAAGATCGTAATCATCTATTTCGTCTAAATTTTGTTCTATTTTTGAAAAATCGGGATCGTTTTGCGGAGTTATTTCTTTTGTTAAAATATCGATACCCGAACTTAGCAAATCTGCTTTCTTAAATCCTTTTAACTCTAAATATTCTTCATCTGCTGTTGAGGATAAAGGGTTTACTCCTTCTAGTGCATATATTCCTGGTTTAAAAAAGTGCGATAGTATTTCGTTTGAACTTGGATTTCCAAAGTTTTTGTATAAAGCAGAGCCTCCTAAATAAGCTCCAATTAATGCGATTGTTGCCAGTGTTCCTTTTATTCCTTTTTTCAATATTTTTCTTCTTTTTTGTGTTTTTTCTGCTTTTTTTGTTTCTTGTAATGCTTTTTCTACTTCTTTTTGTTGTTCTTCACTTAAATTATCTCCATTTAGTCTTTTTTCTAATGGAGTTCCTATTACAGGACTGTTTGGTTCTAAAAGACTTTTTTTGTTTCTTTTCCAGATTTTCCACCAAGGAGATCTTTCTTCTATTTGTTCTTCTTGATCTTCTTCCCAATCCTTTCCATTTGGTTTATATGGTGTCATTTTATTTTGCTCCTTTTGGCATAATCTCCGAAAATATCTAAAAATTTAATTTTATTTGCATCAATTTTACCGTTTTCACCAATATCGAATTTAAAATCCATAAGATTGATTAATTTCTCTGCTCCAATCACACATCTTCCATCTGTTTTTTGAGTAAAAAACTCATAAATATTTTCTGTGCCTTTTGCAGAAGCGCATGATAAAAGCAAGATTACTCCATCTTTTGTAACTGATTCAATTTTTTTGCCGTTTTTTTCATAAGGTCTGAAATAATCTGCGATTTCATTATCAGATCTGTCTAAATTAGCTTTTTCATCTATTGAAACATTAAATCTTGGATCATCGCAGCCTAATGCAATAAGTTTGCCGTCTCCATGTCCAAGAATTCCTGTAAATACTTTTTCAGGAACTTTTTCTTTTGTTTCATAAAAATCAGTTTCATCATTTGCTACAACAAAGTACGTGTCGCAGGCTTTTGATATTTTGTCATGAAATTCTTTGATCATATAGGGAGTTCTAAATACTCTGTTCCAGTCTTTTTTTGCAATAACTACAACTGCATTTGGTTTTTCAGTATCTTTAAATGGAGCAAATATTTTTTTCAAATTATCTAAAGTAACGTATTTGCTTTCAACTCCTTGGATATAGCTGTTTGTTAAACCATAATCGTGTAATTGTTTAACATTAAAATACCCTAGTGATTCAATGCCGTCAAAAATTGGCTCTCCTTTCATTCCAGTTATATCTCCTAATTCACTGGCATATTCTTTAAATTCTTTCAAATTTTTTTCTAAGAAAGTTTTTGCATTAAAATCTTCAGATAATAACATCCCTATTTGTCCGTCTCCTGTTTTTATTGGATTTTTTTCTAAATTCTTAATAAGATGATATCTAATAAATAATTCTGAGCCTTGTAAATCTAAAAAACCATGAGAAATATTGCCGTCTGCTTTTTTGGAGAATAATGATTCTGTTCTGAAAATTTGTTTTCCTTTTGAATTTTTGATGTTTAAAATGCTGTTAACATATTCGGGGTAGAATTCATTAAAATTTTCTTTACTTTCAGAATTCATATTTTTTAAATTTTCTTCTAGTCCATTCCATAGCATCTTTATTTCTGAGGCATTTGCTTTGTCTTTGAAATTATCAACAAAATCTTTTGGAATGTATTCACAAAGAGCTTGGTATTCTTTTTCAGCTTTTTCAGCAAGTTCATTTTTTCTCATTTCTGTTGCTGTAATTGCATCAGGAACTTTGATCTGTTTTTTTTGAGGAAATATTGCTCGGACCATAGGTGTGAAAGCAAGAATAGCAACTAGTCCAGAAAGTAGTCCTTTTTTAGCATAATCTTTGCCTAACTCAATAAACTTCTGGAATTTGCCTTTTTCTTCAGGTTCGATTTTGAATGCATCATAGAGTATCATTTTCACCTTTTACCTTGAGAAGTTAAAGAGTCAATCCTTTATAAACCTTTCGTTTATTTTACTACCCTCGAGGGGTACAATATTAAGAAGAATCCTTTTTAAATAAGCTTTATTTACCAATATTCATGTCACGTATTTCAAGACTCTACTACACAAAGCCTCTAAAAAAGATGATTGAGCTTAGTCAAGATGAAACTAGGCATCTTAAAGCATTAAGGCTTCGTGGAGGAGATTTTGTTGAGTTGTTTAATGGCAAAGGCCGTGTTTCTAATGGTGAGATTGAATCTTTTGGCAAGAACGCTAAGATTAGAATCATTAAAACTCATTTTGTTGCTGAAATGTCTCCTGAACTTATTTTATGGACTGCAATTCCTAAAGGAGACCGTGCTGATTGGCTTGTTGAAAAAGCTACCGAACTTGGTGTAACTAAAATCATCCCTATAATTTTCAGATATTCTGTTACTAAGCCTAAGAAAAATAAACTAGACCGTTGGAAAAGATTATCAATTGCTGCTTCTGCTCAAAGTAAAAGAGCTTATCTGCCTGAAATAGCAAATCCTATGAAATTCAGTAATGCTTTAAAGACAGTCAAGGATGAACAGTTAATTGTTTGTCATCACGAAGGCAAGCCTATTAATAAAATTAGACTAAAAAAGAAAATAATTCTTATCATAGGCCCAGAAGGCGGTTTTTATGATGGTGAATTAAACATTAAAGAGAAACTAAAACTCAGCAATAATATTCTTAGAACAGAAACAGCTGCTGTAATGGCTGTTGGTTTGTTAAGAAGTTAAGTGGTATAATTCTTACTTATATTTATCCAGAAAAGTTTTAACTTCATTTAAAAGTTGAGCTGTGATTTGTGCTTTTAATTTTTTTAAGTCTGTATCTTGAGTAATTTCAAACCAATCTCGTGAAATTCTTTCTCTAAAAAGATCAACATCTGGACCTTCAATACTTATTTCAAAGGTAAAGTCAACCTCATAATAATCGCAGAATTGACTGGTAACAACAAATAATTTCTTAGTATATTTTTCTTCTTTCTTTACAAATGATCTTGCTTTCTTTTTATATCCCCAACTTTTTAAAATAGGATGAATAACTTCTTTTATTATTTGGTCACGAACTATTCTTTGGTCAATAATTTTTCTTAGATTTTCAAAAATAAGTTCTGTGCTTTTCTTGCATTTTTCAGAATTATCAAGATTTTTTTTAATGTTAGTGATTTCTTTGGCAATCAAACCATGAAGAGCTTTAAGAAATTCAATGTCAAACTCTTTACCAGAACTAAGCTCTTCTTTATTTTCCTTTTCTAATTTAACTAACCATTTAATAATTTTTTTCTTGTCATTTGCATTAAAAGCATCTAATAATTTAACGCAATAATCCAGCATCCTTTCAATAATTTTTATACTCATAATCTAATAATAAATATTTATCTTTAATAAAGATTGTCATATTTTTAGAAATTATCTCTATGTAGTCGGTATTATCCGTATACCTTCTTTATCTTTCATCATTAATCCATGTTTTCCTTCTTTGATTTTTAGTTCTTCAACAATATCACTAGGAATTCTTACAGCAAGACTATTTCCCCATTTTGCAAACGTTACCTCTTTTGCTTTTCTTAATTTTCTATACTTGCCTGCCAAGACTTTCAATTGTTTCATAGTCAAGATTTCTTCATTGCATTTAGAGCATTGTAAATATTCATATTCAATATTGTCTTCTTTAAAACAATCTTTCTTTTTTTTCATAATTCCTTTTCGACAAATTGGGCATTTCATATTAATTTCCTCTTTCAATTGTTTTTATGATGATTGCATGGCCAAGATCTTCTCCAATGCATATTATTGAATCTTTGCCTGTTTTCTTGATGAATTTTATTCCATTTTTTGCAAATTTTTTCATTTTCCCTGTTTTAATCACGTCATAAACTTTATCTGGAAATGATATGTTTCTTTCCTTTGCCCTCTTAATTGCATGGTGTTTGATAATTACTGGTTTATTTCCAAAATATAATGATATACATAGATATACAAGTATATAAATCTTTTGAATAATTTTCATAATCAGATTCTTGATTTTGAGTTTTATCAATTATTTGTTATTTTATTGTAAAATCTTTCAAGAAAATTGAAGATTTTTAGTATTAATTTAGAAATTTGTGTTTATTTTTGCTTTTTATTGAAATATTTTCAAATTATTAAAAATAATTAGTTTGCTAAGGCTTCAATCTTAAGTTTTCTTCCACTAATTCCTTCTAATTCTTTTTTTGTATAAATTTTAACTTTTGTAATCAAGTTCTGATTAGATTTAACACACCATTTTTGTTCAGTTGTTGTATTATATGCTGTGTAAAGTCCGTTTTCATTAGGTTTTGCTTTAAATATTTTCTTAAGATTATCAACTACATAATCTAAAAAATCTTTATTCCAAACTTGTGCTTTCGAATTTTCTGAGAATTTAGGTGACAAATCCAGTAGAGAATTTATTGCTTCTCCACTTAAAGTATATGCTTTCTCATTAATATAAATGTCCTCCCACGGCGGTACATTTTTTCCCTCTTCTAAATCATCTTCATAATAATCCATAGCATAAATTAAAGAGTTTGTTATTTTCTTACCTTTTCTGACAGGTTTTGTTTTAATTTTTGCAGTAATTTTTTCTAATTTTTCTTGTTCTTTGGGTTTCTTTACTTTTTCAACTTTTTTAGTTGGTTGAATATAAGTCTTTTGTGTTGGATTATTTTTTACTTTTTTTGTTGTCACTGGTTTCACAGTGTGTTTTCTTGCAGTAATTTTCTCTAAAGGCTCTGGGTTTAATATTTTATTTCTGACTTTCGCAGCGATTCTATCATAAACAGGATGAACTTTTGGTGCATGATATTTTTTCCCGTCAGCAGAAGGAATGCCTAATCTGTAAATATCGATTTCAGGAAAACCAAACATTTCTTGAATCTCTTTTTTTGTGTATTGGAGTTTTTTTGTATTTTTAATTAGATATAAAATCAGATCTTTTCCTTTTATGTATGTTATCATATTTTCTCTTTTAAACGGCAAAATTTTTGTGTCATTTGTTGCGGTTTGTAATGTTTTTCTAGTTAGTTTTGTTTTTTCACGAATTTCTTTTAAAGTATATTCTGAATTAATAGCAATTTTTTTATTAGGATAATTTAGAACTTTTTTCAGCAGATGCTCTGCTACTTCATCAAGATATTTATTTTCTTTTTTCAATATTTTTTCAATTGGTTTTTGTGTTGCCCAGCTGAGTAATTGTGCTAATGAAAGAGGATTAATTGCTTGAGGTGTGATCTTGCCTGTGCCAAATTTTCTAGCAGGATCTTTAAATTTAATAATATCAAACACATTTACTAATGTTCTTTCTATGAAGTCTCTCTGAAATCCCAAGTCACATACTTTTTCACTACATCTGTAATATAATTCATCTTCAAAAATTTCAGGGTCTTCTTCAAGATTTTTTACTCTTTCTCTGAAATTTATCATAGAAAGATAATTCTCAAATTCTTCTGGAAGTACAAAAATTCCTCTTCTCTGCTTTGTATTGATTAAATCAGTTAATTCCCCCATTCCTTCACCAAAAAATACAATTTAAGCAGTTTATTTTAAAGTTTTCGTTAGAATTTCATTTTAGCTCCGCCGCCTTTCATCTGCTGCTGAAGCTTTTTCATCATTTTTTTGGAATCTCCACCTTCTAAGCCGCCTTTCATCATCTTGACTAATTTCTTGCTTTGCTTGTGCTGCTTGATTAATTCTCTTATCTCCCCTACTGATACTCCAGATCCTCTTGCTATTCTTTCTATTCTTTGAATATCTATAGTTTCAGGCTCTTCTAGTTCTTTTTTTGTCATTGAATCCATTGCATGTCTCCATTTTTTTAATTTGCCTTCCTGCACTTGCAGCATGTCTTTTGGCAGGCTTAACTGTCCCATGCCAGGTATCATTTCCATTACTTTGCCAAGAGGTCCCATTTTTCTCATAGCCTGCATTTGTTTGTATAAATCTAATAAACTAAAATCACCTTTCAAAAGTTTGTCTTTCATTGCTTCTGCGTCTTCTTCTGTCACAGCTTCTTTTGCTTTTTCAAGAAGAGCTTCTAGGTCTCCCATTCCTAGTAATCTGCCGACAAATCCTTTTGGATTAAATGCTTCTAAATCATCTACTCGCTCACCAACACCGATAAATTTAATCTTAGCACCAGTTACTGCGCATGCGCTTAATGCTCCGCCTCCTTTTGCAGTGCCGTCCATTTTTGTAACAAGAACTCCTGTGATTGCTCCTGCTTTGTGGAATGCTTCTGCTTGGCTTTGAGCTGCTTGTCCTATATCTGCGCTAATAACTAATAGAATTTCATCAGGATTAACAATTGAGTTCACATTTTTTAATTCAGTAATCAAATCTTCACTTAATGCGTCTCTTCCTGCAGTATCTACAATTAATAAATCATATTTGTTGAATTCTGGTTCAAATTTTTGATAGATTTTGAGCGCATCTTTTTCTGTTCTGTCTATATATACTGATGCATTCACGCTTTTGCCTACTTGCTCAAGCTGATCCATTGCAGCAGGTCTGTGTACATCTAATCCAACAAGTGCTACTTTGAGTCCTCGTTTCATGAAATATTTTGCCAGCTTCCCTGCGCTAGTGGTTTTTCCTGATCCAAATAATCCTACTAGAACAATTTTGTTTGGCTTTTTATCTGAGAATTTGATTTCTTCTTTTTCTCCGCCTAAGAAGTTTGTTAACTCTTCATATACTATATTGATTAAATGCTCTTTTTTTGTAAGTGCTCCTGGTGTTTCTTCTTTTTGAGCTCTTTCTTTTATCTTGTTGGTGAGGTCAAATACTAGTTTTACGTTTACATCTGATTGTAATAGTGCTTTTTGTATGTCTTTTACTAGTTCATTTAATAGCCTTTCATCTACAAAAACTGCTTTTGCAATCTTCTGCAATGTTCCCTTTAAACTAGCGCCAAGCTTTTCTAATACCATAATATATCTTTATTTGACAGAATTTATAAGGTTTTTGCCAGAAATCACTTTTCTTTAGCTGCATCTACCGCATGTTCTATCATGCTTGGCTCCCAGCCTTTTTCTGCTAGTTCCATTCTTATGTCAGCTAATTTCTTTCCTTTTAGCATTGAATTATAAGCAAAATCAATCAATTCTTTTGGCACAGGATGTATCTCTCCAATGCCATATCTTTGTTTGATGTATTTCCGGTATACAAAAACTATTAATACAATTACAAATATTATCAAAAGCAGATTAAATCCCAGCAAATAAAATAAGAAGAAGAGATTTGGCTCTTTTGCTGGTTCTTCTTCTATGCCGAGCTGTTGTTCTAAATCAGTTATCTTTGCTGTGTTCTCATCAAGCTTTTGTTTTATATCTTCAAGATATTTGGTTTCTTCTTGCCTTACAGCTACAATATCTTCTATAGCAAATGCTGCAACAGATAATAATATCAATAAGATTAAGGCCTCTTTTTTCATATAAACTGTATAGGTGAGTGGGTTTTAAAAAGGTTTTCTCACTTTATTCTATTTCTTCTTCAGAATCCTTGATGTAATAATCAAGTATCTCGAAATTAGAATATCCTAATTCTTTTGCTTTTTTAAGATCTTTCAAACTTTCTTCAAATTTATCTATTTTGTTTAAGAAAGATCCTCTTTCAAAATAAGCATTAGCAGCTTTTGGATTTAATTTTATTGCTTTATTAAAATCTTCAAGAGCTTCTTTTTCTTTACCTAATCTGTAAAAATGTTCTCCTCTCCCAGTATATATTTGATAATGATTAGGATTTAATTCAATTGCTTTAGCAAAATCTTTTTCAGCTTTATCATAGTTGCCCATTTTTGAATGTATATCTGCTCTTAATGAATATTTATGACAACCCAAAAGATCTTTTATTCCATTTTTTTTAACAGAAGCAAGATTAAATTCTTCATTTATTTTGATTGCTTTATTCATATCATTTATTGCTTTTTCATGTAACTTTAAATTACAAAAAGCCAGGGCCCTTAGTTGATATGCTCCTGAATTATTTGAAAATAATCTAAGAGAAGCATTGCAATGTTCTATAAGTTTATATGGATCTTTAAAATGAGCTAGACCCAAGGTTTCTAGATGAACTGCCAGTAATTGTTTTTTTGTTAAAGAAGGGAAAAATTCATGACATATTGGCCCTCCTACATCTATGGCGTATATTAAAGGTCTGAAAGAATGTTCAAATTCTTTGGCGCGTTTATAACTTTTTACTGATCCATTAGGAAGTTTTATTTTTTTTGTTGTTTCCCAATCAAAAGTTTTGCCAGATTTTAATTTATATCTTAAAAAAACATGACATATATTATCCAAACCTGTTGTAACAACAGGAGAAACTTTTTCAGACAAACCTAACGCATCAAATACACTTAAGTATGTAAACACAAGAGTATCGCAGTCTAAACCTCCTTCCGCTAAACCTTCTGTTAAATAATATCTTGCTTTGTGTTCTTTAGTTTTATTGTCAACAATATCTCCGACAGATTTTAGAAGTTTTTTTGCTTCATCCTCAGAATAGTTAGCTTTTACTTTGATGGTTTTTTTAGATTCAGCAATTATTTCATCTAAAGTTGTCTTTGCTTTTTTATGATGTTTTTTATATTTCTCAGGCAGAAGTTCTGCTTCCAGAGTTAGAATTTTATAGCCAAAATTTGTTTCTTTTTCAGCTTTCTTTAATGCTTCTTCAATCTTTTTTGCATAAGAAAATCTTTCTCCTTCTTTGTAAACACAATATTCATCTGTTTTAGGATTTAGTCTTAAATCATGAACGCTGCAAGAAGAAAACAATCCTGCTAAAGTCACTAAACCTAGTGCAAACCCTGCTTTTATTGGTTTTAGAATTTTGTCTAGACTCATTTTTATTCTTTTTCATTTTTTGGTGAATATGCTATTGAAAATTCTATTGTTTGGTGATAGAGGGCGATTTTTACTCCGCCTATTAACAAGAAATCTCCAATTCTTTTCTTAAAAGTGCCTTCTGCTGCGCTAATGTTTCTGCTATATTCATAATTATTTGATTTTATATTAGGATGATCTAGTATGTAAGAAAGACCGATGTCCGTGCCTTCATCATCAAAATCTTTAATTATTATTCCTATTTTGTGTGAGATGTTTTCTAGCTTTAATGAACTTGGATAGGTATATGACTTTTTTGAAAAATTTATTTGATAATGCAGAGAAACTTTATCACTTACATTCAAAATTGCTTCTGCATTAAAATCTAATCTTTCATGACCTGCTAAATTTATTGGTAAGTTTACATGACCTAAAAGAGAGACATTTTCATTAGAATAACCGCATCCTATTCCTGCTTGTGCATATAAGTGACTGAAAATGATTGTTTGATCTGACTCTATGTCCTCTAATCCTAATTTAAAGCTTAGTTCACCAAATAATCCTTTTTCTAATTCTTTCGCTAGTTTGTCTAATTCTAGTGGTTTAGTGCCAAAACTAAAAGAAGGAAAAGTAAGTTCTCCTGCAGTTAATATTTTGCCTTTTTCTTCTAAATAACTTCTTTTGAATGATAAGTTTCCGCCTAACCAATTTCCAATATTCCAGCTTTTAATATCTAAATTTGCAAATAATTCATATTCGAATTTATCTAAAGTATTTGTAAGCAATTTTAGTTCATCGGAAAAATAATCACTTCCCTTAGCTTTGCCGCCTATAACTAAGCTGCCCTTTAAGCCATCTTCTTTTATTTTATTTTTTTCCCAAGGTACCCAAAAGTCAGCATCAGGTTCTTCTTCTATTGGTGAAAATTCTAAATTATATTTATCTTTAAATACTCCTATATCCCAGTCTTTGATAACATAAAAATCACGATCTTTCTTTTTTATCACAGAATCTATTACTTTCACGTCATCTGTTTTCATTTCATCCATTATCTCTTGAACATTTATTAAATTTGAATATTTTTTTATTAATGAGTTTAATTGTTTTTGTTCACTTTGTGTTATTTTTTTGTCTTCTATGATTTTTTCAAATTCTTTTTTGAAATTTCTTGTATTTTGTTCTTTACCTAAATCATGTGCATTTTTAGAATAAGCGGTATTTATAAAATTATAAGAAGAAAACAGACCTGCCAAAGTCAATAAACCTAATGCAAATCCTGCCTTTATTGGTTTTGTAATTTTTCCTAATATTTTTTCTAATGCCATTTTTAATTGATATTTATTTAT
Source organism: Candidatus Woesearchaeota archaeon (assembly GCA_017609645.1). GTDB lineage: Archaea > Nanobdellota > Nanobdellia > Woesearchaeales > ARS49 > JAFCDQ01. Next base: position 75,488 of record JAFCDQ010000003.1, read on the forward strand.
TTTTTGCACGCAATTGTTTTGCTTTTTCAAAGAATTTATTTGCTTCTTCTGCTCTGCCTAGCCTTACTAAAGCAACACCTTTATTGTTATAGGCATTAATTAATTTTGGATTTATTTCAAGGGCCTTATTATTACATTTAATTGAATCCTCAAATCTTTTTAAATGATTTAATGCAGCGCCTTTGTTAATATAAGCATCAGCATGTTTTGGGTTTAGTTCTATGGCTTTATCATAAAATTTAATTGCATCTTCAAACTCACCTAAGCCATATAGAGTATTTCCTTTGCTATAATAACCAATTGTAAATTCTGGATTTAGTTTTTTTGCTTTATCATAATGTTTAATTGCTTCTTCAAACTTACCTTGTCCGCATAAGGCATTTCCTTTGTCATAATAAGTTTCAGCATCTTTAGCTAATTCATCTGAAGATTTTTTTAGTTCTTTGGTTATTTCTTCAAGTATTTTGCAGCCTTTTTGTGTGTCTTTTTCTTCTGGTTTTGTGAAAAAGTTCAATAATATCGCATCTAATACATCCACTAAATGTAAAGAATCTTTATCAGCTCGATTCATAGAGACACGAGGCCCTACTGTTTTTAGCCAATCCCGTTTAATATCTTTTGAATCAAGATATTCTTGCAACTCTGAGAATATTATTGTCTTTGTTTTATTGTTACGAATAATATATATATTTTCTGGGTCATGTGCAGATATTATTGCTTTGCTGTCATTAAATTTCAATCTATATCCTTCTGTTGTTCTGACAAAATTATATTTTTCTTGTTCAGGTGCTTTTCCCCATTTTCTAATACCTTTTATTGTTTCAGTAAGATTTTCTCTAACATATTTGATAAGATCTTCTGCTTCTTCTCTATTTTCTTTATTAGATGAGAGTTGTTTATGCATTAAGTTCAAGTCCAGCATTCTTACAACATCTTCTGTTTTAGTATAGTCGCAAGAATCATAAGAGTTATTATCAACTAATTCTTTGTTTAATGCTTTTAAGAATCTTTTTTGATCTGCTTTAGCGACTTTATGACCTATTTCTTCTTTAACTTCTTCTTTTCCGCTTATTCTATTATCATCAAGTGGAATTACAAGTTTATAATATGCATAATCTATTCCTTTTTTTACTAAATCATCCCAGTCAGAGAATTGTTTTGGTCCTCCTTGTCTGAACATTATTTCATATCCATTTGCTGTTCTGATTAAGCCTTCTATTTTTCTGTCAATAATTATTTTTTCTTCTAGAGTTTCTTTCTTTTCTAGAATAGGAGTTGTCTCTGCATCTTCTGTTGGATTTACTTTTTCTTTTTTTGGGATGGCAGGAATTCTAGGCCATGTTTTTGGAATTGTTTCTTTTTTTGTGTTTCCAGGAAGTTTATCTAGGGCATTTTTAGCATTTTCTTCAACTTCATCAAATTCACTTTTAGGAGTTTCATCAGTAACAGAGTTTTTCCTCGTTCCCATAATATACATTTGTATTCCTGCTTTTCTTAACTCTCCATTTTCTATGTTGCCATCAGTTAATTTTTCGAATTCTTCTGGTGTTATTTCTCCAATAACATCAATTAATCCGCCTTTCTTTTTAACAAGCTCATATATTCTTTTCTTGATTACACTGCTTTCTAAGTTTAGCTTGTAAGCTTTGCTTGCTAGCATTTCTCCATTATTATATTCTGTGAATTTGTCTTGTAAAACCATTAGTGGTCCGTATTTACTATGTGTTTTATTATTCTCATCTGTTACAATCAATGTAGAAATATCATCCAGACTTGCATTTTCTAAAAATTGAAGTTCATAAGTTGTTCCTCTTGTGTGCTTTTTACCTTCAGCATCAGTATATTCTATAATTATTGCAAAATCATGTTCATAATTTTTTAAGTGTTCATCCAGAATCTTTGCGTTTTCTTTTATTGTTTTTTCCAATTCAATTTGTTCATCTTGGTCTGCTTTAACTGCATCTAATCTGGCGGAGGTATATGATTTTGCAGTTTTTCTTATTGATTCTGCAGTTTTTCTTATTTTTTCTTTAGTCAGTCCCAAATCGTCATAATATTGGTTTAGTATTGTAATTACTTCATCTCCTAAATCAGGTTCATTAATTTCATTTAATATTGGTATTAATTTTGCATCAGTTAAAAAACCGCCTTTGTATAATCTGCGGTCATCTTTCGTCCAAAGCCCAGGACTTTTTCCATCCATTCTTTCATCTATGAATTTTTTATGTTCGTTTTTTAGGTGATAAAAATATTTTTCTTTTTTCTCTTCTGGATTTAAATCAAAATAATTAAAATCTTTATTTTCACTTTTTATTGATTCTCGCACTAATAATGGCAAAGTTAATTTTGGATATATTTTTTTGAAGAAATCTAAAGCAGTTTCTCCTTCTTTTAATGGTAAAACCATATCTTTGAAAGATGGTTCTGATTTTTCATTATTTCTTTCAAGAATATATCTTGTTTTTCCGTCAACATCTACTTCTAAAACACATTCTATTCCAATTTTTCTCTCTATTAAATCATTTATAGGTTTTAATTGAGAGATAAAGAATTCTGTTTGATTATCACTAATTTCATATTCGCTTTCAAGTTTCATTAATTTTTTTTGTTCTGAAGTTGTTATTTTCTTATCTATTAGAATTCCTAAAACTTCTTGTTTAAATTGTTCTGCGTGTATTGCTTTTGTTTGTGTTGGAGGATTTTGAAATCTTTTATCAAAACTTTCAGGACTTTTACAAGAAGAAAAAAATCCTGCTAAAGCCATTAAACCCACGGCAAATCCTGCTTTTACTGGATTTAAAAGTTTTTCTAAGGCCATTTTTAATCATACGCCTCTTCAACATTATCTTTTATATAACTCTTAAGTCCTTCTTTTATTTCAGAAAGTATTTTGCAGCCTTTTTGTATGTCGTTCTTAGATGCTTTTGTGTAAAAATTCAATAATATGTTGTCTAATACATCAACTAAATGTAAAGCATTGTTATCTGATCTGTCTAAAGATACATGAGGGCCTACTGAGTTAAGCCAGTCTTTATTGATTTCTTTTGAAGTAAGATACTCCTGCACTTCTGTGAATTTTCTTGCTATTGTATTGCCGTCAGATGAGGTTAAATATATATCTCCTGAGTTGTCATTAGATATTATTACTTTATATCCATCTATTTTCAATTTATAACCTTGCATTGTTCTGACAAAGTTATATTTTTGTTGTTCAGGTGCTTTACCCCATTTCGTTATCTTAGGTAAAGTTAAATCTAGATTCTTCTTGACGCATTCAACAAGAGATTCTGCATCTTTTTTGTTGTCTTCATTTAATGAAAGTTTTTTGTGCATTAAATTTAAATCAAGCATTCTTACCATGTCTTCCATTTTGGTGTAGTCATAGTCGTCATAAGAATCTGTATCAGAAACAAATCTGTTTTTTAATTCTTTTAAGAATTTGTTCTGATCTATAGCTGAGATTTTATGCCCTATTTCTTCTTTTACTACTTCTTTTCCAGTGATTCTGTATCTATGAATTTTAATTGAATTTTCTTCAATCGGAATAACAAGTTTATAGAATGCATAATCTACTCCTGTTTTTATTAAATCAACCCAGTCATCAAAATTTTTAGGTTCTCCTTTTTGAAACATTAGTTCATATCCATTTGCTGTTCTGATTATTTCATTCATTCGTTTCTCTAATGGAACATATTTAATAGGCTCAGTTGAAAGATCTTTTTTCTTAGCAGTTACTTTTGATTTTGGATTAATTAAGTCATCAAGTTTGCCAAATGCATCATCAGCTGCGTCTTCTACTTTACCATATTCATTTTTTGGAGTTACTTTTGAATTTGATTTTTCTTTTTTTCGATTGCCAGGAAGTCTGTCAAAGGCATTTTCAGCATTTCCTTCTACTTCATCAAATTCATTTTCTGTAACTTTCTTGTAACCAGTAGGAAATACATTATCACTGCCTTCTGTTTTATCTTCTTCTGTTTTTTTATTTTCTTGGTTATTTTTTGAATTTACATTATGTTCTATGTTTAATTCTTTTACTTTAAGTTCAGCATCAATTTCAGCAGAAACTTTGCAACCATTAATAGTGTAACTGGCAATTGTTAATAATCCTAACGCACCCATAATTTTGATTTTATTCCATAAACTCATTTTTGATACCTCCTGAAATATCATTATATGCTATATATATTTAATTTCTAGCAATTACAAGTAATTACTTATAATTACAAAAGTTAATATGCGAAGAAGACTTCGTTATTCTTTCTCGATAAAATGTTTTTCAAAAAAAGAAAAAAGAATATTTTTCGTGTTTACCTGAAACTGCTAGTAATTACTAGTAATTATTTTCCAAAACCTTTATATATGTCAAAATGAATCAAGACTTAATGAAGCGTAAAATCAACAGAGTAGGGGCAAATACTTTGACAGTTTCTCTTCCTAGTGCTTGGGCTAAAAAGCATAAATTAAAGCCAGGACAGGATATAGATGTAAGTGAATTTGAAAAAAGCCTGGTATTATCTTTACAACCCTCTAAAAGAGAGTCAATTTATTCTTTGCATATTCCTACAGGTAAATTTCTTTTTAGGTATGTAGAAAGACCTTATATTGCAGGTTATGATGAAATAAAGTTAACTTTTGATAATTATGAAATTTTAGCTGATTTGCAGGATGTTATTCCTAGATTGATTGGAGTTGATATTATCCAACAAAGCGCTAAAAGCTGCACTGCCAAGGTTTTTGTTACAGAAGAGATGAAAGATATCAAAAAAACAATGATTTCTGTGTTTTGTGTGATAAAGATGATGTTTGATAATTTAATTGATTCTCTGAGAAATAATAAGTTTGAAAATTTAAAGAAACTTAAGTCTTTAGATGATTCTGTAAGCCGTTTGACTAATTTAAGCTTGAGATTAGTAAATAAAGGAAATGTTCCTGGTGAAGTGAGATTATCTACATATTATACTTCTTTAGCTAGAGAATTAGAACATATGGGAGATCATTTCATATTTATTTCTCAGGTTTGTTCATTTCAAAAAAATGCTAAGGTGAATCAAGAATTAATGAGTTTTCTTAATAAAACTAAAGCATGCTTTGAAATATTGTATGATATTTATGTTAAGCCAAAATGGGAGAAAATGCAGGTGCTTCAATCTACAAGATTTATCCATAAATCAAAAATTCATAATTTGTTCAAGAAACTTAATTATAATGAATCAATTATTTTGAGCAGAATGCTGAATCTTCATAGTGATATCACTCATGCATGTGAGTGTGTTATTCTGCTTGAATTGTTCTAATTCTCCAAAATATTTATAAACTATATAGTGATAACAGTAGGTATGGGGAAATTTTCTTTAAAACCAGGAGAGAAAGTTGGAAATAGAAAGTATAGAGTTATTTCGCATTTTACTGATGGTTCGTTTGGTTCATTGTACGTTATTGAAAATGTTAAGACTTTAGGTAAAAATATTCTGAAAGTTAATCTGCCTCATGAAGAATTGATTGAATGGAAAAATGAATTAACAAGCAAAGTTTATGAAATATCTAAAGAAGAAGAATCCAAAAGAACTATTAGGGAAGCTAGAATCACTGCCAAACTAAACCATTCTAATATCATTAAAGTAAATGATTTAATTCATGTTAAAGATAAATATAAAGGAATAATTTATGAAATGATTGAGAACTCTTGTACATTACAAGATTTAATAGAAAATGAAAAAAATAAATGGCAACAGCAAGAGAAAAAACTTCCTTATGATATAAAAGCTTCTTTTATTGATTTTGCTTTGCAAATAGTTGATGCTGTTAAATATATAAGATCTAAAGGATTTTTACATAGGGATTTAAAACTTGATAATATTATTGTTGATTCTGATTCTTCAGTTAAAATAATTGATTTTGGTTTAGCTTGTCATATCGATGAAGATGTTAAAATTTTTTCAAATCCAAGAATTTATACTCCTCCTGAATTTTATGAAGGAGAAAAACACATAAATTCAGATCTATGGCCAACAGCTTTGATTTGTTTAGAATTATTAACAGGCACATTTCTGTTTGGTGAAAAAGATAATGAAAAAGTTAGTGAATTTGTTAAGAAGATAAGCACAGTATTTGAATTAAATAGAATGTTTTTTGCAACATTTCCAGATCCTCACGCACCATTTTTTACTATGAAACCATCTGATTATATGAATGGTCCTTACGCTTATTTCCCAACTCAAAAATTAATGCAAAGATTATTTCCTTCTTTTAATCTGGGAATTAAGAAACCTGATATTGATATTCGAGGGTCGCTGCTATATGTTAAACAAGAATTAAGTCTTTTCAAGGGAATTGGCGAAGAAACGTATGAAGAGGAGTATTGCAAAAAATTACCAAATTTAGTTCAGGAATTAGTTCCTTTTTTACATCCTGATCCTGATTGCAGAATGAAATTAAACCCCTAAACCTTTTTAAACCCTTAATATTAATCCCATTCTATGAAACTAACCTGGCTCGGTCAAAACTCATTCAAACTTATCCTAGATGATCTCAAAATAATCATAGATCCTTACGCAGGGGAAAATGAAGATTATGAACCTTGCGATATCCTATTAATAACTCACAATCATTATGATCATTTTAATTTAGAAAAAACAAAGCTTTGCATTAACGACAACACATTAATTTTCGGACCTTCTGATGTTTCTTCTCAATTATTAGGCTGCAACACAGTTAGCGCAGAACAAAAACATGAAATAAAATCAGTCCAATTCACAGTTATTCCTGCGTATAATAAAAATCATAAAAGGGAAAATTGTTTCGGCTATCTAATTAAAGGAAAAAATAAATCTATTTATTTTGCAGGAGATACTGATTATATCCCTGAGATGAATAATCTTAATCCAGATATTGCTGTTCTTCCTGTTGGAGGCACTTATACTATGGATGCTAAAGAAGCTGCTAAAGCAGCAGAAGCTATGAATGCTAAAATTGGAATTCCTTGCCATTACGGTTCTATCGTAGGAACAACAGACGATGCAGAATTATTCAAAGAGCTAATTGAAGCAAAGGGTATTAAAGGTATAATTCTTGAATTAGGGATTGAGAAAGAAATATGAAAAAAACAAAACCTGTAGGCGGACAAGCAGTAATTGAAGGTGTCATGATGAAAGATGACAAAGCATACGCAATTGCAGTTAGAACACCTAAGGGTAAAATTATTACAAGAAAGAAAAGATATCTATCTTTGTGCAAGACTAATAAAATTTTAGCTCTTCCTTTTATCAGAGGTATTATTCAATTAGGGGAAATGCTTGTAATCGGCATCAAAACTTTAACTTGGAGTGCTGATATTGCTGAAGAAAAAAAGTCTGAAAAAATCAGTAAAAAAGAGTTAGGAATCACTCTATTAATAGCATTGGCTTTCACAATAGGATTATTTGTTGTTCTTCCTTATTATGCAACAAAATTAGTTGTAACTAAACATGGTGTTTTTTTCAATTTAATTGATGGAATCATAAGAGTTGCAGTATTTTTTGCTTATTTAATCATCATAGGATTGTTCAAAGACATGAAAAGAGTGTTTCAATATCATGGTGCAGAGCATATGTCTGTTGCTTGTTATGAGGCCAGAAAGCCTTTAACTCCAAAAAACTGTAAAAAATACAGCAGACTACATCCTAGATGCGGAACTAGCTTTTTAGTATATGTAATAGTCATAAGCATCATTGCTTTCAGTCTTGTAAAAACAGATCTTTGGTATGTCAACTTAGGTATTAGAATTTTATTCATTCCATTAATAATTGGTGTTTCTTATGAATTTCTAAAGCTAGCTACTAAATTCAAAAACAACATAATCTTCAAAATCTTAATTCTGCCAGGCTTGTGGACTCAGAAGATTACAACAAAAAAACCTGATAACAAGCAGCTAGAAGTAGCTATTGTAGCTTTGAAAAAGATAATTTAGATACTTCTGATAGGTAGTACTCATATATCAACAAACAGAAAGCTTTAAAACACACTCAGACCATTTTAAAGTGATACTTACTTAACACCCATCTTACTCAACTGCTTCTTCCACATCAATCCTATTTTTTAAGAATTAAAAGAGAATAAAATTTATTTTTTGTTTTCTGTTTTTTTGTCAAGTTCTTTTGCTTTTTCTGTGTTTCCTGCTTTTTTGAAAAGAAATGAGGCATAGTCAAAAACTTCTTCTTTTTCGTATTTTTCTGCAGCTTTGATATAGTTTAATTTTGCTTTTTCTGTATTTCCTAGTTCTTCGTAAAGTTTTGCTGCGCGTTCAAAATATCTTGCTCTTGTTTGTTCGTAGAAATCATCTTCTGCTTTTTCTGTGTTTCCTGCTTTTTCATAAAGTTCTGCTGCTTTTTCTGTGTTTCCTAATCGCAGTTCATAAAGTCTTCCTGCATCAGCAAAACTTTCTCCTTTTTCGTAGTTTTCTGCTGCTTTTTTTATGTTTTCAAGTCCTTCATAAATTCTTGCTGCAAAGTTAAACCATTCATGTTTTTCATAACTTTCAGCTGCTTTTTTGTAGTTTTCTTTTGCTTTTTTTATGTTTCCTTGTTTTTCATAAAGTCTTCCTGCCTCATAAAAACCTGTTGATTGTTCATGGTTTTCAATTGCTTTTTCTATGTTTTCTATTGCTTTTTCTATGTTTCCTTGTTTCTCATAAAGGTCTGCTAATTCGTAAAAACATTCGTCTTTTTCGTAGTTTTCTATTGCTTTTTCTGTGTTTCCTTGTTTTTCATAAAGCTTTGCTGCTTCAAAAAAAAATCCTGCTTTTTCATGGTTTTCTGCTGCTTTTTCTGTGTTTCCTTGTTTTTCGTAAATTCTTGCTGCCTCTAGAAACCATTTAATGTTATGACTCTCAGCTGCTTTTTCGTAGTTTTCTATTGCTTTTTCTGTGTTTCCTTGTTTTTCGTAAATTCTTCCTGCCAAGCCAAACCATTCAAGTTTTACATAACTTTCAGCGTGTTTTTCGTAGTTTTCTCTTGCTTTTTCTGTGTTTCCTAGTTCTTCATAAAGTCTTCCTGCTTCATCAAAATCTTCGGCTTTTTCGTAGTTTTCTATTGCTTTGTATATGTTTCCTGCTTTTTCGTGAAGGACTGCGTTTCTCCAAAAATTTTCTGCTTCTTCGTAGTCTTCGTCTAATACAATTTTTCTTTCATTTTCATAATTTTGTGCTTTTTCAAATGAAGTTGTTTTACAACCAACTAAATTTCCAAAGGCGACTAAGGCCAGAATTTCGAGTGTAATTATTCCTTTTTGAAATAAATTTTTAATATTCATTTTAGTTTTACCTTTAAATTATTGATTTTTTATAAAAAGAAGACATTATATTTAAATGTTTCGTTTGTTATCATTGTTGAGTAAGTAATCACTTTACACCCATCTTACTCAACTGCTTCTTCCACATCAATCCTATCTTCATTAAGTCATCTGAGAACTTCTTACTTATTCGATAAGTTTTCTTATACAAATCATACTCTACTAATCCCATTGCTTTCATTGGAGTTAATATTCTATCATAAAATTGTCGTTTGTTATAAGACAATTTTACTTTCTTTCCTTTATATTGTCCGTCGGAAAGAACTGCTTCATACTTGCCTTCATGTAATTTTGTTGCAAACAAACTCATTTCTGTTTTGGAAATTTCCCCTTTGTTATCGACGATATAATTAATTAATTCTTTTGCAACTATCACTTGCTGGCTTGTTGCAAAAACTATTTCAAGAATATTTGAAGGTAAATTAGATCTATCAAAAAGCATTACCATTTTATCAACTAAAGCGCTATTAGTATATAAAATTATTGCACTTTTAAAAGACATCGTCGCTAAAATTTCTGCATTCGAAACATTTAAATATAAGTTATATTATACTAGTATACATAAATGTGACAATTATACATTTGATGACATTACAGCAAAATCACATTTATTTGAGGGAAAAAGACGGTGATACTCAAGAGGGCTCTCCATCTTTTTCTGATACCACCCCCTACCTTAAGAGGAGAGCCTTTCTTATAATTACAAACGGAGGTTAGAAGGAAAATGGATTTGCTCGTTAAAAACGCGCTCACACAAGAACAAAGCCAAGCAGAAGCAGACTTTGGACAAGCAAACATCAAGGTTATTGGTGTTGGTGGTGCTGGCAACAACATGGTCAGTTGGTTATACAAAAAAGGCATTCGTGGTGCAGAAGTGCACGTTTGCAACACAGACAAACAGCATTTAGATATCTCAGAAGCTGATAAGAAATATTTGATTGGCAGAGAGATTACTAAAGGTCTTGGATGTGGAGGTTATCCTCAAAAAGGAGCCGACTCTGCCCAAGAATCTATTATGCAGATCAAAGAGACTTTAAAAGGGTCTGATATGGTATTTGTTTGCGCAGGAATGGGCGGCGGTACAGGTACAGGCGCTAGTCCTATATTAGCTAATGTTGCTAAAGACATGGGTTCTATTGTTATTGGAACAGTTACTATGCCATTTAATATTGAGAGAGCAAGAATTGATAAAGCAGAATTCGGCCTCCAGCAATTAAGGCAAGTTTGCGACACAGTTGTCGTGATTGATAATAATCGTTTAGTAAGCATTGCGGGAAACCTCCCTGTACAACAGGCATTTGCAGTTGCGAATGAATTGATTGCTACTATGATTAAAGGTATTGTTGAGACTATAGCGATTCCAAGTTTAGTTAACTTAGATTATGCTGATGTGAAGGCTATTATGACTAATGGCGGTGTAGCAGCGATAGGTGTTGGAACCTCTGATACAAATAATAAAGTCGAAGAAGCTGTTAGAGGAGCTTTGAGTAACCCTCTTCTTGATATTAATTACAAAGGCGCTACTGGTGCATTGATACACGTGTGGGGAGGCCCTGATTTAACTCTTGATGAAATCGCAAGAGTTGGAGATTTAGTTACAGAAACTATGGATGAAGATGCTAATGTTATCTGGGGAGCTAGAGTGACTGATGATATGAAAGGAAAGCTGATGGTTATGACTATTATTACTGGTGTGAAAAGTCCTTGGATTCTTGGCAAGCCTTTAGGTAATGAAGCACAAGAGCAAAGAGTTGCTTTTAACGAAGAATTAGGCTTAGAGACACTATGAGTGAAAAAAGATATAACGCGATCTTGCAAGGAGATCGCAATTTAATTTCTTTTCTTTATGGTTTTCTTAGAAGTGAACCTGATTTTGAAGTTAATAAAAAAGAATCTGAATTAGCTTTAAGAGTTAAAGCTGATGATGTTGTTCAAGCATCTCTTAAGGTTGAGCATACTTTTGCTCACTATGCTAGGTTGTATAATAAAATGTATGGTCATAAAAAAGTAGAGTTCAAGACGGGTTTTAATGAAAAAAGATTAATTAATTTTTGTTATGAGTTTTAAAACAACAATATTTTCCCATTTATTGACTGGCGGTTCTTGACATTTGTTAAAAAACGTATTTTCGTACGTAATTTTAATATTTTCCAATAACCTTAACAAAATTAGAGGTGTTTATGGCTGAATCATTTGATGAATTAAGAGAAACAGAGGCTTTATTTTCTAATTGTGATAGTATTCCTGCTGATTATAATTTTGTTAATAATGAATATAACGCAGTTGTTCTTGAGCCCTTGCCTGTTAGAACTGTTGAAGACATGATAATTGACAATTTCTATGGTTTGTTTGAAAGAAAAGAAAGCCTGAAGCAAAAGCTGTTTAATAAAAAATATGCTGGTCAAATATCGAAATTCATTCCAAAGCCTCAAAAAGATAAAGATGAGAATATAACTCAAAAATTAACTGATTCAGATCTGTTGCGCGATAGTTCTGAGAAAAACTATGCAAATAAAACATTTCTTCTTTATGATTTTAACTGTAATTTTAATATTAATCTTAATGAAAATATAGAAAATTATCTTTCCAATGTGATTTCAGAGCTTTCGCAAAATGCTTGTATGCATTATTTTACTGATGATTTTCGTATGTATTTTGTAAAAATAGAGACTAAAATTACTAAGAGTGGTGATTGTGAAATTATTATAGGAAATTCTATTTCTGATAAAGACAAGGAAAAAGGCTTGGCTGATGGTATTAAAAAGAAAATCAATAAGCATTATAAGGGAGATTTAACAGAAATTGGCACTAGAAGTCATAAGACCTATGTTGAAGGCAAAGAGTTTGGAGGTTTTGGTCTTCCTGTAATTGTTGGTGCTATGAAAAAGCTTAATGGACGCCTTTCTGTTAAAGAAGATAATCATTACATTAAATTTAAGCTTTGGATTCCTAAAGAAACTTTCAAAAAACCTGTTGCAAACAATTTACGCCAGAAGCAAAGAATATTTAGACCAAATTATTCTGCTTGAATCTCTTCATTATATTTATTAACCACATCAGCAATAAAATAATCTCCTATTTCTTTGCCGAAGTTTCTGAAATGAATTAATTTATTAAATACATAATCAAAAAGATTATGATGTGGTTTTATTTCTTCTAATAATTTATCTAATTTAGCATGAAATTCTTCTCCATTAAGTTTGATAAATCCTACATAGTCGTCATTTTTTGTTACAGTGCCGTCTAAATGAACTATAGGAAATAATATAGAATATTCTCTTGATTCAGAATTATCCGGTATTTTTTCAATGTCATTTCCTATTATTTCACCTGTATAAGAATTATAAATAAACATAAAACTTTTGATTTGATTGCTTCCGTTATTTGATGGACATAATTTCTTAAGTTGAGAGAAGTTTTTCTCAATAAACTTGTTCCGCCTGTTTTCTTTTAGTATTTTTCTTGTTAAATTATCACACTCTTCTAAGAATTCAGGTTTTTCAAATAGATCACCTGATTTAAGTCTATAAACTATATCATTATGTTTTTGAAGGTGCGCTCTAACTAAACTTGTTAATTCATCACTCACTACTATGTTAAGGTTTGAATCTTGCAAGTTATTAACTATATCTTTTTGCTTTTGAAGTTGCTCTCTAATTAGCATTACAAATTCTTCACTCACTACCATGATTAGCTTTAAATCTTGCAAGTTATTTTTAAAGGTTTTGTTTGTATTTGATAAAATTTAAATAAAATCAGTTTTCTCTTAAAAGTATGGTAAATTATAGCAATAAAGTTCGTGGATTATTAGAATTTCGTGAATATTTTGGTGACGAGCTTAAAAAAATTATGGATGCTAGACCAGATGTTACTCTTGACGATTTAGCAGGTCATTTAAAAGATGTGTTTAAAGGTGCTAATAGAGGCAGTGCTAAAAATATTATTAGTAAATATCGGGCAGGTAAGTTAAAAGACAACTGGCAAAAAAGAATTCCTCATATTCTTCAATTTTACGGTGTTAAGCCAAATTCTGATTTTGTTGTGAATATCAAAGCACAATTTCCTGATTTTGTATATCCTCCCTCTACCATGCAAGAAAAATATTATTCTTCTCTTTCTGAAAAAATGAAATTATTAACATCTCGTCAAAAGAAACAGCTCGCACAAGTTGGAAATATTGAAGATTTAACTTCTGAGTTATTAAAAGAATTTGAATTAACAGTTGATTTTTTGATTAAAAAAAACGAGAAAAAGAAAAAATAATTATTTCAAAAACTTTCCCAAGTCTTTGATTTCTTGTTTTCCTGTTTTCATGTCTTTGATTATTATTTTATTTTGCTTCCATTCTTTTGGAGCTACAATTATTACTTTCTTTGCTCCGATTTTATTTGCATAATTCATCTGCTTGTTAAAGTTTCTTTCCATCAAATCCATGTCAACTGAATATTTTTTTCTTAATTCATAGACATATTTCAAAAATCCATTAATCAAGTCAGGTTTCATAAACACAACAAAATAATCTATTTCTCTGCTTAATTTTGGCAGCTTGCCGATTGATTTTAAGAATAATTCCATTACAACATCTCCCATACCATATCCTACTCCTGGAACTTTTTCTCTGCCGCCAAAGTCCTTAACCAAGTTGTCATATCTTCCTCCTCCTGCAAGTGCTCTGTATTTTTGTTTTTTGTCAAATACTTCAAATACAGTGGAGGTGTAATAATCAAATCCTCTCATTATTGAGAAATCAATTTGTATGAATTTGCTTAATCCCATTTCTTTCAGGTATTTTATGACTTCATTTAGTTCTTCATATCCTTTTTTGCCTGTTGCAGATAAGTTTTTCAGGTCGATTTTCTTTAAGTCATCCCATTTAATCAAGTTAAAGATATTTTTTATTTGCTTATCATTTAATTTCAGTTGCTTTAATGCTTGTTTGAATTCAGCGTCATTCATTTTCTCTTTTTTGTCTATTGTTCTCATGACGTCTTGGAAATTTTTAATTCCAAACTCTTCCAGCAAAGCTTGTATTAGTTTTCTGTTGCATAATCTTATGTAAAAATCATTAGAAGTGCATCCTAATTCCTGCATTATTGCAATTGCTGTTGCTATGACTTCTGCATCTGCCAGCAGGCTCTCTGAGCCTAAACAATCTACATTTAATTGAAAGAATTCTCTTAATCTTCCAGCCTGTGGTGCTTCATATCTGCAGCATCTTGATACTGAATACCATTTTATTGGTTTTGTAAGTTCAGCTGACTTTTGTGCAACCATTCTTGCTAATGTTGGAGTTAGTTCTGGCCTGATAGCGAGCATTTTTTTGTTTTTGTCAGGAAAAGAATAGACTTGCTCTGGTATGTCAGAGCCTGATTTCATTTGCCATAACATAGCTGGCTCTAGTAAAGGACCGTCAAAATCTTCATAGCCATAATTCTCAGAAACTTTTATCCATTTGTCAAAGATATAATTTAGTATTCTTTTCTGTTCAGGATAAAAATCCCTTGTTCCTTTTACTGGTTGTATTTTCATCTTCTTAGCCTCTTTTGATAATATTTATCTTGTTTTGTTTTAAAATACTTTCTTAAGAAAAGGGCAGTAGCCGGGAATCGAACCCGAGCCTCAAGCGCCACAGGCTTGTACGCTACCATTACGCCACTACCGCCATAAAGAGTCTGAGAACTAGAGTCAGATATTAATGAATAATTTGTTAGGAATAAAGAATTATCTATGTTGATGAACACGAACAGCACAATCAAGTGCCTTAGCCTCGATTAAATAATTTTTTTGTTTCATAATAAGAATAAGTAAGATTAACTAGTATTTAAACCTTTCTATTATTGTCACTCCTTAAAGACAAAAATCATGTAAATTGTTGCATCTTTTTTTGCATCTCTTTGTCAAAATGCATTTTCATTAAGGAGTCTCTTCCTAAGATTTCTGGTTTTTTGTAATATTTTAGTGCATCATATTTTTTATGAGGAGCATTATCTTGCGATGCATGATAAACTTTGCATTTCAATCCTTTATGTGTTGGTTTTATTTCTCCATAATATGCGTCTTCAAAAGGTCCTGCACAAAAGATAAATTGTTCATCTGTTATTATAGGAAGTTTTCTCTGGTATATTGGTTTATCATCCATTTTTTGATAACCAAACCAGTTCTTACCAACATAATATGAAAATTTCCCAAATTTTGTATAAATATTAAATTTAGTTGCTTTAGTTCCATCTGTCATAGTAACAGGATGTTTTGATTTAATAATAAATGTAGGCATATGATCATGTCCTCTGATAAGTCCTTGATATCCTTCTTTTTCTAAATAATCTAAAACAGCAATGGCTTTCCTCGGATCAAAACTTTTATTTTGTAAACCTTTTTTTCTTGATCCTTGAGTTAATCCTGACCATAAATAATGATTATATCCCTTCTCCATTTTTGTTTCAAAATCAATTGGCACTCCATGCAAAACCATTATTTTTTTCCCTATTATTTCTATTTCTGGAAAGTTTTTCTCAGCAGACTCTTCTTCAGCGTCTCTTACAAGATCGTCGATAAAAAGATAATGAGGAGAATTTATTATTTGTCTGAATTCTTTTGGGAAATCAATAGATTTTGCACCAATTCTGCCAAAAGCATAAAATAAAGAATTTAAAGTCATATTATCATGTTTTGGAAGTTCTTCTTTTACTATGTCTCTATACCATTCTGCATTATTTTCTGAAAAATACCATTTCATCCAGTCAACATTCTTCATGTCCATTTGAATCATTGGGCTTGAGTAATTGATATTGCTGAATGCAATTATATTGTAAAATTCATACATTGCTTTGACAAAACATTCATCATGATTGGCTGCCATCATTAATACATTTCTGAAATGATATTCATCAAGATATTTGATTGCTTCTAAATTATCAAATCTGTCATTATCCATTCCAGGGATTAATATTTTATTACCGTCTTCTATTTCTCCTAATAAGTAAGGCATTATTCTCTCAAAGTCACCTGTATGAATATCATTAACTATAGTATATTTTATTGAACCATACAATTTTTCAAATACATCTTTACATTCTATCATATTCTCAATAAAATTGTCTTGTTTTATAAACATTTCCCTTTATAACTATCTATCAGTAGCTACAGAAACTTAATTAAAACAAAGCTGATTATGTTCTAAAATGAACTTATTGCCGTTTGAAAAAGTTGAAAGAGTTGTTCTTCAAAAGAGAGAAGTAGAGACTAATCTAGAGTTTGGCTGTCTGCCTGATAAAAGAACTATTCCTGAATTATTAGATAAAGGTGTTATTAATCTAAATAAACCTAAAGGGCCTACGTCTCATATGGTTTCTGATTATGTCAAGAGAATTTTTAATGCTAAAAAAGCAGGTCATGGAGGCAGTTTAGATCCTGGTGTGACAGGAATTCTTCCAACCGGATTAAATAAAGCAACAGCAGTTATGCAGGCATTGTTAACATCAGGAAAAGAATATGTTGCAGTCATGCATTTGCATAAAGATGTTCCTGAAGATGAAATAAGAAAAGCGTGTGAACAATTTATTGGTGAAATTACTCAATTACCTCCTAAAAAGTCTGCTGTGAAAAGAGTCAAAAGAAAAAGAACTGTTTATTATTTTGAAATTTTAGAAATTGATGGTAAGGATATTTTGTTTAAGATGGGTTCTCAGGCAGGAACTTATGTTAGAAGAATCTGCGACGATGTTGGAAAGAAATTAGGTGTTGGTGCTCATATGGCAGAATTAATTAGAACAAAAGCAGGTCCTTTTCAAAGTAAAGATTGGGTAACTCTCCAGGATTTAGAAGATGCTTTTGCTTATTATAATGAAAGTAATAATGATAAATTCTTGAGATATTGTGTTAAGCCAATGGAATTTGCAGTTAATCATTTAGCAAAGATTTGGATTCTTGATAATGCTGTTGATACTTTAGCTCATGGAGCTCCTTTAAATATTCCTGGAATTGCAAAATTGCATTCAAACATTCAAGAAGGCGATCCTGTTGCAATTATGACATTAAAAGACGAGCTTGTTGCTTTAGCTGTTGCAAAACTCTCCTCAGAAGATATTATGAAGCTAGATAAAGGTTTAGCAGCAACGAGTTCTAGAGTTTTGATGGACATAGGCATTTATACCACTTCTAAGTGATTACAAACCGAAAGATTTATAAATGATTTATACTTAATCTCTCTTAAGGGTGACATATAATGGTATTAAATGAACTAGAAAAAATTGAATATAAAGATCTTAATTTTGAGAGAAGAAAATATGATAGTGGATTAACTTGTATTACAGGACCCAAAAAAAATCCAATTCAAAGAAATGAGATAGAAATTGAGGTTTATAATAATCTTATTGATGTATGTGAGAAAATTACTTCTGATGGGAAAATAGAGTTAACTGAAAACGGATTTAAATATATGCCAGTACAAAATCCAACTCCGCAGATTGAAGCAGATGAAAATAAATATCAAGGAGTAATAAGGATGCCAAAATTCTCATATGAGAGTTTTATTGATTTGACTGACAGGCTTGTGAAGATTTCTGGAGAAAAAGTTGAATTAAATAAAAAGGAATTTAAGATAGCGACTAAAAAAGGATTTGAACATGAATATTCTGATATTGGGGCGATGCTCAGAGTAAATCCAGCAGAAAAAAAAAGTTTCAAAGAAATAATGGATGTATTGAAAGACTATACTATTATAGGTAGTGCTATTGCAGGATTTACTTTAACAGAAACCTTTCTCGTAGGAGGTATAACTTATATGTTTACAGAAGATAACGTGCTTTCTTATGCTGCAGGAGGCATAGGTGCTTTATTGACTTTAGTGGCAGCAGGCTGCGCAATAGTCCCTGATCTATTATCAATTGAGAAACAGTTTTTTAAAGATGCTGATGAAGTTTTTGATGCTTTCAAAAAGAACAAGAAGAAATGTAAAGATGAATGGAGTTTACGTGATTTAAATGGTTATAGTGGCAGAGCTTTACAAAGAAAACTGCCTGAAATGCAAAAACAAAAAGGAATAACTATCTCATATGAATCACCTGATCATGAAAAAATTGTTGAGTTTTTTGATTTTTTAGCAGAAGAATAAAATGACATTAAAAGACGAGCTTGTTGCTTTAGCTGTTGCAAAACTCTCCTCAGAAGATATTATGAAGTTAGATAAATGCTTAGCAGCAACGAGTGATAGAGTTCTAATGGACATTGGTGTTTATTCTTAATAACAATAATCAATAAATATGATATCTTATTTAAGATAATAAAATGAGTGAAGAAATAAAAAAAGAGCAAGGTTTCATTGCTTCTGTAAAGTATCATTTCAAGACTTTTGTTCAAAAGTATTTTAGAAAAAATAAAGAAGTAAAAGAAGAAGCTCCTAAAAGTAATGAAGATAACTTAACTGGAAAAGACTTAGCTTCCTTATTAGATATTGATCCTAGTAGAGGATTAAATTTGCATGAAGCAAATGAACTCTTAAATTATATTGAGCAGGATGACCCTTATAATCTTCCAGAAGATAATTAAGAAATTAAAAAAATAAAAATTATTTTTGAAGCTTTTCTATACGAACTTCAAATTCCTTTTTTTCTTTGTCGTTGCTAGAGCTGCTGTATCGTTTTGCTTCAGAATCATACCAGGCAACTACTTTTTTAAATTCAGTGATTGCTTCTTTATTTTTGCCTGCTTTTTCTAAAGCATCTCCTAAGTTTTTTACATAATAAATGTAATCTGGAGAAGTTTCAACTGCTTTTGTATACGCAATAACAGCGTCATCAAATCTGTCAGCTTTTTTATAAGCATGTCCTAATTCATTCCATAAGTCGCCATCATCTGAAAACATTTCTGTCCCTGTTTTCCATAATTCAATTTGTTTGTTGATAGCTCCATTTTCCCAGCCAACAAAACGTTCTGCGCATTCTCTATATTTTTTTATTGTTTTTTCATGATCTCCTGCATGAAAATAACAGTTTAATAAAAGCATCCAGGCAGGAGCATCTTGTGTAGCATTTGAACCATAAGGAATATCCACATCTACGTCTTCTTCTAGAATTTTAATTGCTTTTTGGTAATTGCCTTCTTTCATTGATTTTTCTGCTTGTATTAAATAAAATCTAGGAGTTCCTGGTGTTATTTCTTCTTCAAGAGTTTTCACAATTGCTGTTTTTGTTTTTGCTTCAAGATTATCATCATTTGATTTGTTACAACCAGTAAAAAATGTGCCAATTGCAGCTCCTACGATAACAGGTACTAAAATTAATTTTGCTAATGTACTTTTTTTCATTTTGTATATCTCCTCCATTAGTGGAATATAAGGTTAAATGAATAACAAGTATTTAAATGTTTCGTTTAACACTACTGTGAAATAGTAAAAATTAGGAGTTAGCAATCCTGCCATAAATTTTAAATAAAGTTCACAAACTTCAATAAATATGGGTGAAGAACTTAATTTTGAAGACAATATTTCAATAGAAGAAGCAATTAAACAGCTTAATGGAGTTATATTGATTGATACATGTATGTTATCCTCTAACATTAATGAAGTAATGTTTAGTGCAAATAATTATGAACATATAAAAGCAGATTTTCCATCTCATTATGAACGTTTAGAGAGAATTGCTGAGATTTTGGTTTTAGATAATGTATATGTTATTCAGGAAGTGTTTGAAGAATTTAAGACTTTTAAAAATAATTTAAAGAAAAAAGAGAATTTTTTAGATAATGGTTTAAACAATTGGGCAGTTAGAGTGCAAAATAGGAACAGAAAGTCAAAAATTAATTTAAATTCGGATTATAATCCTTTAGAAAGATTTCATAAAAGTTTTAGTAAATGTGTTGAAAATCAATCTAATTTTGGAAAATATATCCAGTTGATTGAAAGAAATTTAGGTTATTTAAATGATTTTATAATTAATCCAGGAGAGATTAATTATCTGCTTGATGGAGTTTGCAGATTTAAAGCAGAGAAAAATAGGGAAATTTCTTGTGAACTTAAGACTGATGAAAAATTGATTGCTGGTGGTTTGGCTTTAAGTCAAGATGAACCAACTCATATTTTGACTAAAGATATTGAGATTTTCAAAATAGTTTCAGAGATGTCAAAAGAAAAAAACATAACTGATTTTTTTGAGAAAGATAAAGGAATGGTAAGAACAGCTGCTTTAACTGTAGTATATTTTGATTCTTCATTAAATTATATTTCTTTGCGTCATTTTCCAAGATACAGCACAAAAAAAACAGAAAGACTAAGAAAAATAAATAAATAGACCAAAAACCTTTAAAAAGCCTAATATATCTTATAGTCTATAATGCATATAGGGCCTTTATATTTTGGTTCAGTAGTTGGATTCGCTGCTTTATTATCTTTAGTGCCGTTAATTATTTTGTATTTCATTAAGCCAAGCCCTAAAGAGATGAGCATTCCTTCTTTGATGTTTTTTGTCAAATCCACTGGTTCAAGAAAACTCACATCATTTTTTAGGTATTTTATGAAAGACTGGCTTTTTGTTTTGCAGTTTTTAGTCTTGTTCATGCTTGCTTTTACTTTTACTCAGCCTTTTGTTTATTATCAGCATGATATTACTTCTGAAAATACAGTGATTGTTTTAGACGTCAGCGCAAGTTCTGAAACAGATGAAGGCACTAGAACAAGGTTTGATTATGCTTTGTCAAAAGCAAAGTCTTCTTTAGGAAACAGCAACACGATTATTCTTGCAAAGGATATGCCTTTTCTTGTTATGAAAGAAGCAAGTTATTCTGAGGCAAGGGATTATCTTGATGATCTAAAACCTAAACAGACTGAAACTAAGTTGGGTGAGGCAATAATTCTCGCCGGTGAAGTTCTTGCAGGTAAGGAAGGCAGAGTTTTAGTTATCAGCGACTTTATTAATACTGGCGGACAAGATCCTAATACTGCTAAAGCAGTGTTAGAAAGCAAAGGATTAGTTGTTGACTTTGTGAATACTATGAAAGGAAACAAGAGAAACAATGTGGGCATTGTGAATTTAGATATTGATAATGTTCAGACTAGTATTTATGTGAAAAACTTTAATGATAAGCAGGAAACTGTTAAACTAACTGTTGCCTCTAAATCTAAAGAGCTTGTGATTCCTGCTAAAGGCACTGAATCATTTTCTTTCACAACTCCTTCTGGTGTTACTAAAATAAGTCTTTCTCCTAGTGATGATTTTCCTGTTGATAATGAAGCTTATTTAAGCGCGCCTTCTGGTGATAAGATTAAGATTGCGTTTATGACTAATAATCCTAGTGTTTTTCTGCAAAATGCTCTTGAAGCTAGCGGAGAGATTGAATTAGAAATTTTCCGGCCACCTTTGGTTCCTAAAGATGATTTTGATATTTATATTGTTGCTGATTTGGATAAATCTAAGGTTTTGTCAGGCACTTTCAGCGATTTAGAATCTAAAGCTAAACAAGGAGCTAGTTTTGTTTTCTGTGCTCAGGAAGATAGTGAGGATATTGATTATGTTTTCAGCCCTGTTGATTTAGAAGGAAGAAAAGACGGCGGTTTTGTTGTTGTTGATCAATTGAATACTTTCACAAAGAATGTTGATTTTGGCAGTGTTGAATATTTATTGAATGCAGAGCCTAAAGGAGATGATGCTTTGACTATTGCTAAAGCAGCAGACACTTCTTTGCTTGTTGTCAAACCAGTTGGCGTGGGCAAGTCTGTTTATTTTGGATTTTTAGAGCAAGGCAGTGGTTTTAAATTTTCTCCAGGTTATCCTATATTTTGGACAGAGTTGATTAAATATCTTGCAAATAAACAGGATGCTACTAATTTAAATTTCAAGACAGGTGCGATGCTGGTGCTTGATAAGGCTCAGACTATTAAGACTCCGTCAATGAAAGTTAAGAAAGCTGCTTTGATATTAGAAGAGCAGGGGGTTTATTATCTTGAAGACAGGGCTATTACTGCAAATCTTTTGAGTGATAAGGAATCTGATGTTAATGCTGAAAAAGTTGTCGGCACTAAGAGTGTTGAGTATGAGTTAAAGCCTGTTAAGGAAAAAAGAGCGCTTAATTGGGCTCATTATCTTTTAATCATCGCTTTAATTTTGTCATTTGTTGAGTTATGGTATGTTAAGATGAGAGGTGACTTATGATAGTTTTATCTGATTTAATAAGAGAGATATCCAATGCTTTTCAGTCTCCTAAGTATCTTTTACTTGTTATTTTCTTAATTCCAGTTTTGATTTTTTTGCTGAAACATGATTTTGTTCATGCTCAGGAAGATCCTAAGACTGCGAAAAACAAGAAAAAAGCCAGGAAGGTTGTTTTCATTACAAGATTATTGATAATTATTCTTTTGCTAGTTGCGTTAGCAGGTCCTGTTAGGATAACTGAGAAGACAATTAAAGGTGATGCTTTCATTAAGATGCTGACAGATAAATCAAATAGTATGGATTTGTTTCAAGACAGATCTCTTGAGCTAAAGGAAAAGCTTGAGAAAAAAGTTAATGTTGAGGCAGATGATGTAGGTATTGGGGATGTAACTAATATTGGAGATTCTATTCTTAATTCTTTAGAGCCAGGCGGAAGTATTTTGTTAATCAGTGATGGAAATGCTAATAGTGGAGCTGATCTTGGTGATGTTGCATTGTATGCTTCTAAGATTAATGCTTCTATTAATGCTATTAATATCAAGCCAATTTATTCTGATGTAGGTGTTAGTGTTACAGGCCCGTCTAAGACTATGGCAGGCATTGATAATACTTTTACTGTAAGGATAAATAAGGCGGGAAATATTGATACAGTTTATTTAAGCGTCACTATTAATGGTGAGAGTGTGTTTGATGATTCTACAAGTAAAAGTGTTATTGAGTTTACTAAGGACTTTGGCAAGGGTAATCATAGGATTATTGCTGAGATTAATGCCGAAGGCGATTATTTCCCTCAAAATAATATTTTTTACAAAACTGTGCGTGTTGTTTCTCAGCCAGAAATTTTGTTTTTAAGTAAAAAAACACAAAGCCCTCTTAAGACTTTATTAGATGATTTATATAAGGTTTCAGAAAAAACTACTTTGCCTGCTAGTTTAGATGATTATTATGCTCTTGTTGTTAATGACATCCCTGCAAATGATTTAAATCATATTACTAGTCAGATTAATGAGTTTATTTCTGACGGAAATGGTATGGTTGTTGTTGGAGGCAGTAATAGTTATCAACATGGAAATTATCAAGGAAGTTCTTTTGAAAGTTTACTGCCTGTTTTTATTGGCTCACCTGGTAAAAAAGCAGGAGGAGTAAATGTTGCTTTAGTCCTTGATATCTCTCCAAGTACAGGTGCTTATTTTGGTTCTAGCAAGGCTGTTGATGTTGAGAAAGCTTTGGCTGTTAATGTTGTGAATGATCTTTCTCCTAATTCTATTTTGACTGTTATTGTTTTTAGCGACGCTACAAAAGTTATTTCTCCTCCTAGTTATGTTTTTGAGAAAACAGGTCTTGAAGATTTGATTGGTTCTTTAAGAGATTCCGGCACGAGCACTCGTATTGAGATGGGTCTTAAGCAGGCAATTGATATTCTTAGTCCGCTTTCTGGAAGTAAGAATATAATTTTAATTAGTGACGGATGGACTTATCAGGATTCTTTGACAGAGCAGGCTGCTTTGCTTGCTGCGCAAAAAGGCATCAAGATATATACTGTCGGAGTTGGTCCTAGCACTAATTTTCTTTTAATGATGAAGGTTGCTGCTTTTACTAATGGTATTTATTTCAAGGCAACAGAGGAAAGTAAATTAAAATTATTATTTGGCTCGCCTGAGGATAAAGAAGCTATGGGAAAGAAAATGACTTTTACTATTCTCGATATTAATCATTTTATCACGCAGAATCTTGCTATCAGTGCTGACTTGTCTGGTTTTAATATGATAACTCCTAAATCTACTGCAAGACTGCTTGCTACTACAAGTGGAGGAGATCCTGTGCTTGCTATTTCTCGTCTAGGATTAGGAAGAGTTGTTGCTTTAGGTGTTGATGACGGCAGTAAATGGGCAGGCCAATTATTGAATAAAGATAATTCAAAGATAATTTCAAGGATGATGAATTGGGCTATTGGTGATCCTGAGAGAAAGAGCAAGGCATTTATTGAGGCTAAAGACACTAGGATTAATGATCCTACTGAAATTATTGTTAGAGCAGAGACTAGACCTACTGCTACAGGAGTTACTTTCCAGAAAATTGATGAAGATACTTACAGTGCCAGTGTTACTCCTACTCAGACTGGTTTTCAAGAAACAGGTGGAGCTTTATTTGCTGTGAATTATCCTGCTGAATATGATTCTCCTGGTTTTAGTAAGGAATTGAATTTGATTGTTAAAGGCACAGGAGGTCATTTGTATTCTTATGATGATGTTGATGAGATTGTCAAGAACGCAAAGACTAAGTCTAAGAGGACAATTACTGCTAAAGAGCCTGTTATTGCGCCTTTTGTATTATTGGCAATTATTATTTATTTATTAGAAATATTTATAAGGAGGTTCTTACGTAAAGAGTAGTGAAAATGGGATTTATAACTAAAAATGCAAATATTTTGTTGTTGTTTTTGATTCTGCTTAGTTCAGTTGCTCTTGTTTTAGCTACTGTTTTTTTTCAGAGTAATTTTGATAAGATTAATACAGAGTATAATGAGAAGATGACTAAACTTGAGGAAGTGTCTCAAAAATTAAAAGAATACACTACTGAATTGAATATTAAAGTAGAAAGAGAGAAAGAGATGACAGAGCATTATTCTGAGGTTCAGACAGAGAAAACACAGCTTGCTTCTGAAAAAGAATCTCTTGAAGATGCAAAAAGCACTCTTGAAGCGCAGGTATCTTCTAAAAATACAGAATTGATTGTTGTTAAGCAGGAGCTTTCTGATGCTAGAGATGATTTAATTGATGTTCAGAATAACTTAGAAACTTGTGAAGAACAGAATGTTGATTACCAAATTGCTCTTGATAATTGTGACGACGATCTTGATGATTGTTTAAATCCAGAACCATGAAGAAAATCAAATCTGCTGTTAGGGAGTTGAAGGATACTTTAGCTTATTTTGGATTATTTACAAGTCTTTTTGATACTCTTGTTCTTTTTGCTGTTCTGATTCTTGTTTTTTATTTGACAAATATTCCTTGGTATTTTGCTTTTCTTTTTGCTATTCCTTATTTGTTTTTTCATACTAAGACAACTCTGAGAAAATTGAGCATAAGGTTTGTTGAGAAGAAAGTTCCTGAACTTAAGGAAGAGTTAAGGACTGCTGCAGATACTAAAAATGTTGAGAAGAATGAAATTGTTGACTTGCTTCGCGAGGATACTTTGAAAAAGATGAAAAAGATCAAGAGTTCTTATTTTATTAAATTAGGAAAGTTGACTAGGCAGATTATTTTTCTTGCAGTGATTTCTTTTTTGATAGTTGCGGTTAGTGCTTATCATGTCAGGTTTATTGATGTTCCTAAAAGTCTTTTTGAACTTAAGGATTTAGGTAAAGAGAATTATATGATTGATGAGGAGTTGCTTTCTTATGATGAGCTGGATGATGCTGATATTTTTGGGGAGAAAAATATTGCAGAGCTTGGTGATAAAGAACTTTTGCTTGAACTTAATCCAGAAATGAGCGGAGTTGATATATCGCAGGTTAGTGATCCATTTGATAGTTATTTTGATGAGGTTATTCCTCCTTCTGATATTGAAGCAATGACTGATGCCAGTTATGACGAGTCTTATTCAAATAAGTATAGGAGGATTATTAGGTATTATTTTAATGAAATCTCTAAGAAGAGATAAACTTTATATAAATAAAACATTCAAGAGGTGTTGAAATGAAATTTGAAGAAGCTAAAAAGACTTTTGATTATATATTTAATGAACTTGGCAAGGTTGTTATTGGGCAGGAAGAGCCTTTGAAGCAGGTTACTGTTGCTTTGCTTGCTAATTCTCATGCATTGCTTGAAGGTTATCCTGGGTTAGCTAAGACTTTGGCCATTACTACTTTCGCTAAGCTTATGGATTTGAAGTTCTCTAGGGTTCAGTTTACTCCTGATTTAATGCCTTCGGATATTACAGGAACTTATTTGATTGAAGAAACAACTAGTGGCAAGCGTTCTTTTAAGTTTCAGCCAGGTCCAATTTTCGCTAATGTGGTTCTTGGTGATGAGATTAACAGGGCAACTCCTAAAACTCAATCTGCATTGTTAGAAGCGATGCAGGAGAAGCAGGTTACTGTAGGTACTGCTACATTCCAGCTTGATGAGCCTTTCTTTGTTCTTGCCACACAAAATCCTATTGAGCAAGAAGGTACTTATCCTCTTCCAGAAGCGCAGTCAGATAGATTTCTTCTGAAAATTAAGCTTGATTATCCTAGTGAAGAAGAAGAGCTTGAAATTATTAATAAATATGCAGAAGCCCATAAGGCTGTTAAATTAAAATCTGTGCTTAACAAAGATAGTATTCAATATTTGCAGCATCTTGCTAAGCAAGTTCCTATTGCTAATGATTTAAAGAAATATATTGTTGACATAATAACCAAAACTAGGAAAAAGAAAGATTTGATTGAGTATGGAGCCAGTCCTAGAGCGAGTATTGGTTTGACTCTTGCGTCTAAAGCTCGCGCGTTAATTGAAGGCAGGAAATATGTTAGTAAGACAGATATTAACAAGATGGTTTATCCTGTTTTAAGGCATAGGATTATTCTAAGTTTTGAGGCTGAAAGGCAAGGTCTTGATGAGGATGCTGTTATTAAGACTTTATTAAAATGATTTCATTACAATGATTGAAACAGAATTTTTACATCAGTTGGACAGGTTTAGTCTGATAATTAATAAAAGAGTTACTAGCAATTATTCTGGAGAACGTCGTACTGTAGAGACAGGAAGAGGTTTGATTTTTAAGGATCATCAGATTTATGTTCCGGGTGAAGATTTTAGGAATATTGATTGGAAAGTTTTTGGTAGGACTGATAAACTTTTCACAAAAAGATATGAAGAAGAGAGAAATTTGACTGTGCATGTTCTTGTTGATTTTAGTGCTAGTATGAATTTTGGCAGAGGTAAGCAGAAAAAAAGCGAGTTTGCAGCGATGATTGGTTTGGGTTTTGCTTACATGGCTTTGAAGAATAATGAGCGTTTTGTTTTGTCAACTTTTACTGATAAGCTTGAGTTTTTCAAGCCTAAGCGTGGAAAAAAACAGATTATGAGTATTCTTGAGTTCTTGAGTGCTAAAAAAGCTAAAGGTGATATGAAGTTGGATGAAGCTTCTGCTTTGTATAAGAAAAAAATATCTAAGCAGAGGAGTTTGATGGTTATTATTAGTGATTTTCTTTATTCTATTGACGAGATTAAGAATTGTTTGTATCGTTTTAAGGATAATGATCTTATTTTGCTTCAAGTGCTTGATGTGCTTGAGCGTGATTTAAAGATTGAGGGTGATTTAAGACTGCAGGATTTAGAAAGTAAAGCGCACATGAGAACTTTTATCAGTCCTTATTTGAAAAAGCATTACACTCAGATGTTAGATGCGCATATTAAGAAGATTCATTTAGAATGTGAGGCTGTTGGTGCTGAGTTTTATTCTGCAAATACTGGCCAGAAGATTTTTGATGTTTTCTATGATGTTTTAGGTGGATAATAACATTATGAACCTTCGTGAGGGAATTGTCCTTTTGCAACTAAATTTAAAGATGGAACGTGTGCAGGCGTCCTAAAGACGAAATTTATGGCTTCTCCTATTGTTGTCGGTGCTGCTAGTCTTATTCCTTTATTTCTCCAATCACCTTGGTATTCATCACTAGCATCTTTAACCGCTTCTTGAACTGCTTCACCATCATACATTCCAGTATCTAACGCACCAGGACGAACTGTTGTAATAAAAATATTATCTTTATATAATCCAAGCATGGCCGCATTTGCATATCTGTCTATAGCTCCTTTAGCTGCACAGTGGGCTGTTCCATAAGAATATCCGCGTATTGCGCTCATCGATGTAATTAATGCTATTCTTGTTTCCTCTTGTTTTCTAAATATTGGTAAGAGTTCTTTCATCATTAAATGTGTAGCTCTTAATACAATTTGAGATTCTTTTTCAATTAACTCAAGAGGAATTTCTTCAATTGGTAAGTAAGGATTATCATTTTTTAACTTATAGCTTCCGGCACCTAAACCAACTGATTGAACCCAATAAATAGGTTTGTCTCTTGGTAAATTATCTACAAAACTTTTTACTTCATTTTCATTCAACAAATCTAAAGCCGAATACTCAATTAAATCATCATCAAAAAAAGTCCCTAATCCTTTTTTAATATTATTTAACTTATCTGCAGATGTCGAGACCATATGAACATTTGCGCCATTCAATGCCAGAACGCCTGCTACTGCTGAGCCAATATTTAATTTCATTTTTTGTCCATGTATATCAATTGAATCATGACTTGGTTCGCCTGTTGTAATATCATAAAAAGTTTGAGATAAAGGTTTATAGCCGCATCCAGTTATAACTATTCTTTTATCTTTCAATCCTTCAGATTTTACCATTTGTTCTAATCTATTCATGTTTAACTACTAAGAAATAGTTTTATTAATTATTATAAATAATTATACCCGACAATTATCGGTATTTTAAGAAATAGTCAATAAGTTTATTCTCTGCTTTTCTTAAATTCTCTTGAAAAGTGGAATACGCTTTTTTTATATTTTTTGCTAATTGTGGAATAGTTAGTTTTCTTGGATAATTGTAATATCCTTTTTTATATGCTAGTTTTATTGCTTCAAATTGTTTTTCAGTAAGAGCTGGCGTAATCTCTAAACTACTAATACTTTTCAATTTTTCTTTTTTAATAGAAAATAATTTGCCATGATAATGTTTTTTTGCTGCAGTAATCATTTTGTTTAATTCTTTTCTGTCTAAACAGGCAACTTCCCAATATTCCCATCCATCAGTTGATAAATGAACTGGTTTTGTTCTTATATATTGAGGATTGTAAAAAATTTTAATCTCTCTTTCTAACTCTCTTGATAAAGGATGTTGTGCATGAATTAGGATATAATCATGATATCTTTCAATATTTTTAATTCTAGAATCTTTTTTTAATCCAGCAATAAATTGTTTTTTGTTTTCTTCAGAGCCAGAAATAACGCCGCCTGCGAGAAGATTTATTTTTTTGTTTTTAGTAAATTGTGTATAGGGGGCTGCAAAAAAATCTATTTTGTATTTTTTACATAAGGAGGTATAAATGTCAGTATCATCCCTTAATTTAAATTTTGCAACCCACATAAACCGATTATTATCGGTTATTATATATAAATTTTACTGATTGCATTCTTTAACCTGCCCTACTAAATAAATACTTCCTGTGATTAATATTAAATCTCCTTCTTTTGCAATATTCTTGGCAAATTTTAATGCAGTTGCTGGATCTTCAATTACTGCACATTTGCCGTCATACGTTAATTTTGCAGGATCTAATGCTTTATCAATACGAGGTTTTGTTAATATTAGAAAGTCTGGTTTTGGCAGGAGTTTTATCATTTTTTTGTATTCTTTTCTTTCCATAACCCCGAAGATGATTATTAATCTGTTGTATTTCAAATCCTTGACAAAGTTTGTTATCTCAGAAATTGCTGCAGGATTATGTGCACAGTCAACTAATATATTTCCATTAATATATTCTAATCTGCCTTGCCATTTAACATTTTTAATTCCTTCTTTGATAATTTCTTCATTAATTCCAAGTTCTTTTGCTGTAGAATAAGCAATTCCTGCATTTCTTTTTTGAAATTCTCCTTTTAATCCAACTTCACCATTATATTTATCAGTAAGAATTAATTTTTCTCCTGCTTTTTCTTTGATAAATTCCAGCGCAGCATTTTCTCTATTTGTTACAACCTTTGAGTTTTCTTTTATTATTCCGCATTTCTCTGAAGCAATTTCTTTAATACTCTCACCTAATACTTGCGTATGTTCAAGAGAAATATCAGTAAAGACGGCTATTTCTGCATCACAAACATTTGTTGCGTCAAATCTGCCGCCTAAACCAACTTCAAGAATAAGATAATCTACTTGTTGTTCATAAAAATAAAGCAAAGCCATTGTTGTTGTGAATTCAAAGAATGATAAATGTACATTTAATGATTTTACTTTATCAATCAACCTTAATACTTCCTCGTCTTTTATCTCTGCTCCATTTACCTGCATTCTTTCATTATATCTTACTAAGTGAGGACTTGTATACAAGCCAGTTTTAAAACCAGCTTTTTTCAAAATTTCCATAAGCATGGCTCCAACACTTCCTTTTCCGTTTGTGCCTGTAATATGAATCACTCTAAGTTTTTTATGAAAATCTCCTAATTTAGAAAGCGCTTGTTTTAT
This sequence comes from Candidatus Woesearchaeota archaeon, assembly GCA_017609645.1. Lineage (GTDB taxonomy): Archaea > Nanobdellota > Nanobdellia > Woesearchaeales > ARS49 > JAFCDQ01. The sequence goes on from JAFCDQ010000003.1 coordinate 106,195, forward strand.
TGGATCTAGTTTTGGCTTTGTTTTAAAGTCAAATTGTTTCAGCGTATACAAATAATTTAATTCATCTTTTAACATTATTAATCTCCAAGCGTAAGTGATGATCTATGTCCGCAGGACTAATTAAGAGTTTTTAAAGTTAATGTTATTTTACTCTTATGCACTGGTAACTACATTATTTATTATAATCCTGCTTTACACTCAGTATGGGGATTAAAATAGCTATTATGGGTACTCATAGCACTGGCAAGACTACTTTTACTCAGCAATTAGCAGAATATCTTAAATTTAAAGGTAAGAAAGTTGAAGCTATTACAGAGATTGCTAGAAAATGCCCTTTTCCTATACATGAGAATACTACTTTAAAAGCTCAGGATTGGATTATCAAGACTCAAATTGATGAAGAAAATAAAAAATCTAATTATGATTTTCTTGTTTGTGATAGAAGTGTTTTTGATGATTATGCTTATCTTTATTATGCGTTAAAGGCAGATCATAAGGAGATTTATTCTGATGTTTTAGATCATATGAAAACTTATGATGTTCTTTTTTTGACTAAAAGCAAAGAAGATTCAAAAGCAGAAGATGACGGCTTTCGCTCAACAAGCGATGAATTCCGGATTGAGATTGAGAGGATTATTTATAATAAGCTTGAAGTAATGAAGCCTTTTTTTGACATGAGTAATATCAAAATTATTAAGGTAGATTCTTTTGAGGATATTAAGAAGTTTGTTGACGAGAATTATTAGATTTTTCTTCTCATTTCTATATGATAATCATCAAATCCCCAATATTTGTAAATGTCACGTGCTTTTTCATTTCCTGAGTAAACAGATATTGACATATTTTTTATTCCTTTTTCTTTAAACCATTTTAGAGCTATTTCTTTGAATTTTGAGCTTATTTTCAGTCCTCTAAACTGTTTTTTGACAAATAAATCATTAAAACAGCCTGTTTTTTCTATTTTAAATATTGGAATAGTGTTTTTTATTTCAAGAAAAGAATATCCTGCAGGCTTACCGTCAACATAAGCGATATTCAAAAGGTAATTCTTTGATCTAATACATTTTTTGATATATGTCTTAAAGATTTCTTCTGCATTTTTCTTTTTCTCAAAAAAGGGTTTGAGATTTTTTATTTTTTCCGGATTCATATCTGTAGCCAGATAAGTCATGAATTCTTTCCATAATTTGACAATCAAGTCAACATCTTTTAATTTTGCTTTTTTTATTTCTATCATTTTTTATTTTCTTGTTCTATAATTTTGCAAATAAAGTCAATAAGCATGCTTGTATAAAACAATATTATAAAAATTATTACAAAAGGATTATCTGCAAATCTTAAAACATGATGCAAAACAGGGTAAATAAGATAATAAAATATAATTGATAATATAATCCAATATATTGAATTTCTCAAACAGATTATTCCTTTATAATTAAATTTATTTTTTGAATAATCCCATAACTTCAAACGATAATGTAATAAAAAAATAAAACCACCTATTGCTTCCACCGATGTTGTAGCTAGAGCAAATAATATTATTTTGAATATGAAAGATATATTGAGTGAAGAAATAAAATATATTGCTAAAAGGCCAAATCCATAACTAGATATATATGGGCCTCGTAAAAATCCATGATTAATAAGTATAATTTTCTTTTTCAAATAACTTTTTCTGATTACTTCTAGTATATAGCCAGCTATGCTTCCTAAAGCAAAAAGCAATAATAATTTGAGTAACATCTAATTTATTATTGAAAGTTAATATTTAAATTGATGTCACTACTCCTGAAAAGAAATATTTATATAGCGAAGCTTAAGTTTGAAGGAATATGAAGCCTTTTGAAACTCTTGATGTAGAAGAAGATAAGATTAGAAAAATTCGAAAAACATTGCTAAATATTTGCAAAGAGAAGAATTTGAAGCCTTTAGATCTTACTCAAGGAAATCCTGTTGGTAAAATAAATGCTGAGTATGGCTGGAATTCTATAGAATTAATTGAAGCAGAAATAGAAGGACATTCTAATAGTAATGCATATTGTTCTTCTGTTGGTCATCCTGCTTATTTAGAAGCAGTTGCTGAGCTTGAAAAAAAAGTTAATCAGCTTGATTTCACTTCAGAGCATATTCTTGCAGTTCCAGGAGCTGCTGTTGGTGTTTCTACTCTTTTATATGGTTTAAGTAAAGAACCAGAACAAGGTGAAGTTATTATTTTAGCCCCTTTTTTCCCGCCTTATACTAAATATATAAATCATAATAAGTTGACTCCAAAAATAATTGATTTTGCTAATGAACCTGTTGCTATAGATATGATTGGAAGTGCAATTAATGATGATACTAGAGCAATTATAATAAATTCTCCTAATAATCCTTCTGGTCAAATCTATAGCAAAAGATTCTTAAGAAAATTAGGCGAAATTCTTGACGATAACGAACATGTTTTAGCTATTTCAGACGAGCCATATAGAAATGTTGTTTTGCCTCATGAAGAATGGAATTCTGTCATAAAAAATCTTGATTATCAAAATGCTGCTGTTGTTTATTCTTTTTCAAAAGAAGGAAGGATTGCAGGCAGTAGAATTGGTTATATTGCTTTGCATCCTGACTTTCCAGAGCATAAAAAAGTTATCAGTGCATTAGCTAATTCTCTGCCAGAGAGAGGTATTGTTCAAGCTCATACAAGAGAGCAGTTTGCTTTGTCTAAATGTGAATTGCCTCTTGATGTTGATTGGTCAAATATGCTTAATCTTATGATGAGTTATATGGAGGATTTAATAACAAATGGTCATGCAATTCTTCCTGCTAGAGGAGGCATGTTTGTTTGCATGAGCAGTAAAAAGTATGATGGAACTGAGTTACATGAGAAATTGTTAGAACAAGGTGTTGGGACTGTTCCTGGAATTGCATTTGGTATTGAAAATTATGTCAGGCTGGCTATTTGCAGTCCTGATGCTAAGTATAAAGATGAGTTCTTAGAAAGATTAGATAAGATTTAAGATACGGGCCTACAGGGATTCGAACCCCGATCAACCGGTTTCTTACAGCCTAAGGCTGCCGAAGCCGGGCGCACTATCCGTTATGCTATAGGCCCGAGTGCTAACGAGGGGCTATGGCGACCACTAAACTTTGTTTAGGGCGTATGCTATAGGCCCAGGTGTTAATTAGAAATATACTGCATTCTTTAAAAAACTAACCAGAAAAATAAGAAAAAATAAAAATCAAACAGTAGGTTCTGGAGTTTGTTCTTTTGGTTCTTCAGTAGGTTCTGGAGTTTGTTCTCGTGGTTCTTCAGTAGGTTCTGGAGTTTGTTCTCGTGGTTCTTCTTTTCGTTTTTGATTAAAAGCAGATTGTGGTTCTACGCCTTCTAGTCTTCCTAATTTTATTTCTATTGTGCTTACTCTTACTTGCTTTCCTTCTTTGTTTGTGAACTCTTCACTATCTATCCTTATTTCTCCGACTCCGACAGTTCCTTGAAGAAATCTTTTTGCAGCAACTTGAGCAACATCTACAGCACGACAAATAAACTTGCCTCTTGCCATTACTCTTACTTCGTTTGCTCCTTGTGTGGTGAACTGCATAACTACAGCAGTTACATAGTTCATGAATGGCTTATTGCCAATAAAAACACAGTTGTCCTCTGGCATTTTTCGTAACCCCCTTATTCACTTTTTTTCTTTAGTTTTGTAACATACCCTGCTACAACGTTTCTTATTTTCTTGCTAGGCTCTGTTAGCAACTGTTTTACTAATGGTTTATTTTCTTCAAAAGTTTCTTTTAATTGATCCTTATGCGTATTCATAAGTTCTTTGCCTAATCTCTTGATAAACTGTGTTTTAATCCTACCCATTAGTCCCTGTGAAATCGAAGCCTTTATAAACCTTCCTCCTTTTTTTATAATCCCTACACAGGAGTAGTTATACAAATGGCTAAAAAGAAAAGAAAGACAAAAACTCAGAAAAAGAAATCTCAAACTAGAAAGAAAAAGCAGTCTAAAAAAGATAAAGAAAAAGCAAAGCAAGAAAGAATTAAAAAAGCAAAAATAAAAAAGAGAAATAAAAGATTAAAGATTGGCTGTTCTTTTTTAGCAGGACTTTCTGTTTTAGCAGCAGGAGTTTATGTTTTGATAAAAAAGCCAGCAAATTCTAGTTATGATGAAAATAATACTGTTCAAACAAGAGAAGATCCTAAATATCTGAAATTAAGCAAGTTAGAAAAAGCTGCTTTGAGTGCTGCAGAAAGAATTAGCGGAAATTTAGCTGAAAATCAAGATTATAAATTTTATGAAAATTCAAAGAATATTGTTTTATATCTTCCAGATACTCATGATGATTTTTATCAAGAAAAACAAAAAAAGCGTATAATTTTGTTAGATAAAGAATTGAAAAATAGAGGAATAAAAATCTCAGGTCTTGGTTTAGAAGGTTTTGTTCAAGGAGTTCATTCTAAAGAAAAGATTGAAAAGGCTTTTGATAAAGAGGAAATACTCGGAGACAGAATAACTAGAAAGTTTCAAACTAAAGCAGACCGTATCTGGAATAATTTTGATAAAAAATTTAAAGAAGTTTTAGTCGATAAATTAGAAGATTATATCGCTGTGAAGATAGCAAAAAAGACTTATACTTTTTTTCAAAAAATCTTTTATGATTTATACGATTTGCAGAGGAGGTTAGAGAATAAGTATCGATGGGAAAAAAATGGTTTGTTTTATCCAGGAGCTCCAGGAGAAGATTATTTAAATGTTATTGATACTTCTTTTTTTGGTTTAGAAGACGAATCAATAGTAAATTCATTAGAAATAAGTATGAAAAGTTCATTTTTAAGCGCAGTATTAAAATTCTTTGATATTCAAAGCGCTATGAATAAATTTTATAAAAAAATTCCTGGTTTTTTTGTAGAAAAGTTGTATTATATTTTTCAAGATTTTTATCAAAAAGAACTAGGAGAAGTGACTGAGGATCTTGCTATATTTGAAAAAAAACTCCCTTCTGAATGGTTGGAAAAAACAAAAAAAATAATTAAAAAAAATCCTAAAAACGTTACGGCTGAAATGGCAGAAGAATGTATGCCACGTACAGATTATTGGATTAATGCAATACCTGAAGATATGAAAGATATAGTAGTAATTATCGGCGGTAATGCTCATAAAGAGTGGTATAAAGATTTGGCAGATAAAGAAAAATTATCCTATATTATTCTCCCAAAACTTAAATAATCATTTCCTGCACATTTCTACAAGAATTCTAGCGCCTAATTTAACTGTCATTTCATTAACATCAAGCTCTGGATTTACTTCAACAATATCTCCGCCAGAAAAATTCTTCATTATTATTAATCTCTTTAACATATAAAGCAAGTCTCTGGAACTCATTCCTCCTGCTTCTGGATTGCCTGTTCCTGGCGCATAAGCAGGATCAACAGCATCAATATCAACTGAAACATAAAGCTGTTCAAATATATTCATGCTTTCCATGACAGAATCACATACATTTTGTACTCCTTCTTGTGCTATCTCTTGCATTGTGAAGTAATTTATCTTTTTCTCGTCTAAAAATTTCTTTTCTTCAGCATCTATGCTCCTAAGCCCAACTAAAACTATTTGCCCTGCATTCAATACATTTTCTTCTATTAAATGCCGAAGATAGTTTTCATGTGTAGGAACATCAAATCTTTGCATTAAGTCAGGATGTGCATCAAATATCACAATTCCTAAGCCAGGATGAGCTATTTTCTTTAAGACAGCATTTGTTATTGTATGATCTCCTCCAAGCGCAACAAATGGCAAATTTTCAATAGAATCTTGTATTTTTTTCAAAGAACCTGCAATATCATTATTATCCATCTCAACAGTTTTCTCGTCGATATTAAAATATTTTCCTTCTTCAGTTGCGCTAAACTTTCTTGCAGAATCAATTATTTTATCAGGCGCTAAACTAGTTCCTTTTGTCTTTCCTAGTCCTCCGCTTCCAAATCCGATCTTAAATACTATCATTTTAATTAAAAATCATCAAAAATTTTATAAAATCTTGCTATTTTCTATGTTTAGGTGGGTGAAAATGTTTGAAAGAATTTATGAAAGATTAGGACGTGTTGCTGATATTTTTGGCGATGAATGTGAAATAACTATAAGCAAGTCTGTTTTTGACGAGGATTTAAAGAATTCTAATCGTTCAGAAGAAAGGTCTGTTGAAGAGATGGTTAATGATGGTGATTTTGAACTGGGTGGAAATTATTCTTTAGGTAATCTGACTTATACACAACAACGAACATAAATCACATCTCTTCTAATGCTTTAATTCCTAACAAAGTTAAAGCATTTTTTATTACAATTGTAGAAACCTTTACAAGTTTGATTCTGGCTGCTTTGATATCTTCTTCAGCCTGCAGGCATTTGCATTTTTGATAAAAATCATTGAATGTTCTGCATAAATCTGTCAAATATTGTGCTATTAAGTGAGGTCTTAAGTTATTGCAGCTATTTTCCACAATTTCAGGGAATTCTTCTAATTTTTTGACTAATTCTCTTTCAACATCTTCTCTTACAAGTTCATATTGAACTTCAATTCCTTTTACACCTTTGACTCTTCTCAAAATAGAGGAGGCTCTGGCATAAGTGTACTGAACATAAGGTCCTGTATCTCCTTCAAATGGTATTGCTTCTGTTGGATTAAATATCATGTCTTTTACAGCGTCAATTTTTAGCAAGAAAAAGCGCAAAGCGGCCAGTCCTATTGCGGAAGATCTTTTTTCCAATTCTGCTTCTTCCATTTCATCATGTCTTTGTTTAATCTCTATTTTTGCAAGATCTTTCATTACCGTGATTAAATCGTCAATATCAACAACAGTTCCTTCTCTTGATTTCATCTTTCCTTCTGGAAGATTTATCATACCGTAGCTGAAATGAAGGCATTTTTCCCACCATTTATACCCTAGTTTTCGCAGTATTGCAAATAATTGCCTGAAATACATTTCTTGTTCGCGTGCAACAACATAAATTGATTTTTCTAGATTATAGTCTTTGAATTTTTGTATTGCAAGATAGATGTCTTGCGTTGAGTATAATGTAGTTTTATCTGCTCGAAGCACAACTTTATTCGGTAAATTATATTTTTCTAGATCGCAAAGAAGTTCTCCGTCTTCTCCCTCTATAAATTGCCCTTTTTTGTAATATCGTAAGACTAGATTTTTTGCTTTTTTCCAAAACGTGCTTTCATAATATATTTTGTCAAACTTAACGCCAAGTGTTTTATATGTTTCATTAAATCCTTGCAGGCACCATTTTCTCATCTTTTTCCATAACGCAATAGTTTTTTCATCGCCTTTTTCCCATTTTTTCAATAATCTTTGCGCAGCCTGCTCTAATTTAGGATCTTCTTTTAGTTTTTGTTGGTAAAGAACATAATAATATCCTACAAAATGGTCGCCTTTCATGTTTTCGCTTTTTGGAGTTTTTCCTTTACCCCATTTTTTGTAAGCCAGCATTGATTTGCATATGTGTATTCCTCTGTCATTGATTAAATTGGCTCTTATTACTTTATATCCTTCATAATCAAATATGTTTGAAAGACAGTCGCCAAGCAAGTTATTTCTTAGATGTCCTAGATGCATTGGTTTGTTTGTGTTTGGTGCTGAGAATTCAAGCATTACTTGTTTTTTTCTTCCAATATTTGTCTTGCCATAATTATTTTTATCTTTACTTATTTTTTCAATAACTTTCTTAGCAAGAACTTTTGTTTTTAAGAAAAAATTTACATATCCGCTGAGGGATATTATTTTTTCAATATAGCCTGGTTTTTCTAAATGCAAAACTGTTGCATATTCTAAAGCGATTTTTTTTGGATCTTTTCTTAATTTTTTGCAAAAAGGAAAACAAGCCAGTGCATAATCTCCCATGTCTTTGCTAGGAGGAGTTTCTAATACAATGTCTTCTTTTATTTTTTTCTCCAGCCATTTCACCAGCTTTTTCTTGAACATTATATGTTTAGAAGAGTCTTTGCTTTTAAAGGTTTTACTTTAATATTTATATTACTTTAAAGTGGTGATGAGGGGAAAGATTTAAATATTAAATTAAAAATATCTTGTTATAATGAGTGAAATAAAACTGTATGAAATATTAAAAGAAATGGTAGAGTGTACAGAAAAAGGTTTACAAAAAACAGTGAAATTTTTCGACCAACGATTTGATAAAGAAGCACGTAACGTATTTCACTCTCCTAGAACAGAATTAGATTTATTATATGCTAACTGCCAACAAGATTGTATGATGGCTTTTATGATAAAAAATGATTATGATAAATATGTTGCAGCTGCAAAAGATAAATTTTCTAAAATTCCTAAACCTGAAGAAAAAAATGACTGAACAAACAAAAATTTATTTTAAAAAACTTTCTTAAAACCACTGTTCATTTAAGGATTTCGTTAAAAGCCGTGTCGTTTTTCCAGTTCTTTTATTGAATTAAAATTCGTTACTTCTAATCCTCTTGAACTGCAGCAAGATTTAGTTTTGTCATACCATAAATTTTGGCCAGCATACCCGTCCCATATCCTAAAAAGTATTTCATCTGCTAAGTCATTTGCTGAATCTAGTTCTCCAGCTATTTTTATTTCATGATAATGCCTGAGAGAAAAAAATTTGAAATTGGTTAGATTTGGTTTTCTAAGATATTTTTTGATTAATTTTTTCTCAGCTGTATAATTTGCTAAATATTGCTGGATTAGACAACCGTTAAAATGATATGTAGGTGATATTTTTTTAAAACAGTTTTCCCCTGAAATTAATAATGGTGCTGTTGTTTTTTCAGTTCTTTGATCAAAAAAAGTTTCTAATGTTTTGAAAACATCCAATATTTGTTGTTCTGTAGGTAAATTATCCTTTTCATCTTTTACATGTGCGAATTGTATCAAAGATATTATTTCTATCAATTTTGTTTGTGCTATCATTGTTAAAAATAAAAAAATTAAAATTTAACTTCAGGAACTTTGTCAGCGCCTTCATCTGCTTCAAACATTTCCTTCTGAGCAAAGCCAAACATGTTTGCAACAAGATTTGTTGGGAATCTTCTTGTTTTTACATTATATGCTTTTACCGCTTCATTGTATCTTTGTCTTGCTACATTGATTCTATTCTCTGTTCCAGATAATTCATCTTGCAATGCTAAGAAGTTCTCATTTGCTTTTAAATTTGGATAATTCTCAACAACTAACATTAATTTGCCAAGAGCTCCTTCTACTTGATTTGCAGCAGCTACTTGTGATTTAGGAGTTTTTGCTTTCATCCAGGCACTTCTTGCAGCGGTGATTTCTTTGAATAAGTCTTCTTCATGTGCGGCATAACCTTTGACAGTTTCTATAAGATTAGGAATTAGATCTACTCTTCTTTGATATGTTGATTCTACATTTCCCCATTTTTCATTTACTGTTTCATCTGTTCTGACAAGTCCATTGTACATGCCTACAAACCAGATTATTAAAATAACAACAACTGCTATTGGGATTATGATTTTCCAGGGTTTTTTTCTCTTTTGGATGGTTAGATCAACTTTAATCTTTTTATCTTTTTTAGCCATGATAACACCTCGCTATTTGCTAAAAAAACAAACCATGCTTTTAAATGTTTTTAATTTTAAGAGATGGGTAAAAAGATTTATAAGTAATCTGCTAATTCCAAGAAAAAGGTGGAGATATGAATAAGATTGATTATAGTTTATTTTCCGGAGAATTAGAAATAATTCCTTATTGTATTAATTGGATTAATAAGAATATTGAAAAGAAGTATTGGGAAAATGATAAAGTGATTGAAAAATTTAGTAAAAGAAGTGCTAATCAAATAATTAAAGAAGGGGAAGTATTCTTTATGTCTCCTTGTTTGGATTTAACTCTGGTTGCTAAGAAAATTTTTGACGATCATTTAGATTCAATTCTTGTGGCACAAGAAATTTATAGTAATAGTTATGGCATAAACAGTTTGCATTTTGCAATTGAATTCTCTGCTAATGATGTGGATTATTTTATTGATTTTTCAAGCATGAATGAAGTGATATTTAACAGAGGAAATTTTGTTAATCATAATGATGATGTAAAAAGTTTACAAATGGTCAGGTCAGCAAAAAAGATGGATCATGATAAAAATATTTTTGAAAATTTTCCAGAATATGTTAGTAAACTTAAATTTTATGATGGCAAAAAACAATTTGGAAAAATGTTAGAAGATAATTCTCTATCCAGATTTCATGCGTATAAGCGGGCATTAGGAGAAAATCAAGAGCTGTATATTGTTTCTGATTTATGTTAAATTTTTTTACATTCTAAAGTAGTATGAAAAAGTTTATAAGCAACTTATGAAATTTATTATTGCTTAAGATGAGGAAGACAAAATCACCATACATAAAAGTCAGAAAATCTGGCATACATAATAAAGGTGTATTTGCAAAGAGAGACATTCCTAAAGGCACCAGAATTATAGAGTATGTTGGAGAAAAAATCACTAAAGCAGAAGCTGATGATAGAGCTGAAAAAGTTATTGAAGAACATAAAAAAAAGGAGAAAAAAGGTTCTGTTTATATTTTTGAATTAAACAAGAAATATGATCTTGATGGTTATCCAAACTATAACACAGCAAGATGGATAAATCATTCTTGTGATCCTAATGCTGAAGTTGATATCATCAGAGGCCATATTTGGATTATTGCAATTAAAGATATCAAAAAGGGTGAGGAGATTTCTTATGATTATGGCTATGATATTGATGACTTTGAAGATCATCCTTGCAGATGTGGTGCTAAAAACTGTGTTGGTTATATTGTATCAGAAGTAGATGTTCCTAAGTTAAAGAAAATTCTGGCAAAAAAGAAGAAAAAAGCTAAGAAAAAGAAATAAATTTTTAAATATCAACTTCTCTAACTTAATTTAATGAAAAAGTTGTTAATAATTTTGCTAATAATTATCCTTATCCTGATAACTATAGGGGTTGTTCTTTATTTTTACATAACTGTAAGTCCTACTGCTACAGCTTTATTAGACATTAAACAAGGAACTGTTAAAATTGATCAGGGAGATGGCTGGAAAATAGCAGTTGATGAGCTGAAATTAAGTTTAAATGATAAAATAAAAACTTTAGACAACAGCAAAGCATCTATAATTTTATACGAAAGCGCTATCATAAGCTTAGAGCCTAATTCTGAAGTGATTCTTAAAGATTTAAGCAAAGAAAATTTGATTATTAAATTAGAAGCAGGCAGAACAAATAATAAATTCACAGGTTTGCAGGGTGTTAAAGGATTAACCATAGAAACTCCTTATGCTGCTGCTAATGTTAGAGGAACTTCTTTTGAAGTTAGTGTTTATGAGATTATTGTTGCTGAGGGAAAAGTTGAGGTGGTTCACAAGACAAAGACCATAACTATTGAGCAGGGTGAGAAAGTAGAAATTAGTGAAGAAGAAATCACTAGACAAATTTTAGATGAAGAAGATAAAGAACAAATTATTCAGATGTTAAGAGAAAACATTAATGACTTAAAAGAAATGCGTATTCGTGAAGTTAACAAAAAGCAGGCTCTTGCTAATCAGCTAAAGCGTGAATATAATTTAACTGATGAACAAATTAAAGAAAAGCTTGAAGAAGCAGATCAGGGAATGTATGATCTTGACGAGATTGAAGAAAAATCTCCTGTGCATATTGAAGCAGTAACTAAGATCAAGCATTTGACAGAAGAAATAATCAAATTAAACAAAGAGATTAAGAAACTTAGTTAGTGTCTTTTTTTTCTATATTTTCTTTTATTGCAGCCCTAATTTTTCTTGATGATCTTTTAGTAATAGCGTCTTGCTGTTCGAGCAAATTTTTATACTTAAGAAATTCTTCATTTGTAGGATCAATTTCTAATGCTTTGTTTAAATCTTTTACTTGTTCAATATAATTTCCAAGTTGACCGTTGACAATCGATCTGTAATAATAAGCGTTTGCATCTTTTTCATTAAAGTATACCATTATGTTGTATTTTGTTAATTCTCTTTCCAAATCTGATGTCTCAAAGTTAATTTCTTCACTCATTCTTTACAATCTACAGGACAAGTTTCAGCAGTTTCTGCACAAGGACATCCTATTGACATACAGACAAACTCTTGACAAATGCCATCTCCACAAAGATCTTCGCAAGGAGGTTGTAATTTTGCTTGTTCTTCAGGACTTAATTCACGAACAAATGTTTTATCGCCTGATCTGCACTGTTCAGGATAACTTTCCATGATAGCATTTCCTGCTGCTGCACATTCTTCAAAACTTGTTATTTCTTTTACACATCCTAACAATAAAATAAGTAAAGTAAATAAGATTATTTTTTTACCAGCCGCCACCTGCGCCACCTCCTCCTGACATACCTCCTCCAAATCCACCAAAGCCTCCGGAAAATCCTCCTCCATGTCTTCCTCCTCCAAAGAATATTGGCGGCATATGACCTCCTTTTCCTGTTGGAAGAGCGAATATTAAGTATAGCACAAATGCTATTATTGCCATTAACAAGCCAAATATCAGTAATAAAATCAAAAATAGCACGATTCCTGTGAATATTTTTGTTTTTACTGCTTTTTTCTTTTTCTGCTGGCTGGTTGCTGCTCGCATTATCATGCCTAAAAATATTAAGAACATAATCAATGACATGAATATAGACAACATTTCTTTTTCAAATTGAGGCTTTTTGTATTTTTCTACTGATGAAATAATTTCAGGATCTTTTTCAATATAGCCTTTAAAGTCAAGCACAGCTTCATAAACTCCTTTGCCATATTTTTCTGCTCTGAAATTTGTTACAAAATTCTTTCTTGCAACTCTTCCTGCTATAGCGTCAGTTATGAATCCTTCTAAGCCATAACCAACCTCAATCCGATACACTCTATCATTTGGTGCAATTAAAATCAATAAACCATTGTCAACATCTTTTTTGCCTATTCCCCATTTTTTGAATAATTCAACAGCATATTCTTCTTTTGTTGTGCCTTCTAAGCTTTGAACAGTGACTACTGCTATCTCTGCTGTTGAGCTTTTCTCTATTTCTTCAATTACTGATGTGATTTGTTGTTTTTCTTGTTCATTAAATATTCCTGCATAATCATTTACATAACCTGTATGTTCTGGCAAATCAAGTGCAAGAACTGTTAAAGAAAGTAAAAGACAAATTATAATTATTGAAATTTTTTCCATAAAAGTGCTTATATTCTTTGTTTTTATAAAGTTTTTTGCAAATGTTTCATGGTTCTTGAAAATTTTTCCATTATTTCTCCTGAAAATTAATTAATAATAATTATTCAAATAGTTCTATGCATATTTTTAAAATAAAGGATAAAAGTAATAGAATTATTCGTTTAACAAAAGAAAGATGGAAACATATAGCTAAAGAACATCCAGAAATTCAGGATTTTGAAGAAATTAGAACTGCTTTGATTTCCCCTCTTAGAATAAAACCAAGCAAATATGATCCTGATCATGTTCATTATTATTACAAATTTAATAAAGAGAAAAAAAGATACTTTATGGTCGCAGTAAAGTATTTAAATGGCGAAGGTTTTATTATAACTGCGTATTATATGAGGAGAATAAAATGAAAAAAATGCATATTCATTGGGATATTGAAGGTGATTTTTTAGAAGTTCGATTTGGTAAGTCAACTAAATCTTATTATGAGGAGATAGATTCTGATATTTTCGAAAGAAGAGATGAAAAAACAAACAAAGTAAAAGGATTTGCATTTTTTAATGTTCAAAAACGTAAAGAAAAAGAAGTAAAAGATATTGCTGTTGATATTCCAAGTGAAGCAGGCATTACTGCGCCTTAAATGAAAAATCTACATAACCTTTATTAATGTCTTTTACTTTTCATAGCATATGCAGGAAGTTATTTGGAGTATTATTGCTTTGCTTGTTGTTGCGGTGTTAATAGGAGTTACAGCAGTTATTTTACTTCCAGCAGTTGTTGAAGTATTAATCAATGGAGCAATCATTTATTTTATTTTTCTTAAAGCATCTGCAGATATTAGAAAAAGGAAAAGATTAAAGATTTATTTGATTGCAGGAATTGTTGCTTTGTTTTTATTGGCTTTATTTGGCAATATGTTTCCTGTTTGGGGTATAACTGCTTGGGCTATATTGACAATCTTTTTCGCTATGTTGATGGTTATTGTTTCAGCTAAACACTGACTTGTGCAGTTTCTTCATTACATTATCAACTGCAAAGAAGATATTTCTATCAGTTAAATCACTGTTGTACATTTTTCCTTTTATGAGAACTTTGCCATGCAATTCAAACAATCCTAATTCTTCTTCTTCGCCTGATTTAAGTTTCTTTAAGTGCATCAATACTTTCTCAAACCCTTCGGCTCTGTCGATGAATTTTCTTGTATAATTGCCGATTATTTTTTTCAGGACAGACATTGTGCCTCTGTCTAAAGAACTAAACCCGGTTAGCTCTATGACTCCTCCTAACTGTATAGGTTCGTCCATTTTACCTCGTTTTCTTTAATGCAGTTTCTAATTTATTTAAAATTTGTCACTTTAGGCTTTATTACTCTTAAGTAGCTCAAAAAACAAAAGCTTTTTAAATGCGACCGTGTTTTAAGGCATTAAGATGGCTGTTAAATGTCAAAGATGCAATGTTAAGATACAATCCTATAGTCCGATGAGAAAATGGTGTGTCGAGTGCAGAAGACTAATTAACTTAGAAAGGGCTAAGGAAAGAAAGAGACGTTAACTTTATAATTCTTCATTAAAAACTTTAAACTATGACTAATATTTTTGTTAAAAGCTTTGGATGCAGTGCTAGTTTTTCAGATGGTGAGATAATTCAAGGTTTGTTGAACAATGCTGATTTTGATATTTCTGATGAAGCTTTAGCCGATATTATCATCATAAACATTTGCACTGTAAAAGGAGATCATGCTGCGCTAAGAGAGATTAAAAAAACTCATGAACTTTATCCTAAGAAGAAAATAATAATAGCAGGATGTATAACTGATGAGATAATTCCAAAAATAAGAGAATTTTTGCCAGATGTTTCTTTTATAAGCACACATAATATTAAAGAAATTGTACAAATTGTTGAAGAAACTTTAAATGATAATCCTGTTTCTATTCTTGCAAAAGGTAAAGTTGAAAAAATTCTTTTGCCTAGAATAAAGAAAAATCCTGTTATTGGCATTGTCCAAATAGCTATTGGCTGTGTTAATAAATGCAGTTATTGCTCAACAAAATTAATTAAAGGAAATCTTTGCAGTTTTACTGTAGAAAGAATTGTTGAAGATGTTAAACAATTAGTAAAAGATGGGTGCAAGGAAATTTGGCTTACTGCTCAAGACAATTCTTGTTATGGTTTTGATATTAATACAAACCTTGCAAATTTATTAAAAGAAGTTTGCAATATAGAAGGAGAGTTCTTGGTAAGAATTGGAATGGGTAATCCAAAACATTTTAAGACCTTCACTAAAGAATTGATTCAAGCTTTCAAACATCCTAAGATGTTTAAATTTCTTCATATTCCTGTTCAATCGGGAAATAATGAAATTCTTAAAGCGATGAATAGAGGATATAAAGTAGAAGAATTTGTAGATATGATTGATGCATTCAGAAAAGAAATCCCTGACATTACAATTAGCACAGATATTATTGTTGGTTTTCCTGGGGAGAGTGATGAACAATTTCAAGACAGCTTGAATTTAATTAAGAAAATCAAGCCAGAAGTATTGAACATTTCAAGATTTGTTCCTCGAGAAAGAACTAAAGCTTTTGACATGGAAAATAAAGTTTCTAGTAATGCCAAGAAAGATAGAAGCAAACAGTTAACGAGTTTGCATGAATGGCTTGCTTTAGAACTTAACAGAAAATGGAAAAAGTGGGAAGGTGAAGTTCTTGTTGATGAATTTGGCTCAGAAAATAGTATGATTACTAGAAACAGCTCATATAAACCTATTGTTATTAAGCAAAATTTGAATCTGAGATTAGGCGATAAAACCAAGGTTAAAATAACAGGCATTAGTGCTAATTATTTGATTGGTGAAGTACCTAAAATTATTTAAACATCAACTCTAACTGATTCTCTACCATATAAAAAGGTGATATCATGCAATGTGATCCAAAAAAAATAACTCCTAAAGATTTTGAAAAGCTTGAGTTAAGAGTTGGAATGATTAAAGGTGTGCAATGGCACAAGAATAAAAAAGATTATATTCTTCTTGTTGATCTTGGTCCTGTTGATCAAGATGTCCAGATTGTTGCTGATTTAAAAGAGGGTTATGATATTGAAGGTTTGATGAATAAGCAGTGCATAATAATTTTAAATATTTGTTCAGAAGAAGTTGACGGTATTGAAAGTGAGGCTATGTTATTGATTGCCACGCAAGATAAAAAACCTGTATTAATCTCTCCTGAAGTTATGGTTCCTACAGGCGAGAAAGTGCAGGGAATTATGGACAGTGAAGCTTTTCATTTTGATCAAATAGGTGAGTAAATGAGTATATTCAAAGAATATGATATTAGGGGAATTTATCCTACAGAAATAAATGAAGAGTTTGCTTACAAATTCGGACAAGCAGCAGCATTATATTTTAAGACAAAAATAACAGTTAGCAAGGACGTTAGGTTAAGCAGTCCTTCTCTTACAGAAAGTTTAATCAAAGGAATTACAGATGCTGGCTGTGATGTTATTGATGCAGGACTTTGTTCTACCCCTATGACTGCTTTTATTTCTAAGGATTTTAATTGTGTTGCTGTTACTGCCAGCCATAATCCTAAAGAGTATAATGGTTTTAAAGTATTAAGAAAAGGTGTTATCGATGTTAGTTTATCAAGTGGTTTGCTTGATATTAAGGATTTGATGGACAAAGAAAGTAAAGCAGAGAAAAAAGGCAATGTTGTTAAGCAAGATTTTTCAAAAGAATATATTACTCATGTTTTAAAATTTGCTGACATAAAAAAAAGATTAAAAGTGGTAGTTGATACAGGCAATAGCGCACAAGGAATAATAATAAAAAAGATTTTTGAACAGTTAAACTGCAACCTTGTACCTTTATTTTTTGAACCAGATGGTAATTTTCCTAATAGAAGCCCTGATCCTTCTAAGCCAGAATCTTTGAAAACACTTCAAGAAACAGTTATTAAAGAAAAAGCTGATTTAGGAGTTGCTTTTGATGGTGATGGAGACAGAACTATTTTTATTGATAATTCAGGAATTATAGTTCCTTCTGAAGCTATTTTATTATTTTTAGCAAAGAAATTAATGAAAAAAGGAGAAACTTTAATCTGTCCTATTAATTGTTCTAAATCTGTTGATGAATATGTTGAAAATGTAATCAAAGGCAAAGTTATCAGAACGAAAATTGGAAGGACTAATGTTGCTGATGCGATGCGGGAAAATAATGGCATTGTTGGCGGAGAAGTCAGCGGTCATTTCTTTTTCAAGGATAATTTCTTTAAAGACAGCGGAGATATTACTTTAATTTCTGTTATTTCTCAATTATCCGCAGAAAATGAATTATTCTCAGAAATTGTTAAAGAGTTCATTAAATATCCTCAAGAGCATGTTAATATCAAAGTTAAGTCTATGGATGACATTGAAAAAGCTCTTGCACAGTTAGAAAAAGAGTTCAAAGGAAAAGAAATCAATAAAATTGATGGCATTACTGTTTATTTTGATGATTGGTGGTTTAATGCTCGCCCTAGCAAGACAGAACCTGTTATGAGATTAACAATCGAAGCAGATAATCAAGATATTTTAAAAGAAAAATCAGAGCAAATTAAGAAAACGTTAGAGGAAATATAAAATGAAAATTTACATTTGCTGCAGCAAACATTTGTATCATCACATTTCTACAATAAAGGAAGAATTAGAGAAGAGAGGACACATTATTACTTTGCCGAATAGTTATGACAACCCACTGCAAGAAGAAAAAATCAAAGAACAAAGTAAAGAAGCTCATATTAAATTCAAATCTCTAATGTTAAAAATTCAAGGAGAAAAGGTAAAACAAAACGAGGCCGTAGTTATCCTAAATTTTGAGAAAAAGGGACAACAAAATTATATTGGAGGAGCTACTTTTTTAGAGATTTTTAAGGCTTTTGAATTAGGAAAAAAGATTTTTCTCATCAATCCAATTCCTGATAATATCTTTAAAGACGAATTAATTGGCATGAATCCTGTTATTTTAAATAAGGATTTATCTAAAATATTTTAATAAATAACTTTTATAAAACATAAATTAATTTAAATCCGTGTGTTTTCAATAGTCACAAATGCCAAGAATAAATGATATAACATTAGCTATTTTGTCTTTTTATCCTAATGACAAAATTGAATATGGTTTAAAGAAATTTTACACTGCATTAGAGACTTGTCAGAAAAAATATGCTATTTTAGAAAAGTTCTTATTTGATTATAAGTGGGGTTATCCTTTCTGTGAAGAAGTTGATAATGCTATAACAGTTTCTCAACAAGCTTTAGTTTTGCAGCGGAAAGATATTAGTTCACCTTATTTAGACATCAACATTAGAACACCTCGCCAGGAATTTATAGATAAAGGAAAGCTTACAGAAGATGAATTAAAACAGCTTGAAGAGATTGCTACTGAGATGTTCAAGGTTATGACTGCTAATCCAAACTAGATTCTTCATTATATAAAATTATTTAAATCTTAAATCAAATTAAGAAAATGTTAGAAAAGATATAAAATGCCAGAAATAAATCCAATAACATTAGCTATTTTGTCTTTTTATCCTGAAGATAAAATAAATTACAATCCTTTTTTTGATGGTTTTAAGCGATTTTATACAGCATTAGAGAATTGTCAGCCAAAATATTCTGTTTTAAAAGATTTAAAGTTTGATCATAAGTCTGGTTATCCTTTCTGTCATGAAGTTGATAATATTATGCAAACTTGCAAGATCGCAGGTGTTTTGGAGATTATGGATTTTAGCTCGCCTAATTTAGAGATAAAAGCTAGACAACCTCGCCAGGAATTTTTAGACAAAGGACAGCTTACAGAAGATGAATTAAATCAGCTTGAAGAGATCACTAAAGAGATTTTCAGAGTTATGACTGCTAATCCGAACTAGATTCTTCATTATATAAAATTATTTAAATTAGCTTTTTATTATAAATTCAAAATGGTTGATCTTTATGATATTTTAAATAAACTTGTAGATCTTTCAGAAAGAATTAAGGATAAAGGCAAAGATATTAAGATAGGCGATTCTGATGCCCGAGAACTTAATCATTTAGTTTCTAGTATACCTGCAGCTATTTCTTTTGATGAGTTATTAGAGTATCATAAAGAAAATTGTGTGCCTTTATTAAAACATTTTGAAGATGCAAATAGAGATATTAAAATATTTCAAGAAAAAATTCAAAAAGAAAGAAAGGATTATTTTAAGAAAAATAGTGAAGCTCTAAAAGAAACTCTTTTAAATCAAATTAAAAGTAAAAATGTATCAGAAGACGTTCTCAATTTACTAGAATCAGCAGTAGATGATGCATTTAAAGGGGAATTGAGACTATTTCCAGGACTTAAACCAAAAGAATATTATATTGCTGCAGCCATTTTTTCTTTTTATAAGAATGATAGAATTTCTGATATTTATAAAAAATTCTATCCTGCTCTGCAGGAAATTCAGGAAAAATATTCTATTTTAAAAGATTTAACTTTCAATTTAGAAGAAAAAGATAAAGAGACCTTTTATTTTTGTGAAGAAATTGAAGAACAAGTAAATGAATTTAAGGCATTAGGATATTTAGGATCTATCATAATTTGGGAAGGTAGAGAAATAAATAAAGATGAATTCAAAAAAATCACTGAAAATTATCCTTGGCAAGCAGAAGAATGGAATCAGCTTAAAGAAATCTCAAAAGAGATTTATGAAAAACTCGAAAAAGATCAGTAAACTCAGCAATAACCTTTATAAATGCCCTGCTTTTTTCTCTCTATAATGGCTAAAAAGAAGAAAGAAGAGTCTCAGCCTGAGATGAATATTGGAATGATTGGTCATGTTGACCATGGTAAAACAACTCTTGTGAAAGCTTTCTCTGGAAAATGGGCTGACACTCATAGCGAAGAAATTAAGAGAGGAATCACAATTAGATTAGGTTATGCTGATGTTTCTTTTTACAAATGCAAGAAATGTAAAGATCCTGAATGTTTTACAATTGAGAAAAAATGTCCTATTTGCAAATCTGCAACAGAATTGTTAAGAAAAATAAGTTTAGTTGATGCTCCTGGTCATGAAAGCTTGATGGCAACTATGCTTTGCGGAGCAAATATTATGGACGGTGCAATTCTTTTAATTTCTGCTAGAGAAGAATGTCCTCAGCCTCAAACACGAGAGCATTTGATGGCTTTGGAAATCAGCGGTTTAAAAAATTTAATTGTTGTTCAAAATAAAGTTGATCTTATTGATGAGAAAAAAGCAGCAAAGAATTATTCTGATATTAAGAATTTCTTGAAAACTACAATTTATAAGAATTCTCCTATTATTCCTATGAGTGCTTTGCATAGCATAAATTTAGATGTTCTAATCAAAACAATTCAGGAAAAGATGCCTACTCCTAAGAGAGATACTAAAAAAGAGCCTTTGATGTTTGTTGCAAGAAGTTTTGACATTAATAAGCCAGGATCTTTTCCAAAAGATCTCACAGGAGGAGTTATTGGCGGCGCTTTAAGACAGGGAGTTTTTAAGGAAAATGATGAAATTGAAATACTGCCTGGATATGAGGTTGAAGAAAAAAATGTTAAAGTGTGGAAGCCTATTACTACAAAAATAAAAAGTATTGTTGCAGGCGGCACTAAATTAAAGGAAATTGCTCCAGGCGGCAGCATGGCAATTATGACTGAGCTTGACCCTTCTGTTGTAAAATCAGACAAACTTGTTGGCAGTGTAATAGGGAAAAAAGGAAAAATGCCTCCTGTTTGGAATAAGTTTAGTCTTAAGGTTAATTTATTAGAGCGTATTGTTGGTGCAAAAGATAAATTAGTTGTTGAGCCCATCAAAAAAGGAGAAATCCTTATGATGAATGTTAATTCTGCAGCGACTGTTGGTGTTGTTAAGGAATTAGGTAAAAATAAAGTGAACTGCATCTTGAAAAGGCCTGTTTGTGCTGAAAAAGATAGCAGAGTTGCTCTTTCTCGTAGAATAGGTCAGAGATGGCGTTTGATTGGTTATGGCGAGATTAAAGAATAAATTACATCATATAAAAATTTATAAATAAAGCTTTTCTTCTTATATCATCTCATGAACAATGGAGAGAAAATCAGTGAGGACTCTTTGAGAAACATTATTTCTGAGTTTGATAAAGAGACTTCTGAAAATTATAGTGCTAGATTTAATCAAGAATTTCATGAAGGTTTTAGTGAAAATCCGATTATGCTGCCTTCTTTCATGTCTCTTATCCCTTATTTTTTTGCGACTATTAAAAAAGATGAGATTAAAACTAAAATAATAACAACTGTGAAAGAAGATTGTATTTTAGATTCTATTCGACCAAATCCTCTTTTTTGCCCTGTTGGCAAGGATTATATTATTTTAATTCAAAATGAGAAAGTAGATTTTGCTCATAAGATTATCATTCCTCAAAAAGGTGATATTTTTTATAGGCAGAGTTTAAGTCTAAAGCATCCAGATGTTGCTATTTCTTTATTTAGTGCGGGTACAAAATATATTATAGGATGGGAAGGTAATGAAATCAATAAAATAGGATTTCATTTGCAAAGTACTCATGAATTATTTGCTAATTTTCTGTCTTTGCCTTTGTCTGAACTAGACGAGAATTATGATATTATCAAAGGTAATAACGAAATAATCATCACACCTAAATTTGATATTTCTAAATCAAGTTTTGATGATTCTATTGAAGGTTTGGTGAAAATATATGATAAATTAACCTAAAGCTTTTTTAATAAAAACATCATTTTCTCTGTTATGAATGTAATTAAAGACAAACAAGCGAAATTAGTCTCTTTATTGACTGAATCTATTGAGAAAAGCATTCCTAAAAAAAAGTTTGGTTTGTTATTTTCAGGAGGAGTTGATTCCTGCATTATTGCATTAATTTTGAAAAAACTTGGCTGCAAGTTTACTTGTTATACTGCAGTTCTAGAAAGCAAAAGTTTCAAAGAACCTAAAGATTTGCCTTTTGCAATTAAAGCTGCTAAATTCCTTAAAATTCCATTAAAAATTATTAAGATTAAGGAAGAAAATATTGAAAATTATTTGAAAAAAATTATTCTTATGATAAATGATGCATCTGTTGTAGATGCAGGAGTGGCTTTGACTTTGTTCAAAGCATGCGAGCAGGCTAAAAAAGATAACTGCACAGCTTTGTTCACAGGAATGGGTAGTGATGAGCTTTTTGCGGGCTATAAAAGATTCCAAGATTGCAAAGATATCAATAAGGAATGCGCATCCAGCTTATCAAGTCTTTTTGAGAAAGATCTTCTTAGAGATGAAGCAGTAATGAAGTATCATGATATTGAATTAAAAACTCCTTTTTTAGACGAGAAACTCATCAAATTCGCCTTGAAAATTCCTGGAAAATTTAAAATTAAAGATGATCAAAATAAAGTTATTCTTAGAGAATCTGCATTATTTCTTGGCTTAGATGAAGAATTTGCTATGAGAAAAAAGCTTGCTGCTCAATATGGTTCTAATGTTCATAAAGCAATCAAAAAATTAGCAAAAAAACACAAGCTATCTATTTCAGATTATCTTAAGAAATTCTCGAAGAAGATTAAGCTCGCTGCTTTGGTTAGTTCTGGCAAGGACAGTATCTTTGCAATGTATAAGATGATGAAGCAAAATTATGATATTAGCTGCATGATAACAATCAAAAGCGAGAATCCTGAGTCTTTTATGTTTCACACACCTACAATTGATTTAGTTAAATTACAGTCAAAATCAATTGGAATTCCTCTTTTAGAACAAAAGACTAAAGGGGAGAAAGAAAAAGAATTGCAGGATTTAAAAAAAGCTATAAAAAAAGCTAAAGAAAAATATAATATTCAAGGCATAGTGAGTGGTGCTTTGTTTTCTACTTATCAAAAAAATAGAATTGAAAAAATAACAAAAGAACTTAATCTTAAAGCTTTTTCTCCTTTATGGCACATGAATCAAGAAAAAGAAATGAGAGCCCTAATCAACGAAGGTTTTGAATTCATAATAACTAAAGTTTCTTCAGAAGGATTGACTAAATCCTGGCTAAATAAAATAATAACTAACAAAGATGTAGACAAACTGATAGAATTAAGCAAAAAAGTGCAGTTTAATATTGCTTTTGAAGGTGGTGAGGCAGAGTCTTTGATGATTAACGGTCCTATTTTCAAAAAGCGAATAAAAATCACAGAAAGCAAGATTATAGAAGAATCAGAGAATATTGCTGAATTAATCATTAAAAAAGCTAAATTAGTGGAAAAATAATGCTTGTCTTGTGATTACAAAATTTTTTAAATAACTAAATAAAAATATTTATTATGGCAAAGCCTGATCCTGAATATTTAAATCAAATAAGATATATAATTGATTTTCAGATGTTGTCTGATTTAAAAGATGTTAATGAATTTATTTCTAATATAGGAGAGATTGCAAAAATCAGAAACAAAGGAGTTATTCCCATAATGGAAAAGATTTATTGTAGGAAGAATAAATGGAACCAAATGGATTATTTTGATAAAGCCGTTTGTCTTGATTTTTTGATTGATAAAGACAGACATCATCCTAAAGAAAAAGAGCAAGATGAAGGTAAAGTTAAAGCTATGATTAAAGAACTAACAGATATTGCAAAAGAAAATGTTGCTACTAATGATCTGATAGACGATCCTATTGGTATTGTTGTTATAAAAAGATGTTTAGTTGAGCCAGGAGAATATAATCCGCCCAAATTTGGTTTTTATACACAGTTTACAGAAGAATTATTGAGTCAAACACCTTGGGGAAGAACAATAACTCCTAAAATAACGTATTTTAAAAAAGGACTAAAATTCTTAAAAGATTTTGAAGCAGAAGAATAAAAAAATAAATTTATTTTCCTTTTAATCTGCTTGCTTCAAAAGTCAAGACTATGTTTGTCCATCCTCCTTTTGAACTTTGATATGTTGGCAGCGTTCCTGCTTGTCCTGCAGAAGGATATGGGCCTGGCACAGAACTTGTGCTTCCTCCTACAAAGATATCTCCGCCATGTTCTCTGTCATCCAGATTAAAGAATCCTGCTAAGCCCATGCAGCCATAATTATAGTCAGGTGTTGTTGGACATGTTGCGCTGTTTGTTATTCTTTGTTCTATTGGATCATTTCCTGTTATTGTTGTTGTTTCAACTACATTTGGTCCGCCTTCTGGAATTCTTCTTGACAGCATTGTGTATGTTATTGTTGTTGCTGCTCCTGGATTTTGATTTCCTAGGTTTATCATTAAATTTCTTGGAGTAACCCATCCTGCATTTCCATTATAAGTTCCGTCTGAGTTTTGATCAACTGCTAGCGCATCCATTGCTGCATTATAATTGCAAATTGCGCCTTGCCCGCCTGTTATTATTGTGTTTAAGCAGTCTCCTGTTGCTGCATTAAAAGGCACATGGTGTGTTTTGCCTCTTGCATCTCTTATTTCTATGTTATTATTGTTTGTATCTGCTCCTCTAAATTGATAGACTCTTACTTCTGCTCTGTCATCTTGTCTGCTGTTTACAATAAAATAATCATTTGGTGTTATCCAGTTTGCTCCTGCTCCTTGTTCTACCCACCAAGTTTGTTGGCTTGCATCTTTTCCTGGATTTAATACTCCTCCTTGCAAGTATAAGAATGGAATTTTATATCCATTTCCTTTTATGTCTATTCTTCTTGAGCCTCTATGCACTAGTGCAAAGTCTGCTCCGCTTACTGCTGCCATTCCTGTTACAGCTCCTAGAGACATTGTGCTTAATTGCGAATCTGTTCCTAATAAGCAGAGATCAAATTCTGGATTTACTAGAGGGTATTGTAAATATTTTGATAAGCAACCCATTTTTGGAACTTCTAACTCTCCTGATAATCCTTGGCATTGGAATTGTAATACAATGCTTACTAATACAAACCTGTTCATTACAGTGTCATAACTTCCTATCATTTGTACAGAGATTGGTACGTTCACGCCGTTTATTTTTGTTCCAAATGGCGTAAAGGTTGTATCGTAGGGATTATCCTCGAATACTACTAATCCTCCTGGTCCCATTAGTCTTAATTCTAAAACACCGTTTGGTGCTTGGTCGCTTATTCTTGCTGCTACAAATGTGAATATGCCTGCTAGCATTTTGATTTTTTCATTTCTGTAAGAAACTAATTCATTTGTGTTTGTGTCTACTTTACTTCTTAATCCTGAGCCAATATCTAATCTGTATTCTGCCCAAACATCTTGTGATCCTCCTAAACAATACATTGCTT
This sequence comes from Candidatus Woesearchaeota archaeon, assembly GCA_017609645.1. Classification (GTDB taxonomy): domain Archaea; phylum Nanobdellota; class Nanobdellia; order Woesearchaeales; family ARS49; genus JAFCDQ01. The sequence goes on from JAFCDQ010000003.1 coordinate 131,622, forward strand.
CTGTTGGGCTTCCTTGTGTTGGAAAGTCTAATGTTCTATAGTCTGTGCTTATTCCTTGAAATCCTGCTACATTAAATTGTATGGTATCAGTATAATCTGTTCTTCCTTCTCCTGTTTGTGCAGTTCCACCTCCTAATGGAAATCCAGGAACAAATTGTCCTAATCTTCCGCCAAAAGGCATTTTTATTAGCAATGTTTTTGTTTTTGGAACTTGCGGTTGTATTACTGCAGGTCCAAAAGTTGCCCACATGTCTACACTTGCTAACATTGCAAAAAGTGCTACGACAGAAATAAGTCCTAAAAATATTAATCCAGTATTTTTCATATTATCACCAGCTTTTTTTTAAGTTTGATTTCTTAGAAAAAGAGTTTTTGTTTATTTAAAGGTTTTGCTGTTTTTTTTACACAGAATCCTTCTTTTCTGTGGGTTTCGGGAATTTGCCTTGGATGGCATCTTTTAAAATATCTTTAACTTTAGAAGAGAAATCTGCGTTCATCATCCATTGAAGATAACTTAATTCATTTTTGTGCATATCCTCGAGAGTTGTCCCTGTGTGCTTTCCAAAGTTGATAATAGCTTTCCCATTTAACCATGAAAATTTCCCATCATCATCAATCCATAAGGGATTTTTACAAAATTCATGAAGTTCAGAAACATCGCGTGGTAAATCAGCATGTTTTTCTAACTGAGATTCAAGAATTTTAATTGTCGCTTTAACATCTGCATTTGCTCTATGAGCATTTTCAAAAGCTTCTCCACAATATTTTAAATGAGCTGAACTTAAAGTTCTTGGTTCTAGTTTATGGTATATCTTCATAACATCTATTATCTTTTTTCCTTCATTTGAATAATTAATTCTCGCCCTTTTAAATTCTGATTCGAGCAAAGGCAAATCAAATCCTAAATTAAACCCGCACCAGTCACAATTATCTATAAAATCGATTATTTTTGGAGCAAATTCTTTGAAGGTTGGTTTTCCTTGAACATCTGTTTCATTTATTCCATGAATTTTCGTGGCGTCAATTGGGATAGGTATAGTAGGATTTATAACAGAATTTAATGTTTCTTTTTCTCCATTTGGAAGAATTTTTGTTATACAAATATCCACGATGCGATCTTCTTGTTTATTTAGACCAGTTGTTTCAATATCCATAACTGCAATAGGTCGTATCAGTTGTAAATTTGTCATTTGATAATCCTCTTCTTAAATTTTACAGGTAATCTTATTTTAGTTTTCATTATTTTCTTATTGTCCACTTTCTTGCAAAAAAAGTTGCTGTTTTTGAAGTAAAACCTTTTTTTATTAAATTCATTCTAATCTGATCAAGAAGAGTCTTAGTTCTTTCAGGATTATAATTCATCCCTTCCACCCCTTTTGGCACTTTTAGCGGAAAAAAACAAAGTGGCAGTGCGATAGCCGACTTTCACCGCTAAATAAAAGAAAGTAAATCAGATATTTAAAGGTTTTTAAATGGCTTTTAAACCCTTATTTTTAAGCCTTAGCTATTAAGAATTCTACCTTTTTAGACATTGTCTGCGAAAAGATTGTGTTTTTCTGATCCTGATAACTCTGCCATAACTCGCTTGACTATGGCTTTCTCAGGGTCTGGCATGAGCTTTACTCGTTTTTTAATGTCTGCAAAGCTTTCAAATGGCTTTGTCTGCCTTTGTTCTAGAATTTCCCACATATGTTTCTTGCCACAGCCTGGAATTAGCTCTATTTGATGCATTCTAGTTGTTAATGGCTGAGCATTATTGAAGAAACTTACAAATCTTTTTTCATTTTTATGGACTATGTCTCTCACTACAAATTCTAGTTCATTTCTTGCTGTAACAGTTAATTTATCGATTGCCAGCCTTCCCGCTATGTGGTGTATTTTGTCTCTTTTACCTTCGCCTATGTATGCTTCTTCTAATGGCTGTAGAAATATATCTTTTCTAGGTACTAATTCAAGAATTGTGAAGCGTTCAGTGCCTATTGCTTGAGCTATGGCGCTCTTTTTATGCATAGGTCTGGAATCGAATGGATATCCATGCGGCAAGAAGTCTAAGATGATTGCTTTCTCTTCCCTTATTCTTTTTTTCTCTTCCATGCCCTATTCCTCTACTGAACAACATTTTTTTTATTGTGGAGACTCCAAAGTATTTAAAACTTTATAATACTGCCTTTACAGCTTCTACTAAGCTACCTTCGCAAGTAGCTAGATCATAAGAAATCTGGTCTAAGTATTTTCTATTAAACTCATTTTGCTCATATTCACAAGTCATTTCAGTTCCTTTGAATAACTCTCTTATACTTTCTGGTTCTTCTCCGCTTACTGCTATGACTTCTTTTGTTAACTCGCAGCCATCTGTTTCCATGTTTAGTGTGATTGTCTCTATTTGTGTCTCATATACTGCTGCTTCGCAATTATTTGCTTTTTCTATAAAGCATTCTGGTGTGTCGCAGGTGAAAGCAACTGAGCTTTCAATGATATAATTGACAAACCATACTACCAAAATTATTAAGATAATCATGCATAAAGTGATTAAAGTATAGCGAAGAAGTTTTTTTGGGAATTTTCTTCTTGTTTTTTTTAATTTCTTTAATTCTCTTTCCAATTTTTTAATATCAATTTGTCCAGCCATTTTATACCACTGCTTTTATTGCATCTACTAGATTTCCTGTGCAGTCATCTAGTGGGCCTGAGATTTGTTTTGCAAGAACAGGATTAAATGCTCCTTTATCATACGAGCAAGTCATTTCTTTCCCTGTGAAGAAGGCTCTTATTTCTGCTGCCTCGTCAGAATCTAAGCCTAGTATTTTCTTGATCAACTTGCATCCTGGTTTTATTTTCAATTCTATGGTTGCTGTTGCAATTTTTGTTGTGTAAATTGCAGGTTCGCAATTTGCTGCTTGTTCTAAAAAGCATCCTAAATCAGTGCAAACTACTGGTTCTTTATTGTAAGTAGTGTATAAAAAATAAGTTATTGCTGCGATTATAACTAATGCTAATATAAATATGAATAAGTATCTTGTTTTGCTTGGTTTTTGTTTAAGTTTTCTTAATCTTTTGTTTAGAAGCTTGTTAATTTCCGCTTTTTTAGTTTTCTTTCTAATAGGTTTTTTAGCTTTCTTTTTAGCCACAACTAACCACCTCTTTTGATTTATTAGTTAAATATTTAGGCTTTTATAAATATTACGTTAAAAAATCATCAATTTCTTCAAAATCCTTTTCCATAAATATAATCTCTGCTTTGCTTGAATCCCATAGCAAAAATCCTCCTAATTTCTGCTGTTTTCCTGTGATTATGATTTTCTCAGGAGGCATGAATGCAGATGTGTAAAGATTTTCTTTTATATTCTTCTTGTCAATTTGTTCAGGGCTGATTTTCTCAGCTTTTGCTTGTATTGCTAACAGTTTGCAGGCATCTGTTATTTCTTCTTGCCCGTCATATTTTATGCAGAAATTCAGGAAGAACGTGTCATAATGTTTTGTTTCATTTATTAATTTCTTGATTTTTTCAACTATTCTTGAGGGAAAGTCATACCATTTGCCAAAAACATTTAGTTTTATTTTCTCAGGATTTATTTTTTCCCAAGAAGAGATTTGTTCCATTACTTTTTCTAAAATATCAAAATCAGTTTCAGGAAAGTTAAATGTCAGCACAGGTATTTGCTTGTCAATACACTTCTCGATTATGTCTTTAATTTTAGCAATAAAACTATCAGCTTCTTTGATTTGGTTTATGCTTATAGCTATATGCTGTATCATGTTTGTTCATTGTTTTTGATTTATTTAAATTTTAGCTGATTTTTAGAAATGTTTTTATTTATAACATATATTTTACATTATAATGCTTTATTTTTACATTATTGGATTGATTGTTTTGCTTATCGCTAGTTTTTATGATATCAAAACCAGAGAAGTGCCTGACACAGTTAGTTATGGTTTTGTTATTATTCTTTTAGTTCTTAGATTGTTATTTTCATTTCAATATGGCTTTAATTTCTTTTTAGAAGGCTTACTTGGAATGGCTGCTTTAGGAATATTTGGCTTGATTATGTTTTTCTTTGGCCAATGGGGCGGGGCAGATGCTAAATTAATGTTTGGCTTGGGTTTAGTTGTTGGTCTGCCATTCAAATGGTTTAATCCAGTTCTTATTTATCTTGTTTGTGTGATTCTCGCAGGTGCTATTTATGGTGTTGTTTATCTTGCAATAATGTGCTTTAAGCATTTTAGTGATTTCAAATATGAGTTCAAAAAAAGATTCAAAGTTTTGCCTTTTATTTTGTTGGTGATTTTGACAATTATTGTTGTTTTTCTTTTGTTTAAGGTAAATGATGCTTTCTTGATTTCTCTTTTAGTTACTGTTGCTGTTCTTCCTTTGCTTTATGCTTTATATTTTGCTGTGAAAAGCATTGAGATTATTGCGTTTAGACAGATGATTCCTGTTAAAAGGCTTACAGAAGGAGACTGGCTTGTTCATGACATTATTAAAAATAAAAAAGTTGTTGTGAAGGCAAGAAATGTTGGTTTGTTAAACTCAGATATTGCTAAATTAAAGAAATTAAACATCAAAAAAGTTCTAATCAAGTCAGGAATGCCTTTTGTTCCTGTTTTTCTTATTGCTTTGGTGTTTTTCTTGATAATTAAGTATGCTGGAATTCTGCCAATATAATTCAAAAGATTTAAATTACATTAACTTTTTCTGTTTTTTCATGAAGATTTACCTAGCAGGTAAAGTACCAAAAGGGGATGAAGAAGCTAAAACTTTTGATAATTGGAGATTAAAGTATGCTGAGGTTTTAGAAAAGATTTTTGATGCAGAATGTATTGACCCTCATGGCAAGCATACTGATGAGAGTGATTGTTTGGAAGTTGTTGGAAATGATTGCTATAAAATAAAAAAAAGTGATTTGATAGTTGTTTGTGCTGAAGGCAAATTAGGCGCAGGAACTGCTCAAGAATTTGTTATTGCTAAATATTTTAAAAAGCCTGTTATAACTGTTTTGCCTAAGAATAGTCATCATAGAAGGCCAAAAATTTCTTTTCAAGGAAAAAAGGTTTCTGACTGGATTCATCCTTTTATTTTTACTTTTTCAGATTTTGTTGTTGAGGATGTGAAAGAGATTGAAGCTATTAAAGATAAGATATTTAGTTCTAAAATAAAAGATATTTCATTGATTGACGAAGCTATTGATTATGTGAGTAAGAATCACCAATAAATTTAAATAACCCTAATCCCATCCTTACTCCCATGTTAGTAAATGATTTCCTTGTTATGATAGGTTTATTGTCTATGTTTGCTATTGTTGCGATCATTCTTAGAACTATGAGAAGTAGTGTGTTTTCTTAAGGTATTCTTTCTAAAGATTTTGTCAGATAATCTTCTTTAACTTCTTCTACTTCTTTTTCTTCAACTGGTTCTTTTTTCTCTTCTTCAATTATTCCTACAGAACCAACTTGATCTTTGATTTTTAGTTCAATGGTGGACATTTCTTCTTCATTCATTTGTTTTGGAGCCCATTGCAAATTCAATCCATCATTTTCTTTTCTGGGAATCACGTGCAGAATAACATGAGGTTTTTCTTGTCCTGCTGCTGTTCCATTTTGTATTAAGATATTTGTTCCTTGTGCGCCTAATGCTTCAAATACTGCCACTCCTACTTTATTTGCTGCTGTAAACATTTCACTGATTATCTTGTCAGGCACTGCTTCTAATATTGGAAAGTGTTCATTTGGCAGGACAATTAAATGGCCTGGGGTAAATGCGTTTTCAGGAATCATTACACTAATCTTCTCTGTAGAATAAACTATGCCTTTCTTGTTCTTTATCCTATCACATACTTCGCAGTTCATTGTCCTGTTAAAAATTTAGATACATCATCTAATGGGGATGCTTTTTTCTTTGACTCTTTTGGAGTTTCTTTTTTCCCAGGTTCTTTTGTTCCAGGTTTCTCTTCTTTTGGAGTTTCTTTCTGATCTAGATTTATTGGCTGTTTTTCTGGAGGAATAGCATCTCCTAACACTCTTTTGATTGCTTCATACACTCCTTGGTGTATTTGCAAAATTTGTTCTTCAGAATATTTTTTCTCTAATGGTTTTAAGCCTGCATCATCTCCTTCCATTCTTGGTATGATGTGTATCATAAAGTGAGGTGCTCTTTGTCCTGCTGCAACTCCATTTGCAACAAATATTGTGGTTCCTTGTGCTTGTAATGTTCTTAACAACACTTGGCTTAGTTGTTTTGAAACAATTCCCATATATCCTATTAATTCATCATCCATTTGAGGCATTATTGCTATATGTTCTTTAGGCAGAAGTAATATGTGCCCTGGATTTGCTGGATTTATGTCTAGAACTGCTAAGACTTTGTCATCTTCATATACTTTTTTTGCAGCTACTTTGCCATCTGCTATTTGGCAGAATATGCATTGCTGTCTCATTTGTGCTTGCTGTTCTGGGGTGAGTTCTTCCATGTTATCGTTTAATATGTGAGAATTATAAAAAACTTTTTAAATACAGCTTTCCTTATTCTTTAAAAAAGAGGAATAATATGTTAGGACGTAAAGGAATAAGCCCATTAATCGCTACAGTATTACTTGTTGCTTTCTCAGTTGCTCTTGGAGCATTAGTTATGAGTTGGGGTCAGGATTACATTGAGAACAAGGCAGAGTTTGTTCAGGGTCTGCAGGAAGTCAAAAGCGGCTGTGGTTTAGCTGATTTGAATATTATCAAGATTGGAGGGGTTCCTCAGATTTGTTTAAAGAACAGTAATACTATTCAAGCTTGGTTTGATAACGGACCTGATGTTGATATCTTTAATATTCATGCAAGAGTTGTCGGCACAGATGGTGTTAGTGTCAATGAAGAGATATTAAAAACTCCTTTACTTAAAGAAAATGCAGCTAAGACAGAGTTTTATTTTGAGACTATAGGCCAGATAAAACAAGTCAAGTTTACTCCTAAAATTTTCTTGATTGACAAGGTTTATTTCTGTTCTGAACAGGCAAAGACTGTTGAGAATATTCCTGTTTGTTAACTCAAAAATTTAAGAATATCCGCTCTTTTTTTGCCTAATTTATCAATAAATCCAGGTAAAGCTAAATTCATTTTTCCAGGAGGAATAAATCTTTCAAACCAATTTTTAGAATCTGCTTTTTCCCATTCATGAAGGATGATATAAGGCCAATTTTTAGGTTTTTGGAAATTTTCTTTCCAATAAGGAACAAAAAGATTTTCTCCATGAATTAAGAAATCAATTTGAGTAGCATTTAGTTCAGGAGTGATTAATGCTCTTGCAGTTATGTAATTTATATTTTCTTTTTTATTATAAGGTGCAAACGGAGAGATTCCCATCTCTTGTATTGCATAGTAAGTATTTCTCTCAATAAATCTAACTAAATCATCTATCAAATCACTTTCTTCGAGTTTTGAAAGACAAAAAGAATCTATTGAATCATCATAATCAAAAACTGCTCTAAAATCTAATCCTACTAAAGTTATGTCAATATCATTAAATTCATCTTTATCAGGCATCACAGAACTGCCTACTGAATAAAGTCCGCAAGTATTAAAGAGTCTTGAATATTCAGGATTTTTTGAAAATTCAAGTAATCTATATACAAATTCATTTACATGATCAGTATTTTCCGCACCAATTCTTTCAAACCATTCTTCTTTTTCCATGAAAAAGTAAGATAAAAAGATTGATTTTTATTAATTTCTAGTTTATAGAATAAACTTTAAATAATACTAAGCTTTAAACCATCAAAAGAGGTGAATTATGGAAGTTAGCGAGATATACGAGCCCTTAGAAGATAGTGATTTGATGAAAGAGATGGTATTCCGTCACGCAAAAGGTAATGTTCTTGATATGGGTACTGGTTCTGGCATTCAGGCTTTAGCTGCTTTTACTAAAAGAAATGTGAATAAAATTGTTGGTGTTGATATTAGCAGGAAAGCACTCAACGAATGCAAAAAACAAAATAAGAGAATTACCTGGATTCAGAGTAATTTATTCAATAAATTAGGAAAAAAATATTATAAGTTCTTTGATACTATTATTTTTAATCCTCCTTATCTGCCGAAGAAAAGTAAAATCAGGATGCCTACTATTGAAGGCGGAGAGAGAGGTTATGAGATTATTTTAGAATTTCTTAAGAGCGCAAAGGATTATTTAAAGCCTGACGGAATTATTTTGCTGTTATTTTCTTCTTTGTCTAAGCCAGATGTTATTCTTGATTTTGCTGACAAGGAATTTTATAAATATAAATTGTTGAGGATTAAAAGTCTTTTTTTTGAGGAATTATTTGTCTATAAACTGGAAAAAGCCGATATTTTTAATGAATTAGAGAAAAAAGGTGTGAAAAATATAAAGTTTTTTGCAAAAGGCTGGAGGGGAATGATTCATTCTGGCAGGCTTAAAAGTAAAAAAGTTGCAATCAAAACTAAAAGAAAATATTCTGAAGCTAAGAATGCTATTAAGAAAGAGACCAAGTGGTTAAAAATTGTTAATAAACACAAAATAGGTCCTGAGTTTTTGTTTGCAGATAAAGGTTTTCTTGTTTACAAGTTTATTGAAGGTAAAACTTTCAGGGATTGGATGGAAAAAGCTCCTAAGACAAAATTAAAGAAAGTTATTTTGAATATTTTTGATCAATGTTTTAAGTTAGATCAATTAAAGATAAATAAAGAAGAGATGCACCGTCCTTTGACTAATGTTTTAATTAAAAAAGATGCAGTTCCTGTTTTGATTGATTTTGAACGCACTTACAAGACAAAAAAACCTCATAATGTGACTCAATTCTGCCAATTTTTAATAAATAGAATGACTTTATTCAGGAAGAAAAAGTTCACTTTTACTAGAGATAAAATAATTAAAGTAGCAGTTAATTATAAGCAGGATAAAGAATATTTTCCTAAGATAAAACAGTTGATAAAATGAATAAAAAGTGGAATATTTTTTGGATGTTTTTTCTTTTGATTGTTTTAGTTATTCTTAGTTTAAGTTTGGTTAAAGACGTTAATCCAGCAGGAGGAGCTATTTTGACTAAAGCGTTCAAGACAGGAACTTCTATGGTTTTGTTTAGCGTCTTTAAGATAATGTTAGTCTTTGTAATGGTAAGTTTTGTTTTCTTTAAAATGCGGAAAAATTAGCAACTTTTAAAAAACAGCCCTGAATTCTAGTAAATACAGCGAGGTAAAATGAACGATAAATACAATGGAAAGAATAATTTCCAGCCTAAACCTAATGGCTTGAATACTTTTGATGGATTTGCTCAAATTGAAAGCCAAATCCCTTTAGATATTAAAATTATAAATAGACTCAAGCAAAAATATTACACTTCTGTTTATTTGATTGAATATAAAGATGAAAAAGCAGTTTTAAAACATTTTTGTCCTAGAAATAAAGAAGAAAGCTCTATTTTTGAAAAACTCCCTTTTCAGGAAATATTATGGAAACTGCCTGAATTAAACCATGTTAATCTTATGAAAGTTTTTGAAGTTGGCGAGAACTATATTATTTCTGAGTATTGTGGTGAAAAAACAATAGAAGATTATGCGAAAAATAATTATTTTGAAAAAGCTTTATTTTTTTTGAAAGAAGGGATGAATGCTTTAATTTATCTTGGCGATAAAGATTTTTGTCATAAAGATGTTAAACAAACAAACTTTATGATTGCTAAAAATGATGTGACTAAATTAATTGATTTTGAATTATTATCTAGTTCTAAGTATAGGTTTCCGCAGGGTTGGATTATTGGAAGTGTAAGTCATATGGCTCCTGAGCAAATGAATAATGAAATTGCGATAACAAATGATATTTATTCTTGCGGCGCAAGTATTTATGAGATAATCACTGGAAATGAGGCTAGTGCGGTGCGGTTAAACGATATTGATAAAGCAACACTAACAAATGATGATAAATTTTGGAGATGGTTTGATTTTACACAAAATAATAAAGATTTCAATGATTGGTCTTTTGATAATCCTCGTCTTAAAATAGATGATACAATTAAAAATCTCACAATAAGAATGTTAAGTTTCCGTCCTGAGAAAAGACCTTCTATGAAAGAATGTCAAGAAGAATTAAGTGCTTGGGTTGAGAATAATTTTAAAAAATAAGAAAAAAGAATTATCTTCTTTTCTTTTTCTGTTTCTTGATATGTTTCTCTAATTTTAGCTTTTCAAGCAATTCTTTGTATCTGTTTCTGATTGTAACTTCTGTCACACCTGCAACATCTGCTACTTCTCTTTGAGTTCTCTTCTCACCATGCATTAATGCAGCTACATACAGTGCAGCAGCAGCAATACCTGTTGGACCTCTTCCAGAAGTTAATTCTTTATTTTGTGCCATTTCAAGAATTTCTACAGATTTACTTTGTGTTTCTGGATTTAGCTTTAAGCTTGATGCAAATCTTGCTATGTAATCTATTGGATTGCTTGGTTGTATACTTATTCCAAGTTCTCTTGCTACAAATCTATAAGTTCTTCCTATTTCTTTTTTCTCAATTCCAGAAGCCTCAGATAATTCATCAAGTGTTCTAGGTACTTCGTGTCTTCTGCAAGCTGCATAAAGTGTTCCTGCAACTACACTCTCCATACTTCTACCTCTTACTAAGCCTCTTTGAACTGCTTGTGTGTATATCATAGCGGCTTCTTCTTCTACACTCTTAGGAAGCTTCAAATAACTAGAAACTCTTTTCAACTCAGCTAAAGCCAACTTCAAGTTTCTTTCAATTGCAGTGCTTATTCTGTACTGCCATTTTCTTAATCTAAAGAATTTGTTTCTGTCTTTTGCTCCTAGTTTGCTTAAATCAGCACTCTGGCCTACTTCTGTTCCTAAGCCTTGATCATATTGCGTATAAGTCATAGGCGCGCCTGTTCTTCTCTTGCTTGTGCCTGAGTCATCTTCAAAATCACGCCAGTCTTGGCCGTGATCTACCATTTTATCTTCTACAACAAGACCACAAGATTTGCAAGTAACTTCGCCTTTTTCTCTATTGATTAATAGATTTTTACTTCCACACTCTGGACATTTAGTTATGTTAAGCATTTTTTCCACCCTAATATATTCTACATAATAGTTAAGCTTTTAAAGCTAGGAATAGCAAACTATTTAAAGCTTTCGGTTACTAAGTTAGAAATCTAGGTATATTTAGCTCTATAATCAAGAATAAGACGTAAAATATCACAAGAGCCATTCCTTCTCTCCACGAAAGCTCTCTATCAGTGTTTAAGAATACTACAAATAAGAATATGATTGCCATCATGAATACTGCGCTTGTCAAATAAAGGAAAAAATTAGCAGTTATAGGATAAATGACTGCTGTAACTCCTAGTATTAATAAGGAATTTGCTATTACACTGCCTATTAGATTGCCTAAAGCAAGGTCTGGTTTTCTTTGCCTCGCCGCAATTGTTCCAAATACTAATTCGGGCAGGCTTGTTCCTAATGCTATGAAGAATAATCCAATTATTATTGGAGGCAGCATTAAGTCAAATGCCATTGAAGAAGCGTATTTTACTGCAAATTTTGCTGAATAATAAAGCAGGAATAATGACGCTATAAAGACTAGCATTGCTAATAATGCTTTTGGCGCTCCAACTTTGTCTTTAAAGTGATGGTCTCTTTTTCTTGATAAAAGAAAAATCATATATCCTGCAAATACTACTAATAATATGATTCCGTCAATTCTTGAAAGTTCATTACCTATGAACATCAATACCATTGGAAGTGCTGCTAACAATAGCATAAACCAGCTGCCTTTTCTTGAGTCTTTATCTGATTTAAACCCTCTTGCAAAGATAATCATCATTCCTCCTACTAATGTTAGGTTTGCTATGTTGCTTCCTATGACTGTTCCTAATGATAGTGCTGAATTCTTTTGCATTGCTGCTGTAACACCTACAAATAGTTCTGGCAAACTTGTTGAAATTGCCATTAGAACAAAGCTTACTACAAATCCGCTTAATCTTAATGCTAAAGAAAGTACTGTTAATGTTTTTACTAATAAAACTCCTGAGAAAACTAATACCAGACAAGATACAATAAATAGCAATAAATCTATTCCTATCGCCATTAAGAATAAGTAATATTCAGCTATTTTAAGTTTTTTGCCTCACTCAATAGTAAAGCAGTGCATTAAATAACATCATAAACTATATACAAATAAGAATTTTTCAATTTTTCACACTTTCTTAATTTGAGTGCTTTAATTTGTTTTAAATCCTGTTCAGTACGTAAGGATTTTCCATCCATCAAAGTGCTTGTATCCTTGCCTCCAATAAGAGCTGGAGCAATAACAAAAGAAATTCTATCTATCAATCCATTCCTAACTAAAGAAGCATTTAAAGTGCCTCCAGATTGAATTGTTACATGATTTATTTTATATTTTTGTTTTAATTTCTTAAAAAGATCCTTAAAATCAATTTTATTAGGATAGTAAATAAGTTCTAATTTATCTTTAACTTTAAATGCAGGATGATTTTTGTTTGTTGTGACAAGATAAAGTTTCTTAGTATTCTTAATTAGATTTGCAACACCCTTTTTCTTCAGGTATTTATTATCAACTATTATAAAATTCACACGAGGACAGTTGATAGGACATTTATCAGTGTTAACACCAATCTTTGCCATAACTCTGCCAGTATTTAACGAATGTAAATCTGTCTTTTTCTCTAGAGCATAATATTGATGAAGCCCTTCTTTTACTCCTTTTATCCTTGGAAAGTCTTTATCAACATCTCTTTTGTCAACATCACCTGTAGAGATTTTTCCATCTAAAGAAGCAAGCATGAATAATGTATTAAAAGTTCGGCCTCTTTTCATTGTTATGATTAAGAAAGTATATATTTAATAAGTTTTCTAATTAATTTTCCTTAATTATATCTTTCAATATATTCAGTAATTCTGTAACGCCCTTACGCTTTTTCGCTGAGCAAAATATTGCTTTAGGATATCTTTTCTTCACTTGTTTTAAATCTTCTTCATGAGAAATATCTGCTTTATTCACAAGAATTGTTTCCTTGACCTTAAATTCTTTTTTCAAATCTTTTAATAACTTCTCCTGCTCTTCAAAACTATGGGCACTTTCTTCACTTACATCAAAGATAAACAGCATTGTTTTGGCTAAATGCTTTAAAGCAAGTATTGCTTGTTTCTCAATAATATTTCTTTTCTTCAAAGGTCGGTCTAGCAATCCTGGAGTATCTATAAGTTGAATTTTAACATCTTCATCTTTATAATAACCTAACATTAATCTTTGTGTTGTGAATGGATAGCTTGCTATTTTTGGTTCACTACCAGTGATTGCTTTTAACAAAGTGCTTTTGCCGACATTTGGAAAACCTGCTATCACGATTGTATCAATGTCAGTCTTAACCGCTGGAAAGTTTTTCATTATTTTTCTTGCATTTTCTAAATAGTCGAATTCTTTTCTGATTTGTTTTATCACAGATGCGACTCTGCCATAGAATTGTTTTCTAGCATCATTCATATGCGTTATTGATCTGCTTCGTTTGATTTTTTCCCTGTATTCTCGATTAAAATATCTTATTTTTTCTATCGCCCAGACTACTGCGCCTAATGATTTTTTTAATCTTACATATTCCATTGTTGTTTTGATTAATTCTTGATAGAAAATATCTAGATTGTCAATCACCGGAAAACTTTCTATGATTCCTTTTAACAAATTAACTAAGCTTTTAGTGACAATATCTACTCTAAGAAGTTCCATTCTTTTTGATTTTTCTATTCTTGTCTGATGTTTGACTCCTTTTTTCTTCAATCTTTCTTGATGTGCTTTTTTTGCAGCTGCATTGAACGCTATATCTATGTATTGTTGTGAATCTTCTATTTTTACTAAGTGTTGGAAGTTCATACGAGTTATTATTTACCGGTAATTTATAAGCTTTGTTATTGAGGCTAAATTTCCAAAAGCTTTATTTACTACTTATTCTCTCCTGCTTTGCAATGGCAAAGGATTTTGAAAAAGATAAAGATTTAGAGCAAGAGCCTGAAGAGGAATTTCAGGAGTTTCAATCACCAGATGCTTATTCTTTTGAGGTAGACAGCAAAGTAGAAGACGAAAGTCTTAGTGAAGCTGACCTTGATTATTATCCTAAAGAGTTTAATGAAGAATTAGATCAAGCTGCTAAAGAAGTTGAAGATAAGGAAAAAAAGAAAAAAGCGCAGGAAGAACTTATTGCGAAGAAAGAAGCTGCTGTTATGGCTAAGGCTTCTAAAGTTAAGATTAAAGTTGATGCGCCTGTTAAAAAGAAAAAACCAACTAAAAAGAAAGTTAAGAAAAAGATTGTTAAGGAAGAAGTTAAACTGCCTGAAGTGATTGAAGAGAAAATTGAAGAACACGCTGTTGAAAAAGAAAAGCACAGCATCATTAATGGCAGAAATATTGTTGTAGCTGCTGCTGTTGCTTTTATTGTTATTGTCATGGTTATTGTGTTTATGAATGCTACAAAACAGGCTATTAATCAACAGAATGTCGAGGTTCAAGATGATGCTTTAGCTTCAACTTCAGGTCCTGTTCTTGTTGAAGATTCAACTCAAGAGACTGAAGAGCCTGAACCTATAGATCCTACAGATTCTAAAATAGCTGAAGCTTTGTTTAAAGGATTAAAAGATAAAAAAAGTTAACTACTGCCTTAAATTATCCTTAATTTTTTCTTTTATTTTAATTAGTGTTTTGTTAGAACCCCTACATTTAAAACAAAACATTTTTAAATTAATAACTATTCCTCAATAGTTATGCCGGAATTTATTGCATTTATAGATAGAGAGAAAGCTGAAGAATTAGAGATAAAAATCGAAGAAATTAATAATCCTTATCAGATCTGGAATAAGGAAGAGTTAGGAGTAGTTTTTGGAAAAGAAATGGAGAATTCTCCTGAATTTAAAAAATACGAAAACAACCCTAATTATGCTCAAAAATATGTTAGTTGCGGTAATTAATCAGCGCTTATTCTTTATTGTTTAAAGGGTTAAAAGATAAAAAAAGTTAGCTAGTTTTTATCTTAATTAATTCTTCTCTGTCAAACTCTTCTTCATCAAAGTTTTTGTTATATTTGAGTTCTAATTCACTCATTCTTTGCTGTTCACTTTCTAACTGTTCAAACTTTTTATCTTGCAGCTTGTTCTTGGCGTTTTTGAATAATTTTAATGCTTCTTTCCAGCTAGATAAGCTTGTTTGCTTTTTCTTTGCTCCTAATATTGATAGTATTTTCTGAGCATTTTCTTCTGCTTGTTTATTGTGTTGCTCTAGAAAATTTTCAAAACCATCATTCCAGTTCTTAAATTCTATTAATTTTTGTGATTTCAAGTCTTTAAGATCATAGAACAAGTTGTAATAAAATTCATACGCATTTTTTAAGTGTACTGCTTGTTGAGCAAGTGCTGTTGCATATAGATCTAACTGCACATATGCTGGAAATATTATAAGCAGCCTTCTATGTATTGATTCTGCATTAACATTTGATTGTTCATATGCGACATCTATATGTTCAAGGTCTCTTTTTGCTTGTTTATTTGATTGACGCAGATAGTCTATATCTTCATATTCATTATTTTCTAATTTTCGCTTTAATTCTTTGTTTAATTTTACAATATAATTTTGGCATTTTTTTCTTAATTCTTTGCACCTTTTTGCATTGCTTAATTCTACTGATGCTGCAATTTCTAAATCTAGCTGTTTATCAAAATATTCATTTCTTTTGCTGTTTGTTTCATTAGTAAGATCTCTTGCTGTTTCTTTTACTTCTTCTAGCGCTTTTAATTTTTCTTTTGCGCATTTGTCAATTATTCTATCGTCTAAGTTCATTTTTACATTATTATGCCATTTTGTTCGGATTTTTTTCAGCACTCCAAGGTAAGTCTTATGAAATATTGAATATTTTTCTTCAACTCTGCCTGATTCATCTACAAAAGCTTTGATTAATGCTGATTGTTCATTTTCTACTAATCCTTCTAATGCCAAATGAACTGTTTGTTCTTGATGTCTGTTTGAATAAATAAATTCTTCGAGTTCTTCTTGATGAAAAGTATCATATTGTGCGCATAATTTATTTTTGTTTGGGTCTCCATTTGTATTAATTTTATTTTGATAATCCATTTTATTTTCCTCCATTTTCTTTTATGAGTTCTTTAATAGAAGAATAAGCATCGTCTGTAAGCTCATCTAATTTATTCAGAACTTCTTTTTTCTGCTCATTCCATACTTTTTTCAAATAATCATTTTTTTGTTTGCCGTCATCATAACCATTGCAATATCCTATGAAATAAAGACATCCTAATGCAGCATATCCGATTAATCTTCTGAAAATCTTCAATCTTCTACCTCTTTTATTGTGTAAACTCTTTCTTCAAGAGTTAATGATGATAATTTGCCTGTTTTCATTGCCATCGCAACTGCATTTAATTCTTCATTTTCTTTATAGTTGAAAACAATTCTATTCAAAAATTTCAAATTTCTAGTATAGCCAAGACCATATTCTTTCAATAATTGCTTAACTTCTTCCTCTTTTCCAGTTTGATATTCTATTGTTCCTTTCATGTTGGTTGAAGTATAGAAGCAACTGCTTTATCTGCCCTGACAAGGCCAGCTCCATAGAGGCGGGCATCTTGGCCTGCAGACAGCTCTTGAGCAGTCGCTTCTAATACCTCCTCGAGATGAGCTTCTTGCTCTATGGAGAGTAATAATGCTAATGTGCCTGCAATATGAGGAGTAGCCATGCTCGTGCCTGAGAGTTCTTTGTATTTGTTGTTCTTATAGCAGGAAAATATGTCTTCTCCTGGTGCGCTAATAAACAGTCTATCATTTTTGTTTGAAAACCAAGAATGATTATTCATGTAATCAACAGCAGCTATGCTTAATACTCCCTGATAACTTGCGGGATATGTATAACTTGTATTGCCATCATTTCCTGCTGCAGCCGCAATGATTATTCCTTGTTGTAATGCTGCATTAATAGCAGAGTGCTCTGCATTTGAAGCATAATTGCTGCCTAAGCTCATGTTTAATACATGCATGTCATTTTCTATTGCCCAGTCAATTGCTGCTAATATGTCTGCTTCATTGCCATATCCTCGTGCATCTAGAACTTTTAATGCAAAAAGATTGCACTGAGGTGCCACTCCTAATTCATCTGCTGCAATTATCCCTGCTACATGACTGCCGTGTCCGTTATCATCTTGAGGAGTGGCGGTCTCGTGCAAGAAATCATAGCCTTTTAGGCTGCTAAATCTATTTTTTAATTGCTCGTGATTATAATCTATTCCTGTATCTATAACTGCTACATTAACTCCCTGTCCTTTTGTTGTTTTTTGAGCATCATATGCTCCGATTTGCATTAAGTTCCTGTATTTTGTGAGAACATCATTTTTTGTTTTGATTTTTGGCAGTTTTATTATTTTTGCTATTGATGCATCAAACTGTTGTTTGAGTTCTTTTTCTACTTTTTTCTCGTCTTTTTTCGGGCATCTTACATCAATAAATGGTATGTTTTTGTATGAGAAAGCAGGCAGGCTTAATGCTGTTTTGATTGTGTATAATATTTCTGCTGCGTGTGTTTGTCTTGAATTATTTACTAATACTCTACCAAGTTGTTTTTTGTCTTTTTTTGGCTTGTTTCTTTTTCGTAAATTAAAGAAGGTAAACAATTGTTTTGATATAAAGGAGTCAAAATCCAGTTTTGTATAAGTTCTTATTAATTTTTCAGCATGTTTGTAATCAAAATTTTGCAGATAATCTATTAATACCTCGTGTATTTTGTGTGAAAGTTCTACTCTTGAGCCGCTTGTTCCAAAAAATCCTTTGAAATAGTCAGGTATTTGTTTTAATCTTAAGTCTCTTCCATACAAGACTTTTGTTCCTTTGTCTGTTACAAGGCCTAATTGTGTGTGATCTGTTGCATGTCTTGCTAATAATTCTAATGGATTTTCTGTTTCTGTTATTGAAACTCCGCTGCTGTTGCTTATTCTTAGTCTTCCTTCTGAGTCGCATAAAGTTATTGGTATGTTTTTCTTTAGAACATGATTTTCTAGTTTTGCAAATGTTTTCTTTTTCTTTAATTGTTTTATTTCATCTTTTTCAAGTCTTTCACTTAATCCAAGAGTTCCATGAAAGTCAAATATTGTTTGCTTGTATTCATTTGAACAGATATATAGATCTTTTTTGTTTTGTATGATGTATATCATGTATTTTACATAGATTCTGTCTTTAAAACAATCTTCGACGAGAAAACAGTAAAATATTCACGTATTTTCTATTTATTTTCAACAATTAGTAAAGATTTTTCAGAATTAATGCTTTTTTCTGAAAATTTTCCTAAAAATTTAAATATTACTTGCTAATTTTCCTATTTATGACAAAAATTTATCTTATCAGGCATGGCGTAACGCAGGATAACTTAGATAAAAGACATCAAAGTAGTTCTACCCCTTTGAATGAAACAGGTTTAGAACAAGCCAAAAAAGTAGCTGAAAAACTTAAAGATCTAAAAATTTCAACAATTTATTCTAGTCCTTTTGTTCGTGCAATGCAGACTGCAGAAGTAATTGCATCTCACCATGAATTAGATATTATCAAGGTTGATAATCTGCGTGAAAGATCTTTTGGTGATTTTATAGGTCTTACTAGAAAAGAAGTCTTAAAAATTATGCCTGATATTGAAGAACAATTTAAACATCAAGGAATGGATTGGAAAGCTCCTAACGGAGAAAGTATGAGAGAACTTCAGTCAAGAGTTGTTAAAATCTTTAAAGATTTAGCAAATAAGCATGGTGATGAGAATATAATTATTATAAGTCATGGTGCTACTATTATTACTCTTTTAATTCATTGTCTAAAAGTGCCTATTGAAAATGTTTTTGCTATTCGTCCCCTTGGTAATTGTGAAGTTATTGAAGTAGATTGGAACAAAGGTAAAGCTGAATTAAAGTATGAATAATCAGAAAATCATTAATTAGTCGCTATATTCCTAACTAATCTAACCTTTGCTACATTGCTTTTGCTTAAGAACTCTCCATCTTTTGTGTATATCTCAAAAAATGCTGTGTATTTATCTCTTGGATAATATCCAATGTATTCATCATATTTGTTTGCATACCCAAACACAACATATCCTTCTATAAATGCAGTGGTGATTATTTGTTCGCATGTTGGAGGATCGCTTTCATATTGGTTTTGTGCGCACATTTTTATGACGAGATTTTCTACTGGATCATATGGATATGGTCCGAATTTCCCTTCATATGTTCTTATGATATCGTCATAAAGTTGTATCTCTCCATACATCGTAGAGGGCGTGAATATTCCTTGTACATAAAATTGAATATCATTTGGCATTAATGCTTTTTGTACTTCTGTTTGCATTGGCAGTTCATATACTCCTGGCAAAGTGCCTGCTTGTCCAACTGAGACAATTTGTTGTGTGCCAAATAATCCTGGTATTGGCTCCCATGCTTCTATTATTTGCTGTCCTGTTCTTTTGCCTAGAAATGAGTCGCTTGTTGATGCTATACCAAGTAAAAGAATTATGACAATTAAAGCTCCGGATGTTACACCAACTTTTTTTACTCTTTGCATTTTATCCTCCTTAAGGAATGTGTTTTTTTAAAGGTTTTGTTAATAATTGAATATTTCATTTACTCTGTTGTATTTTTCATTTATCATTTCCAGCAGTAATTCTTCTGTGCACACATAATCTTTGTATGCTCTGCATTCATCTATTTTTTCTTGGTATTTGTCAAATCTTGTCAAGCCTATATTACTCGCGACTTTAAGGAAGTTTTCTTCTAATGTTAACACTCCCCAAAGATCTCCATTGTCTGCTAGATAAATCCATAATTTGTATTCTTCTGGCAGAACATTTCTCATCAATGCAAGGTCTGACTCTTCTGTGTATAAAAGATCTTTTTTCACTTGCTGTTCTCTTTCAATTATGCTTTTGCTGATTAAATGAGCAGGAATTTTTAGAGTTTCATTTACATATTGTTCCATACGGTATTTGCCAGTTTGTTCTGGAGTGATGCTATCTAGGGCAGCAATAATATTATTTAATTGTTGTAGTTGATATCCGTGATGAATATCTGATAATTTTGCTTTGTAAGCTTTTATTTTTCCTTTTAAGTATTGGAGATTATCGGCCATATTTTGTCCTGAAACATAATCTTTTGAATTTTTCAAGATATCCAAAATAAATACTTTTGCATCATCTGCGGTTTGAGTGTATCTTTTCATCTCAGAGTTTAATGCTTTTGGAGATGGTTTTACAGCAGGTTTTATTTCTCCTTTAAACTCCAATCTTATTAATACTACACTGGTTTTTAGATTTTCTTTGACTATTATTAGATTATCCAAACAGTTCTGCTGATAATTATTCATGCATTTCCTTAATTCCATGTCAAAGGCATTCATTTGTTTTTTCCATTCATTATTCAGTTTTAAATCATTTAATGTTTGCGGCAGTTCATAATAATTTTTTTGAAGTTCTCTTAAGAATTTGATTTCTGTTTTTTGAATTTGATTTTTTGTTGCCTGTCCTGCATTTCGTTTGATTCTTAGTTCTTTTTCAGCGTCTATATTATTGAATAAGAAATTTAGAGTGTTTTTAAAGTAAGTTATTTTGCCTACATACAGCATTGCTCTTATTTCTATTTCTGCTATTTCATTTATTGTTTTTTGTATGTTTTGCTTAACACTTTCTTCACTTGATTTCTTCAATATGTTTTTCTTTAAATCATCTATTATTTGTTTTTTTGTTGCTAAATTTTTCATGAATTTGTTTATCTCTGTTAATTGTGATGTTGTTTTAACTGATTCCAATAGTTCTGTTATTTGTTTTTCTGCCCTCGCTAATTCTGTAAAATAAGTATTTATGTGGTCTCTTGCAGTATCTGCAGGAGTGTAATATTTTCCAGTTTGTATTGCAGGCAGGACTTCTTTTAATTGCCCTCTTGCAGACTTGCTTTTTGCAATTATTGTATCAATCGCTATTTCTTTTATTTTTGCTATTGCTTCTCCTTCGCTTGCTTTTGGAGGCAATGCCACTCCCGTTAATCTCTCTGCTTCTGTGAGGACTTTTTCTTTTTCTTTTTGTGCATCTTCAATTAAATCTATGACTCCTTTCAAATAAGCTTTGATGTCAGCATCATTTTTCTTAACTTCATTAAATCTTTGCAGTTTTCTTGTTAATATATCAAGTATTTTTGCTAAATCATCTGCTTGGAGTTTTTCAGTTTCTTTTGCTAACGCATTATATTTATCTATTAATTCTAAGAGTTTTTCTTCTACTTGTGATTCTAATGGTTCTGCTTCTCTTTCTATGTAATTTGTTATGTCTACATAGATTTTTGCCATGTCTGTTTTTTGTAAAAATACATTGATATTGTCGCTTATTACTTTTTCATCATTAATATACCCGTCTAGCGGATCTAATGCTTGTCTTATTTGGAATAATAAGTCATTTGCTGTTGCTTCTTCAATAATTTCTTTTTCAGGAATCTCGCATACAACATAGAATTCTTTTTTCATCTCTACTGGAGAGCCTATTACAGGGTCTATGCTTTGCATTGATGTTGGATTGCCGTATTTGTCTGCATCATATGCCTGGAATATGACTGTAAATCTTTGAGGTTGATATTTTGTTTTTGCATCTGCACAGATATCTCCTGCAATTGTTTGTATTATCTTGAATTCTTTTCTTTTTCCTTTTATCTTGCCTATTTTGTCTTTTGCAGGAAGGTTTATTACGACTTCTATGTTTTTTGCTTTATCAATAAATACTATTTTTGTTTTATAATCTCCTTTGTCAAGATTTATTCTTTCTGTGTATTCAAAACCATATGCACTATTTTTTACTTTGTCTTCTAAATCTTTTGATTCATGAATTCTATAAACAAGTTCTCCGTTTTCTTCATCAATTACTAAAAGATATGATATGCTTGCTGCATAAGGTTGTTTTTCTTCTCTAATTATTTTGAATTCTTCAAATAATTGCAGTTCTCCTGGACGAATAAAACTCAAGCGAATGTCAGATTGTGATAATGTGTCAGACATTTTTGCTGTTTCTTTGTCTTTGTCCCATTCTAAAATTCTCATGCCGATGGTTTTCTCTCCCATCCATTCTTTTGTTACAAATATATTTCCTATTCCCGCATCTAATGTGCTTACTGTATAATCTCCATTAGTGTTTAGTATTGTTTTTCCAGCAAATGTTTCACTTGCAGGATCTTTTTGTGTAACTATTCTTCCTTTTGCATCTTTTATCTGCCATGCTAAGAATTTATTGTATACTGGTTTTGGAGGACTTGGATAATCCTGGCTTATTGCAAGTTCTGCTTCAAACTTATCTTTTATAGTGAATATTGTTATTTCTTTTTTGTTTTGTTTTATTGTATGAGGTGCTTTGATTGTTAAATCTCTAAACATTACTCCTCCTTCTTGTTCTCCAAATACACATCTAAAGCTCAAGGTAAAGAGGTCAAATGCGCAAAAGTTTGGAGGATGTGTTCCTGTCTGACCTATTGAACAAGTTACTGAATCATCTCTGAATTGTCCGTTTGGATCTGTCCAGCTCCAGGATAATTCTGCCGTGTCATATCTAACCATGCTTTGGTCGCCTTGTAATGGTATGAATAATTCTTTGTTTAATATATCATATTTGCTTATTGTTCCTGCTATTTCTGGCGGAGTGACTTCTAATTCTTTTTCTCCTTGCCTGCAGTCGCATTCTCCTTTAAGGAAGCCGTCTGTTTCTTTGCATTTATATCCTTGGCTGCATTTTAATTTTAATCTTAAGTTAAGATCGCTTCCTGGCGCGATCATTATTCCAAAATGATAAAGCCATTTTGCTGATCCTTTTACAGGATAACTTGATGGATCATATCCTATGAATCTTCTTGAGCAAGGGAATATTACTGCTGAGCTGTCTATTGGTACTTCTTCTAATGACATATCAAACAGAACGTCTGGATCTAGGCTCCACGTGCCTGTAAATGCAAATGAGCACATGCTGTGCACTAACTTCCTGTCTACAAACATTGCTTTGTATAATCCTGTTCCGCCGTATCTTTCTTCTACATCTCTGCCTACATTACTCGCTGATGTTGTTAATGCTGTTAATACATTTTCTACGCCTCCTATTTCTACTCTTTTATTTGCTTTTGGCATGCTGTATTTTTCTGAGAAACATTTTACTACATTAAATATTAAATCACACACATATGTCTCTAGTACTGCTTGGCATACTCCTTCGCTTCCTTCTCCTGTTGTTCTTACAACATCAAAGCAGTTTTTGGATGCAGTTAGTATGTTTTTCCATAATTTCAAATTAGCTACCATGCCTGGCAGGCAGATGCATTGTCCTGAACGCAATAGTCCACTTGATGGTCTGACAATGTATTCTTTGTCTTCTGAACCTATTTTTGTGATTATGCTTTCATATAATTCTGTGGCTCTTGCTTTTGTTATGCATGAAGCACCTTTGCCTGCTGCAGTACATAATGCTTTTTGGAATCCTTCAATATTTTTTATTTTTCCTGTTGCGTAATATTCTTCTATTATTTCTGGTGTGAAGAATGTGTCAGCCTCTGCTGCTTCTAGTTCTATTGCTTCTAGTTTTGCATTTAAGTAATGTCTTTTTCCTTCTGCAATTATTCCTGATTGCTCGCTTTTTTGGAAGTTAAGAACTTCTACTACATATCCTAGTTTTACTGTGTAAAGGCTTGTTGATTTTGTTAAGCTCATTAGCACTTTTTGTTCTTCTGTTAATGGTATGACAAACACATAGAGCATTTGTTCTGGGCTGAATTCTGATAATCCTAATTCTTTTATTTTATCGTCACTAAACTTCACAATCTTGTATGTTTCTGGTGTTGGCCCTCCTTTTGCTTCGCAGAATCCTGCAACAGAGTTCCATAATTTGTTGCATTCTACTTTTTCTTTGCCTACTTCAAATTTGTTTTGTCCTACTCTTTCTGAACTTAGGCATGTGCTTTCTTTTATTTCGTCAAATGTGTCTAAAAATTCTAGTTTACTTAGTCCGCATGCGCTGCCCCAGGTGTCCATGTATTCATATCCACAGCATTCTGCAGTTGCTGGATGAATTCCTGAGCAGCTCAGTCCTGTTATTTTTTCTTTTTCTCCGTCATCTTGATGTTTTAGATAGTTTCCATATATTTTTTTTACTTCGTCATTGCTAATCATTAATTTTCCTTTTACTCCTTTTTTGTTTTGTTTTATCCATGCCGCACAGTCACTGCCTTGGTATATTTTCCCGTCAATGGCGTATTTTGCTGTTTCTGCATTTTTTGGAATATTTTTTATCTCGCTTATTCTGTTTTGCTGTCTTTTGATGTATGTTTGTAATGTTGGGGCGTCTGGACAAGCTACTCTGTCACATACTTGTTGATAGATTGATTTTACTTGATTATAAGTTTCTACTGCATCTTGGCAGGATTTACAGTTTGTTTGTGTTTCTCCTGTGTAAATTTCGCACATTCCTGATTTTGCTATGTTTGGATTAAATCCTTTTCCTGATAGGAAACTTGCTGCTGCATTTAATTCGCAGTTTAATGTTTTTTGAACTTGAAAGACATACATTAATACATTTCCTGCTAAGCAGCCTATTGTTGCTACTTTTCCGACTGTTTCTATTGGTTTTAGTATAAAGTCTATTCCTTTTATTATATCTCCAAAACGCCTTGATAAGAATTCTAATGCTCCTGATGGTATTATGTCAGCAGGGATTAGTTTGTCTATCATCATTTCTTGTTCTATGCATATTTTTTGTACTTTATTCTCGCTTATTTCTTCTTCTACACTTTCTCCTGAGTATGGATCTGTTACCCATCTTTTCTTAACTTCTTGGAATGGAATCTCTAACTCGAGCATAAATCTTCCGCAGCCAAATCCTGGAACAAGGCAGTTTCCTTCTCTATGATTGCTTAATTCCATTAACCTGTCTGAGGTTAGTGCTTCTGGATCGTCTGAAAGTAAGTCTAGTGGATTAAAATTAAATTGTATATATCCTTTTACTTTTTCATTTTCATATCCTCGAACAGGTGTTGCTATTGTGTTTATGTTGACCCATCCATTATCATATTGGTTTGCAACTGCTGGGCTGAGCATCATTGCATTTGCTTTTATTGCGTTTGATCTTAGTCTTATTTTGTTTACGCCTTTGTATTCTAGTTCAAATGCAAGTCCTATTTGCTGCATTCCTTCAAACATTAATCTTGGAGTTAGTATATCAGGTATTGGTGTTGAGATTCGTGATTCAAACCACGTGCCGTAACCGCATATTGCATATTCTACTATGCTTTCTGGTGTTTCTGTCATTAATCCTACTGCATCAACAGCCTGTAATTTGATTTTGTTTGCATAACCTCCTCCTGCTTGCAGTGTTGCTCTCATTTCACTTGAGGTCATGCCTGCTCCTGTTGTTTTTAGAACAATTTGTGCTGCAAATGTTCCATCATTTTCTGTTAGAACTGTTTTTTCTGCTTTGCCGTTCAAGAATACTGTCACGCTTGCTTTTTCATTTAATTTTCCTCTTACTATTACTGCTTTTTTGTATGAAGGGGTTAATTCTTCGAGATTTGTTTCAATGAATTGAGGAGGTCCTGAGTCATACATTATTTCTTTCTTTGTGATTGTTCTAAATCCTGCTTCATCTTTTGCAGTTATGATTACTTCATTTTTTCCTTCAAATAAATCTATTGGGATTGTAAAGTTTCCTTCAACACTTTTGTTTTTTGTTCGTGATTCATCACTATCTTCTTTATTGATTTGTATTATCAGTGTTACTGGTTCATTCACATATCCATTAAGTTCAATTATTTTTTGGGTCGTTACATCTTCTATTTTAATTTCTAATTGAGGAGGTTTTGTGTCAACTTTGACTGTGAATTCTTTTGTTAGTTCCTGTCCTCCTATATTTATTGCAGTTATTTTCAATTTGTTTGTATCTTTTGTTAATGCTATGTTGGTTATTGTGAATAATTCTTCTTTTGTCAGGATGTTTTTCTTTTCTATGCCATTAACAAATACTCTTATTGTTGTCTCAGGAATTGTTTTTCCTTTTATCTCGATGCTTGTGCTTTTTGCTACTTCAGGCACATCTAAATCTAGATAGAATTCTTTTACTGTGAATGTTCCTTCTCTCAATGCACAATCAGGGGTAAGCAATTCTGTGCAGCTTAGTATTTTATAGACGTATTCTCTTTGTTCTGTATTAAATGTAAATTCATGATGTGTTTTCTTGTCTTGGTATGCTTCGCCTAAAATTTCCTTAAAAGAGCCGTATCCATATTCAAATGTTGCATTTGTTGCGATGTCTGTGTTCCAGGATACTGTTGTTGTGGTTTCTGTGTGTGTGAAAACTACATTTGTGATAAAATCAGGTTGTGCTAATACTGATATTGCTAGTGCTATGATAATGAGGATCATGATGTTTTTTATTTTTATTTTCATTTTATTATTGGCAGCAGTGCTGTTTGGTATTTTGTTGTAGCGTCATAATATCCTTTATCTAAAAATGCGAGCAGGTTCTGCAGGTCTTGTTCTCTTGAAGGGTTTGGTCTGTATTCAACCAAATTTAATTGTATTTTATCTTTGCCTAATAAATCATGATAACTTACTCCATAATTTTCTTTTTGGTATCCTCCTATTATCATGTCTCCTGCTACTAGATACATTTCTAGTTCATATCGCGCATCATCTAGTACAAAGTCCAGAGTTTCATCTTCTGGGAAGATTTTATATTGTTCATAATCTGTTCCTTTTAGTTTTAATGACAGCATAATTCTTTCTTTGTCTTTTAGTTTGAATCGGTTTTGGTCTGTCTGCCATTGTCTCATGTTTGATTGATATGGATGTATCACAAATTCTGGTTTTAATGCCTGTAGTTTTTTCAGGTATATATCCAGTGTGTCTTGTGTAAGCCATTGTGCTGAGTCAAGATATCCTTTTTTTGTTGCAAGTACTCTTGGATTGCCGCAGCCTTGAGGAACATTTGTTCTTAATTCAATATCCCCGTTGCTTTGTACTTGTGTCTCACCCATTTCGCAGTCTATGCTCATACATTCTAATGTTATGTTTACTTCTTCAAGAGGTATGCCAACTGGGCTGTATGGTTCAAAGCCTAGTACTTTGATTTTTATTTCTCTTTCCCCTTGTTCTTCACAAAATCCTGAGCCAATATACATTGGTTCAAATTGTCTCATGCCAAAGTTAACTCTTTCAGGCGCATTGTCACTTATTATTACTGGCGTTCCAAATTGAAATACAAATCCTTGATTGTCAAATGCTTTGTCGTCTTTTACTATGACTTTTAGAGGATATATTATATCATATGTGAAGTGCCATTGGTTCATGCAGAAAAATGGTATTAAGTTTTTTGATCCTTTTGCCACCTCACTTTTTAGCCATTTGCCGTCGTGAGGAAGAGCGCTCATTAATAATTGTGAAGGGTCATAAACAAATTTGACTTTCAAGTCTGTGCTTGAAAGTTTTGGATCAAATGTCATCTTGTTTATTTCATACACATCTGCAGGAATATCTCCTTCAATTTCTACTGAACTTATTTTTCCTTTGATCAAGTCTTCTGTGATGTCTTCTCCTTTACTTTTTAATTCGTCATATACTCTTTGCGCTGCTAGCGGCGCTGGTTGAGGAGTATTTTTGATTCTTATCATAGGTATTGTGTAGAATAATATTTTTTTCATTCTTTCTTGCACTGTTTCTAGGTTCCATTTCTTTTGTGTGCATCCTGCTTCCATTCCTCCTAATGGTATTTTGTCGTCTCCACTCATCATGTCTATTGTAAGTTTTTCCAGCCATTTTTGTTTGTTTTCTTCTGCCAGGATTTGTACTGCTGTATCATACATTTCTCTGTATCTTGATTCTTGCAATGCAAAGTATTCAGAATGCATGACTGTTCTTTGTTGTGTGTTTATGTTTAGCGGCCATTTTATTTCTGCCACTACTTCTTCTTCTGCATATGTCACTAAAACATCTGGTTCTTCTAATATTTGCACCATTTGGGATGGCGCTAATGCTTGAAAGTTAACACAGGTTTGTATTTCTTGTTTTATGTATCTAGCTAGTTGTGTTTGCATTAGTCCATAACTAGGTATTCTGTTTTCTGTTTCATAATACCAGAATGGAACTTTCACAACTCCTAATGAATCTGCATTGATGTAAGAATCTGGATTGCTTAACACAAATGCAGGGATTTCTATGTATCCTCCTTGCAGTCCTTGTATTATTAGTCCTTGTTTTAGTGCATTTTTTGCACAGTCATTTACCATGTCAAATACTGGTCTTACGTCACTGGGAACACTTGGTGCAGTTCTCCAGGGCTTAGCAGCTTCTGTCGTTACAAAGTATAGAACCATTCCTATTGTGATTATTAAGATTAAACCTAAGATTATGAATATTGTTAGTTGTCCTTTTCTCATATTACCCCTTTTTTTACTTTTGCTGCCTTTTTTGAGCTTACTTTTATAGTCTTGCTAACCGCGACAGGGGGTTGCCCCCTTCGGGGATGTCGCCACTCAAATAAACTTTGCAGTCAAGCGAATTGGCAGCAAAGTCTACCCCCTTGTTCCCCTAAAGTTTAAATTTTTCAATAAATGTTTTCAAATAATTTCTCAGCCACACTACAAGAAGCGCTAACAATAATGCTTGTATGTAAAATGTTGTTGTTGGCGTTAAAGTTAATGATAATAATGAAAGTATTACTGCAATTAAAAAATAAATAAAGATAATGTAGCTTATTGGATTGAGGCATTTTGATATTAATGTCAGACTTTGTATTCCTTTTGCAAAGCTTTGTTTTATTTTGTTTGTTTTCAGCATATTGTAATGCAAAAATGTTGTCATATATATGTAAAATACAAGGAATATTGTAGGAATTAGTGATACTGCTATTTGTCCAGCGAAAGCATCTTCTTTCGGTGCAAAAATATAATATAATATTCCCCACATCAGCCACCATAATAAGTTTAATGCAAAAAACTTAAGCAATTTTTTCTTGTTGAATTTTTGTTTAAGTAGTTTTAGCCAAACAAAATATTTCAATATTGAGTATATTATTAAAAGCAAAAGCAAAAATACTGCGAATATTAATATGATGTAAACGATTGTTTGCTGTGCTAATGCTAGATTTTGTTGTATTGCTTCAAATGTTTGTTCTGTCAATTGTGTTGAAGCGATTTTTTCAGCGACTTTAGAAACTAATTTTAGCGCCCCTTGTAATAAAAAGAAGAATATTACCAAATAGGCTATATCTAAAACAAATATTGTGAAGATTGTTTTGTTGAATTTAAATGATTTCAGGAATGTTTGGAACTTTTTCTTGTCTGTTTTTGTTGGAATAAGCAGGACTAATCCTGCTAGCGCAAGTATGATAAAAAGATTTTGTTTAACAAATATTGTCAATCCTATTCCTGCTAAAATACTTATGATCCCTATTACTTTTTGTGTTATGTTTTTTATTTTCATATTAATGTACCATCTTCTGCATCTTCTGATTGTAAGTTATTTGCTGCCAGATTTCTTGAATCCATTGTGCTTGCCGGTCCTGCTCCTGCAAATGGCACACAATATTCACTTTTTGCACCTGGGAAATCTGCATCAGTCCATTGCATAGCTGCTGGAAGAAGTCCTCCTGTAATTGAACCAATTCCACCTAATATTGTTCTTGCCCATAAGTCTTCATAATCTTGAACAAATTCATCTATTTTTTCTTTAAACACTAAACAAATTTGATTATAATCTGTTGTGCTGTATTTGATAAAGTGTCTTGTTGCGCCTTGTCCTGGTTTGAGATATTTCCAGTCAGAGAACCATCTTGCTCGTCTTTCAGGGCCTCTGAATTCTACATTCACGTGCAAGTCTCTGTCTAATGGATTATTTACTCTCATTTGTGCATTGTAAAGCCACATAGTGATTACTTCCATTTTCTTTATGTCGAGTTTTGGATCTGTGAAATCTACTTTTACACCGTCAATAAATGTCTGTTCTCCAAATAAATCTACTAATTCTTGTCTTGTTAATCCTTTGAATTCTATTGAGTCTGATCTCTCACCCACAAGTAAGGCAGCTCCCATTGGTGCTGCAGTGTCAGGCCCTTTTGTTAGCATGTAATTGCTTGGGCTTGAACTGATAAATCCTTCACATATATGTGATGTCCAGCATTCTTTTAATCCACCTATCACACAGAATTTATCTTGAATCTCCTGCTTTCTCTTTGCAGCTTCTTGTAAATAATCAGAATCAAATATTAATGCGCTTAAGTATGCAAATCCCTTATATTGATTGAATGAATGTGTTAATACTCCTAGAAATCTCCACGTTCCCATTGCACTTATCTTTTTGCCTACAGAAACTGGCAAAGTTAAGTATATTGTTATCATTTTTTGTTTGGCTTTTTCTAGCATTTTTTTCATTGCTGGAGTTAATCCTTTTTTTGCCAATAATGCATCATAAAGTTCATCAAATGTTAATGCTTTTCCTGTTGTTTTTGCTTTTGCTAATAAAGCATCTAATTCAGTATTCAATTTTTTTATAGACTCTCGTGATAATCCTTGCTCTTTTGCTGCATCTTCTAAGACTTTTTTCGCTTCCTCAAAAAGAGCAGTTGCAATTGCTAAATCTTCATCTGCTGTTGCTGAATCAAATCTTGCTATGTCTTCATTTTCCTCTGCTATTTCTAACTTTACTTTATCTTGATCAAGCAATTTTTTTGCTTCTTCAATTGTATCAAGAGTTCGTTCTGCATCTGCTTTCATAACTTCTAATTTTGCTTTGTATTCATTTTCCTTTGCTTGCTCTAGTTTTGTTTCTGCTTCATAAAAAGCTTGTTTTGCTTTTTGATATTCTTCTCCTGGTTTTGCTGTTGTTGTTGCTTCTTGTGCTTTGTCAAATTCAGTTAATGCCTTGGTATATGCAGTTACTGCAGTTTCATACGCTTTATCTGCTTCTATGCTTGCTAATGTATTTTGGTACAGTATTTGTGAATTTTGATATTTTGCTTCTGCATCTCTATATTCTTCTAGTACATAGTTATATACCTGCTCTGCTGATTCACTATATCGTTTTGCTTCATTTAGTTCTAACAGTTTTTTCCCTCTATCCATCTCTGCATTTTCTTTATCTTGTGTCGTTGCGTCTTCTATCACTTCCCATGCCAAAAGATCGTTGCTAACTTTTAGATAGTCTTCGCCGATTTGTTCTACGGCTAAATCTATAAAATTTCCATCGTTATCAAGTGTATAAGACTTAAATGTGTCTTTGTCTTGCATTACATTAAAGATTGTGTTCCATTTTCCTGCAATAAACACTTCTTCAGTACTTCCAATTTTGTTGCCTTGATAATATTGGTTTTTTATTTTTCTTTTTAATTGCCCTGTTTTTTTGTCAATTACTAACTCAACTTTTGAAACTTGATATCCTAAGTTTGCTTTTTTGTCTGCTTCTGATAATTCTTTATGCAGTTTACTTGCCTTGTCTAGAACATATTCTTCTACTGTTCTTCTTAATTCACCATTAGCACTTAATTTGTTTTCAGTTCTTATTGTTGTTTTGTATTCTTTTAATCCTCTGCTCCATTCTTGTGTGCTTTTGCCCCAGTAATTTATGCTTCCATCTGCTTCAACTCTAAAAGAATCTGCTTTTTTGATATCTTCATATATATTTGAAGTTAGATATTTGTTTTGGACATATCCTTCAGCTTGTAAGTCTTTAGCACTTACAACGACATCTTTGATTTTGAGTTCTCCTTTTATTAAAGGAATAATTCTGTTATTCTTTGAAGAAACATAGTAGTCTGCACTACCTGGAGTTTGTTTCATTTTATCTGTCACTGTTTCTTTTGCAGGTTTAGGCGTGATTCCTATTTTATTATCTTCAATCAACTTATTTACAGCTCCTTTTTCTGGAGCTTTAGTATCTGCTGCATAAGCTATAAAGCTACTTAAGAAAATCATGATTATCATTATTCCTATAAATCTTCTAGAATGGTTCATATTCTGGTTCTCCTCCGTTTTCTCCAGACGCTGTTGTTTTATCATATTCTTCTGCCCATTCTTCCATTTCACCGCACCATTCATTTGTTACCATTCCCATTTCATTTTGTCTGTTTGTCATTGCAGCAATACTTGCCCATGCTTCTCCTACTTCTGCAGCTACCCTATACAATGAGCATGCTGTATGAATTTGTGCTGGTTTTGTTTCACAAGTCAAGTCACACCAGGTTCCAAAGAATGTTGTAACTATTGTCCATGGATTTGCTAGCATCTCACCTAGCATTTGACTGATTCCTTCAAAGAATTGTGAGAATGGTATTATGTCAAATAAGGGTCCGCCCCATACATATGCGCAGTTCATGTAATGATTTGTATCTTTGCAATAACTTATTGGAACTCCTGTTTCTTTCCAGTCTTTTTCTAAGCAGGTTGCATATTTGCATTCTATTTGTGCTATTTTATTGATGTTTCTGATAATTCCTGGCAAACAAAGACATGCCGTGCTTAAGTAAATATTATCTTTTATATTTGTATACATTCTCATGTTTCTTTCGCCTTCTCCGAGATTTCGCATGTTTCCTTGCATCATTGCCCAGCCTGCTGTTAAGCTGCCACCTTGATCCATTATCCAGTCTTCAAATGCAGTGCACCATGGAGCTCCTCCTCCAACTAGATTTTCAATTCCCCATTGGTCTTTTCCTCCGCTTGACTGACAATTTACTACAGCGCAGGCTTTGTCTAAGATTGTGTATAATGGAACTCCTAGTAATTTTTCTTCTTCAGGTATTACTATTTTTTTGAATGAGGATTGTTTTCCTCCATATGCTCCGTCTATTTTTTCTTCTATTTCACATATTGGAGCTCTTGTGAGATAGATTGATTGGGATATTGCAGGTCCAAAGACAGGAATGGCGCTTGTTGAGTCTTCCACGTTTCCTATTACTGCAACTAGTGCTGCTCCTGTTGATATTATGCTTGTTATGATTCCTTTCCATTCACATACTTCTTCTGCTATGTTAACTATTTCATTCATTGTTTCTAAAAGATCTGATTTAAGCACTCTTGCAGTATCCACAGCTTCTTTGATTGTTTTTTCTCTTCGTTCATAAATATCTCCAAGAGGCAAATCATAAAATTCTAAAAGAATGTCTACATCTTCTTCTTGAGGTGTTGTGTATATTGTTTGTTCTCTTTTTGAGTAGATTGTTAATGGACATGATAAGCTTAAATTATCTAGATAATAATCTCTTGCAGGAAGTTGTATCATAAAGTAGGGATTTGTGCTTCCTGGTGCTGTGTTTATTGTGCTTATATCGTCAATAAAGTTTGTTGTATTTCCAATACAATCATTTATTGATGTAGGTCCGATGATGCTTACTGTTTCTGCGCTTGAGCTTGTGCTTAAATCAACTTCACATACTACTCTTTGAGGTAGTTGTGATGTTGTTTTTCTGTCTATTGGCTGCGGCCTGCATGTTACATCACTTGTCCAGTATTTTCTTGCAGTGTCAACATCAAGTTCATATATTGTCATGTTGTATTCTGTTTCTGTTGTGTCATCAAATATGTCTGTGAATATGAAATTTATTGTTGCTTCTGCTGGTCCGCTTATGTCAACTACACTTTCAAACAAACATTCATCTAATCCTGTTATGCTGCTTAAGCTGCATTCAACAGCGTCTGAATCACTTTCACCGCCTATTGCACTAAAGTCAGCAAAAGCATTTTCAAAGTTTTTGCTTTCTACAACAAATTGGACTGTGTCTCCTCTAACTGCTTCTCCTCCTACACCTTCTGGTCCTGGAATTACTATATAGTCTATTACTTTTGGTTTTAATGGTCCTTCGCTTTGATAAAATATTTCAAATTCTTGTCCAGAGTCTATTTTGTTTCCTAAATCATCTTGCGTGTCTGAGGATAATTCAAAATCATATATTCCTGAATTTGTTGTTAAGAAATTTGGATGTATGTTCCATTTGCAGTCCCATTTGTCAGCTGCAGTATTCTCGCACAAATCTGCTTGTAATTTTTTATCTGCAGATCTTCCTGTTAGATCATAAATGTTAAGATATGCTTTTCCTAGGTTCATTCCTACTCCTGGATCACCGTCAGTATCTTTTTCTGAGAATATAATTGTGAAATAAGAATTATAAGCTGCTATTGGGTTTCCGTCTCCATCTACTGGCCCTTTTCCAATCTGAACAACAACAGGTGATTTATCATCTGCTTCTATATCAAAATCAAGTGTTCCTTGGCCTTGATTTCCTATGTTGTCTGTTGCTCTTACAAGTATTGTTCCAGAACTTTCTTCATCAACTTCCAGACCAGTCCAGTAATAAAAATTAGGAATTTGTTTATTTGAATAAGGAACTAATTGCACATTGTCATTAAATGGAGTTAGTTTTGCTTTTACTGTTGCATCTTCTATTCCGCTTAAATCAGTGATTTCTGCTCTGACACTTACTTGCTCGCTTCTTCCTGGCAGGACATGTGTTATTTGTGCTCCTTCTGCATTTGTTAATGCTACTTCTATTGTTGGAGCTCCTTCATCTATGTAAAAATCATCACAAGCAGTATCTTCTCCGTCTAAGAAATCTCTAACAGTTGCGCATGCTCTTAGTTCATTTTCATCTCCATCATATATATAATCAAATCCTTCTGTTATTTCGCATTCTCCGGCCTCGCCTGTTATTGTTCCTACTTCTTCCATGTTAACATAGAATATGATTTCTTTTATTCCTGAGCATTCTGCTGATGCAGTTGTTGTGCCGTAATCTTTTGCCGTTACAGCAAAATTTACAGGGCCTGTTGTCATTTCTGGTTCTACATTAAAGCTTATTATTTCTGGGTCTGTATCATCTATGATTATTGTTTCTTCTAATGTTTCTCTTAAGATTGTATCTTGGTCATGAAGTGTTACTTTAAAGTCTATTTTTTCTTGTCCAATAAGATCTAATTCATCAGTATACGTGCAGGTGTAATAATCATCTGTTCCTTTTTGGCAAGTATCAAATGGCGCAAACACATTGCCTATCCAGAAGTTGACTCTTGATGGAAGTATGTTTTCATTTAACAGCATTGCTTTTGCTTTTATTGTCAAGGTATCTTTTGATCTTGCAAAGCCGTTTGCTTCATCTTCTCCGCTGTATCTGACCAGCTGCAAGTCAGATGTTTCTGCAATTGATATTGGAAGCAGAACTATCAGGATGATCATCATTATTGATATTTGTTTTTTTGAGTTCATCTTAATACTGGTTTTAATAATGGCGCTTTAGCGATTGATTCATCTTTTATTTTGGTTATTTGGTCTAAATCTTCTATAAATCTTTGATCTTGAGGTACTTTGTCTATTGCAAGTGAAAAATATGTAAGCAGTAATTCTTCAGAATCATATAGTTTATCAGGTGTGACTGTGAAGTCTATCTCCATCATAGTTGTTGGAAATGGATTTTCTGCATTAAATATCATGTCTTCTGGAGGTAGGTCATACGATCTTCGTTTAGTTATAGGAATAAGTCCAAATATTTTTTCTGGTTCTATATATCTTGTGTCTTTTGGTATTACTATGTTTTTTGTTAAAAAGCCTGTTATGGTGATTTTGTAGTTTCCTGGGATTAATGTTATTGTGTTTTCTTTTCCTCCTGATAAATCTGTTATTGCTGCAAAATCATCTTCAAACTGGCCTGGTTCTTTTGTAATCATAACCATCAATTCTTCTTCTTTATCTACTGGATGAAACTCGGTTGTATCTAGTTTCCATTTTCTTACTCCTTCTTTTTCATACAAATATTTTCTGGCATTTACTTTGAGTTCTTTTTCTGGATACATTGTTATTGCAAGTTTTCCTTCTTTATCTCCTGTTGTTAATGGAGCATATATTGTCATGTATCCTTGTCTTTTGATTTCTAATAATCCGTTCAAGCATCTTGGGAATTTAGAATTAAATATTCCTTGTGCTGTTGTTCCTAGCGCACATGCTGTGTCTCCACAAGTGTAGATTATTGATGCATCATCTATGAATTCTTTTGTTGCATAATCTTTCAACTCGATATTTATTTCTCCGCTTGTTCTTTGGTTTGCTTTGCAGAATAGGTTAGAGTCAAGATTTTTTAATGCTGCTGCCAGTTTTGTGTTTGATGTGAATGGATTATTATTTCTTAGGTTTGCTTCTAAGAAGAATTTAAAGCTGTATCCTTTGCCGCCTAGTGCATTTGGATTTGTTATCTCAACTAATACAGGTATGCTTATGTCATATGCAAAATTGTATTTTTGTATTCCAAATATGAAGAAGCTTTCTGATAATAATGAATTGTCAGGCCTGCATAATTCTCCGTCACAGTTTAAGTCTATGTAGGGTTTCCACCAGTCAAGATAATAAAATCTGACTTCTAAATCAGGATGAGGCGTGTCCATTGGTATTAAGAACTGTCTGTTGTACATTAGTTCATATGCTTCTGCATCTCTCACACCAGGTGGAGAAGGAACATAGTTGAAGTTTCTTGTTCCGCTTAATTGTAATAATGGAATATAGCTTGTGAGCATTTGAGTGATTTTCTTTTGTACTTTACTTTTTAACCAAAAGGTTTCTTTGCCTGTTTCAAATGTCATGTCAGATACAGGAGGCAGTGCATTTTTGTCAAGCTCAGAGAATGAATAAACCAGTTCTTTTATTGCATTTTCCAAGAAGGTGTATTCTATTTCTATGTTTGTTATGTCTGTTGCTAAATCATATATTTCTTTTAGGTTTACATTCACTGTTGCTGCAAAGTTAGCTAAGTCTTGTGTTGTTTTGTCTTTTGTTGCTTCTAACTCCCAATCTAATGAAATTAGAATGTCATTATCGCGGATGATTAATTCCACGTCAGGTCTTGATTTTTCTTCAACAACATAGCCTTGTTCTCTTAATCCTGCAAAATTGTTGACGCATGCTGCAATGTTTTCTTCTACATAATCTGTTAATTGTTCTTCTATGTTTATTTTTCTTCCTGAGTATAGTTCAGGTCTTTTTGTTTCAAATGCACATTTGTCCTGGCATTTGTTTGGACTTTGCATATACCACCAATATGGTGATACAGGACCTTTCCCTCCTAATGATACTGCATCTGCTTCTGTTGGCGCATAAGGATTTTGTGCATAGTCAGGCAGGATATATCCTCCTTGCGAGCCTAATAAGTCAAGTCCATCTATTGTTGTTTTCTTGATGCAGAGCAGCACATAACTTGTTACAGGATCTGCTTCTGCGATTGGCACTACAGGAGTTATTGCTTTTCTTTCTATTGGTTTTTCCGCAACCTGAACAAAATAGATGACTAAAGCTATTGTGATTAATAGAATTATTCCTATTATAATGAACAATGTTACTTGTCCTTTTCTCATATAGTTTCCTCTTTTTTTAGTCAGCTGACTTTCAACGTTATCGGAATTTTTGTCAGTTTTCCTAAATCAGATGCTATCACAGTTATGATTTTATCTCCTGTGACTCCTGCTTTTGGTATGATTATCATTTGATTTCTTTCAACTCTTATGTCTATGCCATCCTCTGTGGTGGATAAAAATACTAATTCATCACCTTCTGGATCTTTGAATTGTTTTGAAAGGTCTATTATTGTTTTTCCTTTAACTGCAAAGTCTTTTGATTCTCCTATCCATTCTGGAGGCTGGTTCTCTGTTCTTTCGATATGGTAAATTAATTCATTTACTTCTAGCCTTCCATTTATTACTTCAACAAATAATTTAGCTACAACTCCTTCAAAATCATTTAATGTACAAGTGTCTAAGCATGATTTTGTGAATTTTCCTTCATCATCTAATGCAACTTGTTCAGTATCAAACACCAAGACTAATTGCTCTTTATGTTCTAAGAATACTTTTGCTGATTCTCCTTCAAATTTTCCAGATATAGCAAAGGATAATGGTACTTGTTTCAACATACCTGTTGAGACTGTTGTGTTTTCAAATACTAAAGTTACTGGTTGTGATATTTCATCTTGAAATGTTGTTAATCCTACAATCCCTGGATTTAATGCAACAATTATGCTAAAGACTATTATCAGCACTCCTGCGACTATGATGTTTAATGGCATTTTGGTCGTGCCTTTTTGCACTTCTTTTATTCTGTTGAATACTTTTGTTATTTGATCATATGCTAGTTCTCTTTGAAATTCATCCATGTTTGTTTTCATTAATTTAGAATAAATATCTAGAAGCAGGTAATATTGTTTTCTGGCAGAGTCTACTCTGCTTGCATCCAAGTGTTGCTGGGCTTTATAGTAGCTTTCTACGAAATCTTTGACTAGTTGACTTTGTTCCATATCACCACCTTTTACTTTTAAATAAGATTACGTTTTACTTTATAAATGTTTCGGATGTTTATCGTCGAAAAAGTGTTTTTGAGAACAAGTTAAAATTTTACTTATTTTTTAGTTTCTTCAGAAGGTTTTTCTTCTTTTTTTTCAGCTTCTTTAGGTTTTTCTGCAGGTTTCTCTGCTTTCTTAGGTTCTTCTTTAGGTTTTTCTTCCTTAGGTGCTTCTTTTTTTGGCTCTTCTTTTACTGTTTCTTTAGGTTTTTCTGCTGGTTTCTCTGCTTTCTTAGGCTCTTCTTTCTTTTCTTCAATCAATTTTTCTTTGCCTTCTTTTAAGATTTTTAAGTTGATTTGAGAAATTTTAGCATGAACTGCGTTTCCACAGACTGTTTTTCTTACTTTTATTCCTTTTCCTTTCTTTTTCAAGCCTACGCCTTGTACTGCAAATATTCTTTTTCTGATTGGCCCGTCAATATCTTTTCGCATTGGAAATCCACAGGAATCACTGCCTCCTGTTATTTCAAATTCATACCCTGCAAATCCGATTGTCTCCCCTGCTATCTTTTCACCTATTTTTTTACCTATAAAGCTTGAGGATTCATCTTCTGATAGTTCTTTTTGCAGGCATTTGCCTTTTTTTGTGCCAATTACGATTTTAAATGCAGTCATGATTTAAGTTAAAATTAGCTGTTGATTTAAAAAGGTTTTGGTAATAGAAGAGTTATGATATGAGCTTTAATTTTCCTGTTACTTTGTCTATTTCTTTTTCTTTGTCAGGACCTATTGCTAAACAAGTTACTGTTCCTGGTTCTAAATGAGTTTTGCCAGCATCGATTATTAATGCTGTTTTTAATTTTAATTGACCTGCTTTTTTCTTGTATTCCATCAATTCTGTTTTGTCTTTGACTTTAAGGATTGATTTTTTCATTCCTTCTTTTTGCCAGCTGTCAATTTTTGTTTTAGAACTCTTTAATACAGCATCAACACTTGCATGGCTGCATTGTGCTGCCATTTTTCCTTTTGACAATTTTAAGTCAGTTCGCACTAGTATTACTTG
Organism: Candidatus Woesearchaeota archaeon; assembly: GCA_017609645.1. Lineage (GTDB taxonomy): Archaea > Nanobdellota > Nanobdellia > Woesearchaeales > ARS49 > JAFCDQ01. The sequence continues at coordinate 171,015 of JAFCDQ010000003.1, forward strand.
TTTGTACATTGTAATATAAAAAAAAGAAATTAATTAGGGAATATATCCCTATTTCTTGTTGGAATACAGACTCTATCTGCAGAGTCATACCAATCTAAAGTCTGATGCCCAATATCTGCTAGATAACAAAGCACATCTGAGTTTATTCTTCCTTGATATAATGGAAGATTATATTGTCTTAGCGTTTGTCCTCTTTGTGCTTTATCTTCTACAACATAACATTTTATTTGATCTTGCGGAATTATTTGTTTATCAGACCTTCTATTCCCCCATATAGTTCTACATTGAGGAATATGTTCTACTCCGCCTCCTATAATAATGTAATGAGCTTGATCATATGACATTCCGCCTGTTTCTCCGACATAGGGTTTGTTATATGTCATGCCCGCATACCATGATTCTCCTGTTGTACTTGCTCTTGTAAATAGCAAGACTAATCCTATAATGGCTATGATTGTTATAACACCTAAAATAACTAATCCTAATCCTACTTGACCTTTTTTCATTTTTGAACCTCCTTTTTGACTATTATATACTTTAATTACGTATATTGATATTTAAATGTTTTGTCTTGTTTTACTTCTTTAATTCAATCTCCTCTTTCAAATCTTTAACAAACTTGTTCAGATTTACATTATTAATTACTTCATTACTTCTTGTTCTAACTGTCAGCTTGCCGCTTTTCTCTTCTTTTTCTCCAAACACCAGCATATAATTTATTTTGTCTACTTGCGCTTCTCTTACTTTCTTACCTATACTTTCAGATCTGTTATCTGATGTAACTATGAATCCTTCTTGTATTAATTCTTGTTTTAATTTCTCTGCTTTTTTGACAAATCTGTCAGCTATTGTTAATATCCTTATTTGTTCAGGTGAAATCCATAATGGAAACTTTCCTGCATAATGTTCTATTAATATTCCTAAGAATCTTTCTATTGATCCGTATATTGTTCTGTGCAGCATAACAGGACGATGCTTTTTGCCGTCTTGTCCTTCATATGTAAGATCAAATTTCTCTGGCATTAAAAAATCAAGTTGTATTGTTCCACACTGCCAGGTTCTTCCTATTGCATCTTTGATGTGAAAGTCAATTTTTGGTCCATAAAATGCGCCGTCTCCTGGATTGACTTGATATTTCATTTTTTTTGCTTTCATTGCATCTGCTAATGATTTTTCTGCAATTTTCCAGACTTTTGGATCTCCCATGGCTTTTTCAGGCTTAGTTGAAAGTTCTACATGATAGTCAAAGTCAAATACAGAATATACTCTGTCTACTAGCTCTATTAATTCTATTATTTGTTCTTGCAGTTGCTCTTCTGTGCAAAATATGTGCGCATCATCTTGTGTGAATGCTCTTACTCTAAACAATCCGCTTAGCACTCCTGAAAGTTCATGTCTGTGCACTAGTCCAAATTCTCCTGCTTTTATCGGAAGTTCTCTGTAAGAATGTGCTTTTGTCTTATAGATAAGCATGTTTCCAGGACAGTTCATTGGTTTTAATGCATAATCTTGATTATCAATTTTAGTAAAGTACATATTTTCTTTGTAATGATTCCAATGTCCAGAACGCAGCCATAATTCTTTGTTTAATATGATTGGCGTTTTGTTTATTTCATAATTTAATTTTTTGATTTCTTCTGTCATGTACTGAATTAATTTATCAAAAATATATGTTCCTTTATCATGAAAAAATGGCATTCCTGCAGCTTCTTCGTGAAAACTAAACAAGTCAAGCTGTTTTCCTAGTTTTCTATGATCTCTTTTTTCAGCTTCTTGTAATTTGAATAAATATTGTTTTAGTTCTTTTTGGTCAGGAAAACTTATGCCGTAAACTCTTGTTAATTGTTTATTTTCTGCTTTTCCTTTCCAGTATGCTCCTGCTAGTTTCATTAGTTTGAATCCTTGGATGAATCTTGTTGAGGGAATATGCGGTCCTCTGCATAGATCAATAAAGTCTCCGCATTCGTATGCGGTTAGTTTTTCTCCTTCTTTTTCAAATTCTTTTGCCATCTCTAGTTTATATTCATTTTTTGGAAAATGTTTTTTCACATCTGCTAATTTCCATGTTGTTTTTTTGAATGGATAATTTTTTGCAACTATTTTTTTCACTTCTGTTTCTATTTCTGGAAAATCATCTAGGGTGAGTTCTATATTGTCAAAATCATAATAAAATCCATTTTCAACAGCTGGCCCAATTGTTATTTTTACATCAGGATATAAATTTCTAACAGCATATGCTAGTACATGTGCAGAACTGTGCCAGAAGATGTCTTGTCCTTCTTTATCTCTAAATGTAATAAATTTCACTTCACAATCTTTGTTAATTTTTGTAAACAAATCAAGTGGAACATCATCTACTTTAATCGCAAGGACACCTCTTGCCTTCTCTTTTTTAACAACTTCCTCTCCAGTTATCCCCTTTGGATATTCTTTTTTCTTCCCATTTACAACTAATTTCACTTCTTACACCTTCTTTTGATAAGTTATATCAAGGCATATAAAAACCTTTTCAGAAATAGTTGTTAATTTCCTTTCACTAAATAATTTCCATCTTTGTTTATCACAGTATTTACTGTTTTAATATCAAAAGGATAATATTTTACTATTTTAAGATTCATTTTTGCGGATACTTTAGTAGCACCGATTGTTGTTCTGCTTCCTGCATATCTTCTGACAAAATTAAAGAAGTTTCCTTGATCTTCTTTTCCTCCTTCAGCTGTGCTGCAAGAGTCTAAAAAGATAACTGCATCTTTTGCTAACATAGAAAGATATGTGCCAATATCTGTATCAGTTATATCTAATCTTTGATTTTCTTCACGTCCGCCATACATTATTCCTTTTTTTGATCCATGTCCTGAAAGAATAAGTAATTTTGTGTCTTTATTTTTCATAGCTTCTATTGTTTCATATACTTGTTTTTCATTTTCTGCGATTGCGAGTTTAATATCATAATGTTTCTTTATTGAATTAAAAAATTTAACCATCGTGTTCATTTCAAAAACTTTCATTGAAGAATGTGTTTTTCCTTCACTATAAGGCAAGATCCAAACTGCATTTGGTTTTTCTGTATCTTTAAAATTTAATATTTCATCTGTTGTTAATCCAAGTTGTGCAAATCTATAAATTCTCATTCCATCATAACCTTTTTTAGCTAATTTTTCTGCATATCCAAACAAATCATAATCTTCTTTTTCTAAAACTTTATCAAAACCATAGAATTTTTCAACTTTTCTAAATTTGGATATTTGTTCTGAATTTGTAAAAACAGGATTTCCTTTATTGTCTTTAAATTCTAATAATTTCTTTGCAAATTCATAAGTACCTTTTGCTCTTTTAAATTCGGTTAATTCACTCTCATCAACAAATATTTGTTCTCCTTTTTCATTTTCTAAAGTTAACATTTTTTCTGCATATTCTTTAGTTCCTCCAACTGAAAAATAATTTGAAATATAATGATCAAACAAAAGATTTCCTTTTTTTGTTTTTATTTTCATTAATTCAAGAAGTTTTTCATGTGAAATGTTTGCTTTATAAAGTTTAATTATGTCTCCAGACAGATCGAGAGAAAACAACTTTGTTCCATCTGATTTTTTTGATTTGGCAAATCGCATTACATAATCTACAGGAACTTTTGCCTTTGATAATTCGCATATTTCAGAGTTAAAAAATGTAAAATATGAACGATTTCCCTTTTTATCTCTCACTTTTTTAAGTTTAATGGCATAATCAACAGGAACTTTAGCTTTATATAAATCATAAATAAAATCTTCAAAAATAAATAATCTATCTTCCTCTTCATCTCTCGCATTTAATAATTTTTTAGCATAAGAAACATCCATATCTCCTGGAAATTTGTATCCGTCAATAATTATATCCTTTAATTTTGGTTTTTCCTTTTCTACTTTACCTTCCAATGTCTGCGGTTGACTCTGTGTTTGAGAAATAGTTTGTATTTGTGGTTTTGTCTGTACTTTCTTTTTTCTTTTTGTTTGCACTTCTTCTTTTGTTTGAGAATGATAAACTGGCTCTATAGGGATAATTTCAGTTGTATTACTACAACCTGTCAAAACACTCCAAGCTAATACAGCTGTTGCAAATATTCCACCAACTAATCTTCCTAACTCCATAATCACTATAAAGTAGCTATTTTATATATAAATCTTTCTCTCCCAAAGCTTTAAAAAACAATAAAACATCAATAACTCATGCTTCCAAAAATAAAAGAGGACATAATCTCAGTATTAAAAAAAGCAATTCCTGCTTTGAAAAAAGAGGATTTTACTGAATTAAGTGATTTAAGTAATAGAACTATTCATGATGCAAGTATTTTTCAAGATGCTGATTCAATCTCTTGTGCCGTTCTTATGTATTCTTTGTCAAAGTTTTGCCAGCAATGCAAAGAAAAAGATATCTCTCTTCCAAATTTTGCCGCACAATTAGAAAAAGCTTTAGATCTCTTAAAAAAAGATAATATTAAACTTTACGAAAATAAAATTAAAGAGATTTTCAAAGTTATGAAAAAATATGATGAAAAAGTTAATATTTATTTTGAAGAAGCAATCAAGCGTGCAAAAATCAAGAAAGCAAGCTGGATGCATGAACACGGCATTAGTATTGCAAGAACAGCTGAACTTCTAGGAGTGAGCCAGTGGGATTTAAGAAATTATGTTGGAGTAACTAAAGTTCCTGACAAAAACTTAGGCGGTTTAACAGCAAAAAAGAGATTAGAAGTAGCGAGGGACTTATTCAAATGAAAACTTTAGTTTTTGATACAGGACCAATAATCTCTTTAGCACTAACTAATTTGCTTTGGCTTTTGCCTGAATTAAAGAAAAAATTCAAAGGAAGATTCTTAATCCCTCTTTCTGTAAAAAAAGAACTTGTTGACAAACCTTTTCACGGGAAAAAATTCAAATTAGAAGCTATTCAATTAATGCAGTTGATTGAAAATAAAGTCTTGGAAGTTATTGATGAGGATAAAGTTTCTAAAAGAGCTAAAGAATTAATTGAAGAAGCAAATAAGATTTTCAAAGGTTTTCATCATAATATTAACATAATTCAAGAAGGGGAGATGGAAGCCGTTGCTATGGCAGAATTATATAATGCAGATGGCATTGTTATTGATGAAAGAATTACTAGAACTTTAATTGAACATCCTCCTGGTTTGCAAAAACACATGGAAAGAAAACTGCACACAAGACTTTCTGTAAACAAACAATTATTAGAAAAACTCAGTGATCAATTAGATGATGTTTATATCATTAGAAGCACAGAACTTGCTGCAATTGCTTTTGAAAAAGGATTATTAAACAAATATATTATTCCAAGAAAAGTCACTAAAAGAGATGTGTTAGACGCCACATTATGGGCATTAAAGCTTAATGGCTGTTCTATCAGAAGCGACGAAATAAGAAAAATCAGTCAAGAAGTTGTTAAATGATTATTTCCAATATTTTTTTATGAAATGAATTGATTTATTTGGAATTAGAATCTTTTTTCTCTATTTTTTTTAAAGTTCTCTCTTTTCCAAGTTGAGCTAACATATCTTCAGATCCTATTTTTAGAGCTGTTTCATAAGAAGTAAGTGCTTCGTCTAATCTATCTACTCTTTGTAGAACATCTCCTCTAAGAATATAAGGCAATGCATCATCAGGATATAACTCTATTGCTCTTTCATAAAACTTAAGTGCTTCTTCCAATTTTCCTGATCTTTCTAAAATACTTCCTTCCTTACAATAAGGAATTCTTGTTAGAATTTTGGTTTTGTAATCTTCATAATCATCACATTCAGTATTTTCATTTTCTTCTTTTTGTTGTTCTAGTTTTCTTTCAACTTTTCTTTTAAAAACTTCATAAAATTCTTTTTTCCTTGGCTTTAATTCAATTGCTTTATCATAATATTTATTTGCTTCTTCTAGCTTACCCAATTCTTCTAACGCCTCTCCTTTACTACAATAATAATGTGCTTTTTCTGGATCTAGGTCTATTGCTAAATCATACTGTTCAATGGCGTCTACTAGTTTACCTAATTTCCTCAATGCGTCTCCTTTACTACAATAATAATGTGCTTTTTCTGGATCTAGGTCTATTGCTAAATCATACTGTTCAATTGCATCTTTGAATTCTCCTAATTCTTCTAAAGCCACTCCTTTTGTAAAATAAAAAAAAGAATCATTTGGTTCAATCTCAATTGCTTTATTATAAAATTCAATTGCTTTTTCAGGATTATCTTCTTCAATTTCTTGGCCTTTAAGCAAAAAAGAAAAAGCATCTTTTTCTCTCTCAATATTAGAACTTTCACCCCTCTTTTTGAAATCCAAATCTATTACCTCTTCAGAAACTTTTTGTTCTAATAAAGATGAGTCATCATTTTTTGTTAAAATATCTAAATTAATTAAAGCATCAATAAAATCATCTATCGTTTGATATCTATCTTCAGGATAAAATTCTAATCCTTTTTCAATTACTTTTATTATTTTTCCATCAACTTTTGCTTTTTTCAGTGCATTGTAAATTCCCTGAGGACCTGGGCCTATATTTACTCCTAATGGTTTGCCTGTTAATAACTCATAAAATATTTTGTTTAAAGAAAAGATATCGCTTTTTTCTGTTGGTTTTTTTCCATTTAATTGTTCAGGAGACATATATAGAAGTGTCCCTTCAAATTCTTTGCTTTGCACAGTCATTATAGACTTTAATGTTTCTGGATTTGACAAAATTTTAGCAAGGCCAAAATCACAAACCTTAACTTCTAAGTCATCATTTACAAGAATGTTTTCCGGCTTTATATCTGCATGAACAACCCCTTTAGAATGCGCATAAGACAATGCATTAGCGACTTGACTTATGATTTTTATTGTTTTTTCTTGGGTAAAATCATTTATCTTTTCTCTTAAATTTGTTGAATTCTCAAAATATTCCATCAATAAGTATGGAAATCCCTCTCTTTGAACATGTTCAACAAGAAGTATATTCTCATGCGTTCCTAAACATTTATGCGCCTCAGCTTCTTTAAGAAGTTCGTAACTAGCATTAGGTTTTGGGAACTTCATAGTTTTTAAGATATTAGTTTCAGTTTTGACTTTCCAAACAACACCAAAACCCCCTTCACCAATTTTCTCTTCTAAGGTATAACCATCAATAATTTGTCCAGAGCTTAAATTTAAAGCTCTTCTTGAGCTTCTTTTAGTTTTAGAAGAAGCAATAAGTTCTATAACATTCAGTTTGCTTTCTTTTTCAACACTTTCAATATACTTCTTAGCCCAGTTTTCTATTTCTTTAGGAGCTCTCTTAGAGGTTCGTAATTCTGCTTGTAAATTTAATTTAAGTTCTTCTGTTAATTTATCAAGATTATCAAAAGAATATTTAATCCATCTCTGATTACGCAGATCGGTTGCTTTTTTTAAAGCCTCATCTAAGTCTTGTGAAATAAACAATATTGGTTTTTTTTGACCAATTAAGAAACCTGTTTCAAGCATCACATTTTCATTTATTTTTTGGCCTTCTTTTTTACTTAAACTCATATCAGAAATTCCCATAGTGGCGTACTCTGCAGCAAGTTGGATATCTTCCCAGATAGAACCTTCCCCTAATAAACGCGTAGCACTAAGCACATTTATGCTATATTCCCCTAAATTTAAACTAGCGTCTTCAATTGCTTTTAGAATTTCTTCAAAATCCTCATTATATTCCTGAGCTACAAATATATAAGGTATTTCTAGCTGAATTTTTTCTTCTAGTTTAAGTAAATCAAAATACTTCTGTCGAACAACGTTTCCCATCTTCAGTCCCTACTCTCTAGTAATCATTTAAAAACCTTTCGTCAGAAAAAGATCATTTTTTCTTATAACCAATACTCTTTACCTTAATCTTCCCAGGAAACCATTTCAATAATAAATCAATATATTCTTCATGAGGTATTGAATTTGCATTTGCTGCTTCATTCAAAAAAGATTGTAAATAACTTTGATAAGGTTTTAATAATTTCTCAACATTGTCGTTAGAATAAACTTTTTCTTTAGCAATAACAATACTCCCGTCTGTTGCTATGAACATAATGCCTTCATCTTCAGCCCATTCACAATCTTCTTCAAGTTCTAATGATAATATTCCTTTTTTCTCTATGCGAGGATAAGCTGGAAAGAATAGGGGCTCAGCTTTTAATTGTTGAAGTGATAGTATTGTTGTTTCATTGTCAAATAATTGGCTTCCTGAAAATACTTGGTCTATTATATTGCTTCCTTTGTCTTCTGACTCTATATCTACAACATCTAATTCTTCAGCATCAAGAACTTCTCTGCAGACTTTTGTATTCTCAAATGCAACCAGGAAATTTTGTTCAAAATATTTGTTCAAAAGTATCATTCTTAAGAAGGGCAATACTCTTGCTTCTAAAAGAAACTTCTGAAAACTGTTAAAATTTACAAAAGGAAATAAATTAATCTCTTTTAATCTATTTAGATTTACTTCATACCCAAAGTTTTTTGACATTAATTGCTTGATTGTTTCCATGATGAAGGTTTTCTGCACTATTCATTTATAAGTTTTATGCTGTTTTGTTAACCAAACATTTAAATATGTATTTCTTATATTTTTCTTAAAAAGGTGATGCTCATGAAAGATAAAGAATATGAATTAGTTCCTGAAGATGAATTAGAAAAGCTTAGAGCAGAAGTCAAGGAACTGAAAGAATTTGAAATTACTCCAACTAAGAAGATGGAGGTTTCTATATTAGAATTAAACAGGAAATTAGACAAATTATTAGATGTTTTTGAGAGAGCTTCCAGAGATTTAAGAAAAGAAGAAGGCGGTTTGACCTTCACAGATAAGATGAAGCCTATTTCAGAAAAGCTAAATAAAATTTTAGAACAAAATGCTGAATTAGCTTCAGGTATTCTTGCTTTGGCTGATATGATTAAACCAGAAAGAAAACTTCCTCAGATGCCAGGTCAATTGCCTAGGCAGCCTCATGCACCCCCTAGAATTCCTCCTCAAGGAAGGATTGAACATAAAGAAGGTTTTCCTCAGCCACCTAGTGGTGTTCATATAAGAACTCCTATACCTCCAAGTCAAGGTTTGCCTCAAAAAGCTCCTTTACCTCCTCCTAGCAATTTGCCTCCTCCTAAGAAGAGGACTTTTGGCTTGTAAAATGACTTTTGATGTTAGTAAAGCCAGAATTCTGTTAAAATATTTAGCTAGAGCTTATTCTACAACTCCTGATCATAAACAAAGGAGTGTTAGAAATGATTTAGTTAGAGATTTCTTAAATATTAAGAGATTGTTAACTCAAGCAAGAAGAGAAGGTGTTGAGCCTGATAGAATTCTTCCTTTAATTGAACGCGCTGAAAAAATTAAAAAAAAAATAAAAGAATTTTAGAGGTCTTTTCCCATTACAGTTCTTCTGTTGTTTGCTCCTGCTCTTTCACATGCAGCTTTAACAAGCTCTTGCACTTTCTTATCTAGTGCTTCTGCAAAGTCTCCTGCAACATTTAAATCCCCAACAGCTTCTTTTATCTTTGCTTTTACTACTAAAGACATTCTATACACCTCCTTACCTATAACCTCAGCAAAGCTCGTCTAGTATTAAAATCTTTGCTTTTCAACAAGTCTAACGATGCGCATACCAGAATTCATAAATATTGTTCTTAATACTATTTAACTTACAAAAGCCAAAGCGTTCAAACTGAATGATATCATTAACTTTAAGCGTCTTAACAGATTCTTCTGCAACGCCTTTCTTCAAAGTACCGTCTGGCATTAAAACTTCTACCTTAACAGTTTTTTCTTTACTTGGCAGCCAGTGTATAATCGCAGAACCATTTTGTTTATACTTTTCGTACTCTTCAGAATCAAATATATACTTTGTTCCTTTCTTTTTGAAGTTTATACAATCCATCAACCTAACTATATTATTGTTCTGAATATTTTTTTTGTCTTGTTTTGTAATGTAAATACTGCTATCAAACTTGAATTTTCTTTTTCCTCGTTTAGGATAATCAGGATGAAGCTTAATTTCAACAGCTTTTTTAGGTGCTTTGTCTATATTTACTTTAACAGGATCCCAGATAAAGAAGTATCTGTTTGCTTTTTTGTCTATTATATCTCTATTATGAGCATTTAACAGCTTAAAGAATTCATCTAGTGTTACTGTTTTGTCTGTTAGTGTTAAACCCATATCTATTGCAAATTTGACAAATGCTTTTGGCTGATAACCTCTTTTCTTTAATGCTCTAATTGTCTGCAGCCTTATATCATCCCATCCAGTAAACTCACCGTATTCTATTCTTTTTTTTGTTTCTGTTGTGCTTAATTTAATTCCTTTGAAATTGATTCTGCCAAAATAAAGGTCTATTGGTGGTTTCCATTTGAAGAATTCACATACTTGTGCTTGTTTTCTTGCATTATCCATATGATCCTTGCCTCGTATTGCATGAGTTACTTTGAGATCATGATCATCACATACAACTGCAAAGTTCATTAATGGCCACATCCTATATTTAGTACCTTGTTTAGGATGTTTTTCTAAATTCACTCTAAACGCAGACCAATCTCTTAAAGCAGGATTTTTATGATTAATATCTGTTTTTATTCTTACAACAGCATCTCCTGGCTTGTAATCTAAGAACATTTTGTCCCATCTTGTGTGTTGTTCCTTGATTGACAGCTTTCTACATGGACATTCTTTCTTTTTTGTGATTAATTCTCTGAATTTGTCAGGATTGCACGTGCAAACATATGCTTTGCCTTTCGCAAATAGTTTTTCCCCATAATCATAATAATCTTTTAATCTGTCACTTTGGCAAACAACTTGTGAGACATTTTTTTCTGTCAGCCATTTTGCATCTTCATCAATCAATTTATAAGATTGTGGATAAATATTTTCAGGATTAGTATCATCTATTCTTAGGATTAGTTTTCCTTTGTATTTTTTTGCATATTCTGAATTAATAGATAGTACAAATGCATGTCCTATGTGTAATGGTCCTGATGGGCTAGGAGCCATTCTTAACACAACTTTGCCTGGTTTTACATCCTTCAACTCTTTTAACTCTTTTTTCTCAACAATTTTCTTTTCTTCTAATAATTCAGGTGCCATGTCTTTTAATCTTTCAAGTTGCTGATTCATTGGCATTCCATTTACTTCTGCTATTATTGATTGTATTTTTGGAGAAATAGTTTTGAGTTTTGTCTTGATGTCAGGCATTTCATTCAACAATTTGCCTATTACAGCTCCTGGATTGGCTTTTCCATCAAATCTGCGAGCATTATCTAAAGCCCATTTCCATATTATCTTGTCAATATCCTCTTTTTTAGCCATAAAATAAGTATAAATAGCAGGGGTTTAAATTATTTTCTTAATCTATGTATCATAAAAAAAGGATTCTTTTCCATTGCTTCTCTAAAAGCAGCATCTACTGGTTGTTGTGCTCCGCCTCCTGCAACTATTATCGGCACTTCTTCAAATTCAAATCCTGCTTTTCTAAATGCTTCTTCATATGTTTGTTTTTCCCAATAATAACTTGTGAATTCACAGAATTTTTTTGTAAAGTCTACACTGCATAATTCTATCGTAACTTTTGCTCCTTCTTCTTCACTTTCAGCAGTTGCTCTTACTCCATATTGTTCATAATTAGTATTATTACTCATTATGTTCAAATAAATCCCGCCTGGCTTTAACACACTAAAGATATTGTTTAACATTTTGTCAATTTCTTTTTTTGTTTTAGAATAATGTAATAACATCATTGCTGTCACCATGTCAAATTCTCCATGGTAAGTTAAATCATCATTTATCACGTCAGCAACAAAATAATCTATTCCTCTTTGTGTTTCTTTTTCTATTGCCATTTCTATTTGCTCGTCAGAAATATCTACTCCAACAATTCTGTTTGCGCCGTATCGTTTTACTAATCTTGTTGAATAGCCGCTTCCGCAAGCCACATCAAGAACATCTAATCCTTTTATATCTCCTAATGCACTTACAAAAGAAGGTATTAATACATATTTAGAAGTAGGTCTTTCCTTAGACTCTTCATAAGCTTGTTTTATTTCGTTGTATTCATCTCTTGTTGTCATTTTTTTAAGAATCAGGCGCGCATTTATATTATTTTCTAATATCGTCCGCCTAGATAAACATTTTTTATTTTCTTGTGTTTTAGAATTTCTTTTCCGCCTTTTAATGCCACTTTACCGTCTTCTAACAAGTAAGTTTTGTCTGCTATCTCTACTGCTTTTTTTGCATTCTGTTCTACTATTAATATTGCTAAGCCTTCTTTTCTTAAATTTTTAATCATTTTGAAAACTTCTGTAACTAATTTTGGGCTTAATCCTAAAGATGGCTCGTCTAATAGCAATAGTTTTGGTTCTTGCATCAGCGCTCTTCCTAATGCTAGCATTTGTTGTTGTCCTCCACTTAAAGAAAAAGCATGTTTTTTCTGTTTTCTTTTTAATTCTGGAAATTTATCAAAAACTTTTTTCATATTTTCAGATAGTTTGTGATTAGTTAATCTTCCACCTAATTCTAAGTTTTCTTTTACTGTTAAATTTGAGAAATTGATTTTTCCTTGAGGAACATAGCTTATTCCTTTTTTGATTAATTCATGTGTTGGTAATTTTGTTATTTTTTCCCCTTCAAAATTTATTTTTCCAGAATAAATATCACATAAGTTAAAGACACTTTTTAATACAGTACTTTTTCCTGCTCCATTAGGCCCTATTAACGCAACTATTTCTCCTGCTTTGACTTCAATATCTATCCCTTGCAGTACTTTTAATTTCCCATATCCTGAGTCAAGTTTCTCTATCTTTAGCATTTACTTTAATAGGATTAGATTGTTTTTAAAATTTTGCATATCAAAAAAAGAAGAAATTCAAATAACTAAAACTTCTCCTAACTTTCCATCCTGAACCATCAATACCTTCATTGGAAGTTCTATCTTCTTCTCTTCATCATATTTTACTCCTTTAATTGCTAAATCATGTGAATTGACATAATCAATCAAGTCTAGTATATTTGATTCTGCATTGTTGCAAAGAACTTCTGCAAACATATAACCATATGCTGAGTAAACATTTGGTTCTTCTGAATATTTTTCTTTAAATCCTGATTGAAATGCAGGATCATATTCAATCTTTGCTATGCCTGTAAAATACACTCCTTCTAAGATATCTTCAAACTCTTTTACTTGGTCTTCTTCAACATCAGATCCTATTATTATCATGCCTTTATACTCTCTTTCTTTCAATTCTTTTACGATCTTGAAATTGACTGACGGTTTCATTGTTGAAACAAAGACAAATTCTGGATTTTTCTCAATTATTTTTGTTGTTATTGTATAAAATTCACTATCTTTTACATTTATTTTACTTACGTCTAACAGATTAAGATTAAATTCTTCTGAAATCTTTGAAAGAAGTTCATTTATTGATTCTCCTACCGCATCATTTGCTAAAATAGAGTAAAAACTCTTCTTATTTTGCTTAACAGGAAATTCAAATGATTTCTTTAACTGATAATAAGGGCTTGGATAATTACATATCATGTTTTCATATTCTAAGAATGAATCAGAACACATTGACATTGCTATGAAAGTATATCTTTTCTTATCTCCTTGTGCAGAATACAGTGTTTCTGAAGCCGCAGGTCCAAAAGGTCCATAAAAAGTATTAATTCCATCTACGCTAGACAATTTCTTGAAAGCATTGATTGTCTCTTTTGGCTGTCCTTTGTCATCTTCAATAACAAATGCACAATCCTGCTCTGAACTGTAGAGATTAATCCCTTTAACTACATCATTTCCAAAGTTAGCAAAATCTCCGCTTAAAGGCAAGATTGCTCCTATTTTTACACCTTGTGAGATAGGTAAAAGTAAAATAACACATAAAATCGCTATGATTAATAAAATTCCAATAATCCAAAGTTTTTTAGCCATGTGTAAAAAAAGTAAATAAAGGTATAAATAAGTATTCGTAAAAATTTACTAAGAAAAGTAGAAAAACGAACAAATCTTTGCTAATTTTAGTAAAATTTAAATAAGAATTACTTTTCTTAGACTAATATGAAATTAAAACTAGATAAAATAGATAAGAAGCTGTTGAGTTATTTATTTCATAACTTCAGAAAACCTATAACTCAGATTGCTAAGAATTGCAGGATTTCTAGAGAGCAGGCAGAATATAGAATAAAGAAATATGAAAAATCAGGCTTGATTAACAGATATTTAACAGCTTTTAATTTATACATGTTTGGATACAGAGAACATTATACTTTGAGGTTGAGAGTTAAGAATCCTAAATCAAAAAATTTAGACAAATTATGCAATAAAAATATATTAATATTCACCAGACTTCATTCTTTTGGTGAATGGGATTATATTTTGGCAATTTTTGCAAAAAATAAAACAGATTTCCTTAATTTCATTTCAACATTATTTAATTCATGGAAAGAAGACCTTCTTGACTACAGCATTTTCGAACCAACAGAAGTGCATTTTTATCCTCTAAAGATATTTGGTAAAAGAGAAGACGACAAAACTCTGAGTTTTAAAGAAGATAAAGAGATTAAATTTGATGTTTTAGATAAAAAGCTCATGACAATTCTTGCTAAGAATGCTGATATCAAAATTGTTGATTTGGCAAGAAAACTCAAAGAAAAAGTAAAGACAATTAGTTACAGATTAAAAAGATTAGAGAAAAATATCATCGTAGGATATAGAATTTTCCTGGATTTAAGCAAAATAGGTTATAACCTAGCACAATTATCAATTAAATTAAATGATTTGTCAGATTCAACAGTAAGACAATTAAGACAATACGCAAAGCAAAGAGAAAGCGTGCATGCATTTAATTTAGGTATAGGAAAATATAACACAATGTTTCAAATTATTTATCAAAATCCTAAAGAAGTTAATGAAGAGATAAATAAATTAAAAGAAATATTCAAAGAAAAGATCATAGAATTTGATGTGACTTTTATTGATAAAGAATTAAGTCCCACATTATATCCTTAACGGAACAATCTCTCCATCCTTTATCTGCCACCACATGAACTTTCTTATCCCATCTCCTTTCTCGTCAATACTAAATATTCCACTCACACCTTCTCTATTCTCAATGTCATAAAGATATTCTTTCAAACAATTTGAATCTTCACACTTCTTTAAAGCATCATATAAAACCATGTAAGTATCATATCCTAAAGCTCCATACATCTCTTCTGGAATCTTTTCTCCGTATACTGCTTCATAATCAGCTAAGAATGTCTGCATTTTAGAAGAATCTAAATCATACTCATAAGTTATCACAATTAATCCTTCAGCAGTATCTCCCATTAAATTTTTGAGAACTTGTCTAGAAAAGAATGCTTCATTTCCTATTAATTGAGTTTCAATTCCTAACTCCTTTGCTTGTTTTACCAATAAAGTTGCTGAGATGGGAGATTGTACTAAGAATAAAATAGCATCGGGATTTGTATTTTCTATTTTTGAAAGTTGGAGTTTAACATCTTTATCTCCTGAATCAAAATATTCAATCCCTGTAACCTCCTCTTCATAAACTTTTACAAAAGAATCTTTCCATCCGACAGCATAATCTGTATTTTCTACAATTATTCCTATCTTGCTATTTTTTTTAATCATATTTGCTGTTTTCTCTGCAAATAAATCTGCTGAAGAAGATATTCTAAAAACATGATCTCCTGCGTCTGATATAGCAGGAGCACTTGCTACAGAAGATATCAAGATTTTTTCTTCAGTTAATGGTGCAATAGCTAATGTTGATCCTCCGCAGATTGCTGAAACAATAATATCTACATTATTAACATCTAATAATTTCTTAGCAGCTGTAACTCCTTCTTTCGGTATGCATTTGCCGTCTTCAAATATAACTTCAATTTCTTTGCCATCTATTGAATGAAACTGTTTATTAGCAAGTTCAAATGAATTTTTAATATAAACTCCTGGATTTGCTACAGGACCGGTTAAAGGCCCAATAAAACCTATTTTGATTGTTTTCTCTTCAGGAACACAACTGATTAAAAACAATGTTAAGATCATTAAACATAATATTTTCTTCATTTTAACCACCTAGAAATAGTGTTATCGACGAGATATTTAAGTTTATGTTGTAGAAAATCTACTACAATAAAGAAAGATTTATATATCTACTCCTCATATTATCTAGTATGGTAACAAAAGAAGAAGCATTAAAAGAACTGAATTTAAGCGATAAAGAGGTAAAAGTATATCTATCATTATTAATGCTGGGCCAATCTACTGCTAACTCTATAGCAAAAAAAGCCAGATTAAACAGAGTCACAACTTATGATATTCTTAAAGCTCTGCTAGAAAGAGGTTTTGTTTCTTATGTTATCAAATCAGGCGTTAAACATTTTGAAGCAGTTGACCCTTCTAAATTTTCAGACACATTAAAAGAAAAACAAGAAAAAATCAAGGCAATTATGCCAGAATTAAAAGCAATAAAAGCGTCTTTGACAAAAAAACCTCAAGTAGAGATGTTTGAAGAGATCAAAGGTTTGAAATCAATCTTTAATGATATTCTTAAAGAAAATAAAGAGACTTTGTTTATAGGGGATCCTAAGATGTTAGATAAACTTCAATTTTATTTCCCTCATTTTATCAAACAAAAGAGAAAACAAGGCATATTCTCTAAAGTAATCACTTTTGACTGTCCTTCTATGAGAAAATACAAGAAACAATCCCCTAAAAAATACCTTAATATGAAATTCATAAAACAAGAAATAGAAATGACTAAAGTGATTTATGGCAATAAAGTTTCTTTCTTAACCTTTAAGGAAAAGAATTCTATTGGAATATTGATTAATAATAAAGATATAGCTGATACTGAAAGAAAATTATTTGATATGTTGTGGAAACAAGCTCATTCTCCTAAATAAGCATCCAGCACTTTCTTATTATTTTGTATTTGTTTAGGTTTGCCCGACGCTATAACTTCTCCTGCATCTAAGACAAATATATGATCTACTAAATCCATAACGAAGTTCATGTCATGTTCAATCAAAAACACTGTTTCTCCTTTTTTGTTTAAATTTTGAATTATTTTTTTTATTTGTTTCCTTAACTTTGGATTAACTCCAGCTACTGGCTCATCCAGCATCAATAAATCATGTGGTTTGGCTAAAGCAACGCCTAAATCTAATAACTTCCTTTGTCCATATGATAAATCACTTCCTAAAGTATGTAATGGCTTAGTCAATCCTATCAAATTCATTATTTCTTTTATTTTCCATTCAACATCTTTTTCTTTTGCAAACATTGATTCATCATTTGTTGACAAAGCCATCATGAAATGATCTTTTATTGTTAAATTCTTGAATAATCGAGGATCTTGAAATGTTCGAGAAATTCCCATTTTAGCGACTTTATTAGGTCTAAATTTATCAATTCGTTCTTGTTTAAATTTTATAAATCCTGAATTTGGTTTTATCAATCTTGAAATAACATCAAATAATGTTGTTTTTCCAGATCCATTTGGACCTATGAGCGCTGTAATTTTATTTTTCTTAATTCCTAAACTACATTTATTTAATGCTCTTACTCCTCCAAAGTTTTTAGTTATTTCATGCGCTTCCAATATCATTCGAGATCAATCCTCCCAAATAATCCTTTTGGTCTATACAATAATATTCCTAATAATATCAATGCATAGAATATTTGTCTTAATGGTCCTAGTACTGTGCTTGGCAAATACAAAAACCTCAATGCTTCTGGGATTAATATAATAATAAAAGTAGCTACTATTGTGCCTTTGATTGACGCTATTCCTCCAACTATTACTATTGTAAATATTAAGATTATTTCAGCTAATGAAAAACTGCTTGGATCAATATAAGTTATGTAAGATGCAAATAAGCTTCCTGCTATTCCTGCAAAGAATGCGCTCAGCATCATTGATTTTGCTTTTAATTTGAATGTATCTTTTCCTAAAACTTTTAAGCCTATTTCATCATCTCTCACGCCTTGTAACAATCTTCCAAATGGGCTTTTGACTATTTTATATATTAAAAACACTGTTATAACAGCTAATATTGTTACAAAGATGAAATAAGGCAGTAAGCCGCTGATTTTAAATCCAAATATTACTGGTTTTGGAATTCCTGGTATTCCTAATGGTCCTCGAGTTAATTCTGTCAAGTTCAACATTAATGAATAGATTACAAAACTAAATCCTAATGTTGCTAATGCTAAATAATCTCCTTTTAATTTCCTTGTTGCCAGAACTAGTAAAAATCCAAATATAGCCGCTATTAAGCCTGATATAAAAAAAGCCATAATAAATGAAACTCCTGCTTTTAATAATAAGGCAGACGTATAAGCGCCTATTCCAAAGAATGCTACATGTCCTAAATTTAATAATCCTGTAAAACCTAATGCTAAATTCAAACTCACTCCCAGAATTATGTAAATCGCAATCAAAATCCCAATATGCAGCAAATAAGATTCTATCATTTCTTCACTCCTTTATTTAATCCAAACAAGCCTGTCGGTTTGAATAATAAAAACAAGAATAACAGTAAGAATGTTATTGCATTTTTATATCCTGACGGCAAGAACCATACTCCAAAATTTTCTGCGCCTCCAATAATATAGCTTCCTAATACTGCAGCAGGCACTGATGTTATTCCTCCTATTACTGCTCCTGTGAAGCCTTTTATCATCAGGCCCATTCCCATTGTTGGTTCTAGGTTTTGTTCCATTCCTATTAGTATTCCAGCAAATCCTGCCATTACTGTTCCTAAAATAAATGCTAATGCCATGATTTTTTTAGAGTTTAATCCCATGATTTCTGATAATTCTGGATTGTCTGCTACTGCTCTCATATCTCTTCCTATTCTTATTTTATGCATGAATAACCATAATAAAACTAATAATAACACTGACGCAATTATTATTACTAATTGCAATGGTGTTATGACCGCTCCTAAGAATTTGATTACATGAACTCCTTTGATATAACCTATTGTTTTTACATCTGCTCCATAAGCCATCAAAATTAGATTTTCAAATAATATCAGCAATCCTACACTTGCTATCAATAAAACTATGCTTGATGATTTTCTTTTCATTAAGGGGCTGTATATTCCTTTATACATCAAGTAGCCAAATAATCCTGTTATGATTAAAACTAAAATACAGCTGATTAAGAAAGGTATATGTAATAATGAGTACATCTGGAAGAGCATATATGCTCCTATTACGACACTCACTCCGTGTGCAAAATGCATAAATCTGCTTGTTGAATATATTAAACTAAATCCAGAAGCCACTAATGCGTATATGCTTCCTGCTATTAATGAGTTAACCAGCAACTGAACAAATATATTAAATGCCATTATTTCCTTTTTCTTTTAAATTCAGGCATATTTGTTTTTAAAATTTTGCATATCAGAAGAAGGGAAAAATAAAATTTAATGCACTAAACGTATTTAAATTTTTAATTGAGCCAATCTCTTCGCATTTTTAATAAAAACTTTTTTAAATGCCGAATATATACGGTTATTGTATGTGGTATATAAAATTCAAAATAAAACATAGTGATTGTGTTTATGCGCCAGAATTAGAAAAGTTAAAGCTTTCAGTATTTTTCTATCCATTAGGAAATTATAAAAAAAAGGGCTTTATTTTTACTTCGGCTCTTCAAAAAATTTCTGGAAAAGCAAATTCCATTAAAAAATATTTTACTTATCTAAAAAAGCATAAGAATACTCTAAGAATAGAACAATATGAGAATACTATTTTTACATTAGTTAAACATAAAAAAGTGAAAACAACTTATGAAACAATGTATAATCCTGCTTTAATATATCCTGCTCCTGCTTTTTTAGACAAAAAAGGATTTGAAATTTGGGAAATTGCTTGCTGGGACAGGAAACCATTAGAAACTTTAATCAGTGCAATGTCAAAAAGTAAGACAACAATCAGTTTTGAACTTCTTTCTTTTGTAAAAAGAACCCTGCATGAGGTATATATCCTTAATTTGCTTCCAAAATTAAGTCCAAAACAAAGAGAGGCGATTGAATTAGCTTACAAAGAAGGATATTATGAATATCCCAAAAAAACAGATCTTAATAAGCTTGCAAAAATGATGAAGGTTGGAAAGTCAACATTTCAAGAGCATCTAAAAAAAGCTGAAAAAAAGATTATTCCCAGATTAATTGAATAAATTTTAGAATACCGAATATGTTCGGATAAAATGTTTTCTACTGCAAACTATCTTCTAAATAACAAAATGAATTGTTACGGGAAAATTTGATGGAAATATAAGGTAAAAAAATGATGAAAAAAATTTTTGCAATCATTCTAACATTCCTATTAACCTTAACATTTCTAGCAGGATGTTCACCAGTTAATCAAGAAGAGACTATTAAAGTTGGATTTGTATCTACTCTTTCAGGTGAAGCAGGTTCTTGGGGTCAACAAGTAAAAAAAGGTTTTGAATTTGCTCTGGAAGAGATTAATACTAACAAGCTTTTAGGAGACAAAAAACTTGAAATTTTCTATGAAGATGATTTTTGTGATGCGACAAACGGATTAACAGCATTTAATAAATTAATAGATGTTAATGATGTTCAGATAATTGTTGGAACTGTTTGCTCTTCTGTTGCAATGGCAGTATCAGAGAAGACTCAAAGTAATCATATATTATATCTAGCTTCTGCAGCTACAAATCCTGAAGTAACAGAACAAGGAGATTTTATATTTAGATTATGGGCTTCAGATGACTATGATGCAAAAGCTATCGCTCAATTTGCTGTTAATGAATTAAGATTAGAAACATTTGCAGTTACTTATGTTAATGATAATCCTGCAGGCCCCATATTAAAAGATGCTTTTAAAGAAACAATTCTAAAAAAAGGAAAAAAGATTTTGGCAGAAGAATCCTATTCTTCAAAAGAGACTGATTTTAAAACACATTTAATTAAGATTTTACAAAAAAATCCTGAAGCAGTTTATTTAATGACTAATCCAGAAAGGACTGATTTAATCATAAATCAAATAAGACAACTAGGTTTTGAGGGCATAATATTTGCTTACGGACCTTCGATCACTTCTGAAGGCGTGGTTGAAAAGATTAAAGATAAAAAAGATATATATTATGCTTTGCCGGTTTCAAAACAGGAGACACTATTTTGGAATAAATATAAAGAGAAAAAAGGCGAAGATGCAGATTCTCTCGTGGCTTTAGGTTATGACAGTATGAAAATTCTTGTTGATGGAATTAAAAAATGTGATGTTGATACTGGGTGTTTAAGAGAATATCTGCTAAAGCTAAAAGATTATGAATCTGCAAGAGGTAAATTAAACTTTGACTCTGAAGGAGCTTTGACTAATATTGAATTTGAAGTGAAAAAAATAAAATTTAAACCTTACCCAATTCTCCATTCACAACTTTGAATGAATCAAAATCTACCAAGATATCTCCGTTCTCATCAAATGTTATCTCTTGCATTAATCCTTTCCATCCTTTTGTGTTATATAATTCTTTTTTGATGCAATCAGTATCTTCTCCGCATTTTTCCATTTTTTCTGCTAATAGAAATAATCCGTCATATAATGTTGCACAAAACACTCCTACATCACATCCAATTGTTTCTTGTAAATATTTGAAACCTTCTGTTGTTTCATCAAAATGCTGTTTTTGTATAATCATTCCTTCCATATAATCTTTTCCCTCATTTAAAGTATCTCCTAAACTAAACATTTCAGCTCCGTAAAGTTTTGCTGAAATATCTTGTTCTTTAACTTGTTTTGCAAAAAGAATTGCTACTGGAATTGTTTGCGGAACTAAATATATTGCATCAGGTTCTGATTGTTTTATCTTTAACAATTGCACTCTGAATTCTTTTTCATCAGAATTTACTAGCTCATCTGCAACTATTGTTCCGCCGAATTTAACAATTTCTTCTTTGAATTTTTCTCTTAATGCTTGGGCATAGTCAGTATTTTCAGAAAGTACCGCTATTTTTTTGTTTTCTTGTTCAATAACTTTTTGTGCAGCTACTATTGCTTGATGAACATCTGAACCAACATTTCTAAATATATATTCTCCTGCAGTTGTGATTTCAGGGCTTGTTGATGCTGGCGATAAGAATATTATTTTTTTTTCTTCAACAAAAGGCGCAGCTCCTAATGTTTCGCCTGAACAAATTCCTCCAAAAATAGTTTTCACGCCTTTTAAATTAACTAATGTTTGTGCTGCTGTTAACCCATCTTTTGGATTGCATTTGCCATCTTCAAAAAGCAGATTGAATCTGATATTTTTTTTCTCTTTCTTCAATTTTTCATTTAAGTCTTCTAATGCTTTCTGTGCTATTTTTTGCCCAATCAAACCATGAAAAGCACCATCTCCTGTTAATGGAAATATTGCGCCTATCTTATAGACTTTAACTTTTTCTTTTATTGGTTGAGCAATTTGTGTTGTAGTACAAGCTGCCAAGAACAATAAAATCATTATGATTGTGATTATTTTTTTCATTTTTACCTTCCCTTAAGTTATAAAAATTAATAGTATCTACTTGTTAATTAAATATTTTATTGATTTTTTTAACAAAATGGAAATATTTATAAAGAATTAATACTTTTTGTTAAGTAATATGCATAAAATAGATTTAAAAGATAAAAAAATACTTTATCAATTAGATCTTAATTGCAGGCAGTCTTTTCAAAAAATTGGCAAAAAAGTCAGGTTAAGTAAAGAATCAGTTTTTTATAGAATAAAAAAACTTGAAGAACAAGGAATTATTGAAAGTTATTCTACATTGCTTGATATTGGAAAGCTAGGTTATACAAGCTTTAGAATTTTTCTAAAATTTCAAAACACTACTTCTTCAAAAGAAGAAGAAATAATTAATTATCTTAAAAAAGAAAAAATAGTTGGCTGGTTTGTAACAATTGAAGGTAATTGGAATGTGAATCTTTGGTTAATGTCTAAAAATGTTGAAGACTTTGATTCTTTCTGGATAAAATTCAAGGAAAAATACATTAATTATATTGCTAAACAGAAGCTTGCTGTGTTTACTAACATCACATATTTTTCTAAATCATATCTAATAAATAAATTCAATAAAGACAAATGCAGGTTTGTATCTCCACCAAAACAAGGAAAAATTGATAAAATTAATTTAGAAATTTTAAAACTCTTAGCATCAAATGCTAGACTCCCTACAGTAGATATTGCTCAAAAACTTAAAATTTCAGCCAAAACTGTTGCTCATAGAATTAAAGATTTAGAAAAAAAGAAAATAATTGTCGGTTTTAAACCATTACTTAATCTTAATAAATTAGGATATTCTTATTATAAAGCGCATTTTAAACTGCATAATTTAACTAAAGAAAAAGAAAAAGAAGTAAGGTATTTTATTTTTCAACAGCCCAATATTGTTTATGATAATATAGCTATTGGGGGCTCTGATCTAGAAATTGATATTCAAATAGAAAATAAAGAAAAACTTCGTGAATTAATCAAAGAAATAAAAGACAAATTCTCTTTAATTATCCAGGATTCTGAAATACTGCATTATTTGAAAGAGTATAAGTATGTTACTTTTCCTGTTTAATGCAAAAATTAAATCTTTACCAATTCTCCATCCACAACTCTGAATGAATCATATTGAACTAAGATATCTCCATTGTCATCAAAAGTTATCTCTTGCATTAATCCTTTCCATCCTTTTGTATTGTACAATTCTTTCTTGATGCAATCTGTATCTTCTCCGCATTTTTCCATTTTTTCTGCCAAAAGAAAAACTCCATCATAAATTGAAGCACAATATATCCCTAATTCGCATCCTGTCTCTTCTTGGACATACTTGAATTCTTCAGTAGTCTCATCAAAATGAGCTTTTTGAGTTATCATTCCTTCTAAATAATTCTTCCCCTTTTTCAAGGTGTCGCCAAAAGTAAAAGCTTCATTTCCGAAAAGTTGTGCTGATATTGTTTGTTCAGTTATTTGCTTAGCAAACATTATAGCTACACGAATATTCTGCGCATTTAAGTACAATGCATCAGGATTGGCTGTTTTTATTTTTATTAATTGAATTCTTATGTCTCTTTCATTAGAATTAACGACTTCATCAGCGACTATCTCTCCTCCTAGTTTTTTGATTTCTTCTTTAAATTTTTCTCTTAATGCTTGTGCATAATCAGTATTTTCTGAGAGTACTGCTATTTTTTTATTGCCCTCTCCTAAAATTTTCTTCGCAGCAACAACAGCTTGATATTCATCAGAACCAATATTTCTAAATATATAATCTCCTGCATTAGTAATCTCAGGGCTTGTTGACCCAGGGGATAACATTATTATTTTATTTTCTTCTGCAAATGGCGCAGCTCCTAATGTTTCGCCTGAACAAAATCCTCCAAAAATTACTTTTATATCTTTTAAATTAATTAGTGTTTGCGCTGCAGTTAATGCATCTTTTGGATTGCACCTACCATCTTCAAAAACTAGCTCAAATTTTATATTTTTATTTTCTACTTTTAATTTTTTATTTAAATCTTCTAATGATTTTTGTATTACTTTTTGTGCAGGCATTCCATAAATAGAAGCATCACCTGTTAAAGGCAATATTAAACCTATTTTATATACTTTTGTACCAGTTACTATAATTTCTTTTGATTTTGTTGCAACTTGAGTTGTAGTGCAAGCTGTAACTAAGAACAACATGATTAAAATTGTAAATAGGTTTTTTTTCATTTTTTGCCTACCTCAAGTTCTAATTTTTTATCTACCTTAAATTATTATTAATAAGTCAAAACTAAATATTTAATCTTTTTACCAAACATGTTTGGTATTTTTTATTTAGAATAAGATAATAAGTTTGGAATAAGTTTCTCTTCAGCTACTCTTATATGCTGTTGATAAGTCGCTAAAGAAACTCCTGTAAGCTTAGCTAGTTTTCTTAAATCTGTTTTTTTAGGAGTTTTATAATATCCTTCTTTTATTGCCAGTTCTATTGCTCTTTTTTGTTTTGCAGTTAAATCCGGCATTAGTTTTGGAAAAAACACATTGTCAATGTTTATTTTATTAAATTTTAATAATTCAAAATTTTTTATTCTTTTTTTGACTTTGTTAACAAATTTAGAAACTTCTTCTTTTTCCCAAGAAGCTATTTCCCACGTTTCATAGCCTTTATCATCGATTAATACTGGCTTGACAAAGATTATTTTTGGCGTATAAAACTCAACTGCTTTGATTTGAGCTTTTTCTAAAAGGAAAAACATATCTCCTTTTTGTTCTAGTTTTATTACGTTTTTGTCTTTTTTTAAGTCTAAAACAAAATCAGTCATATTTGAAGGTCTGCCTGCCATATACTGCAAAGAAGATGTAACAGCTCTTCCTTTATCTTTAAAAACAGAAAAAACAACTCCTTGTATGGTTATCTTAAACTTTTCACATCTATTCCCTATTATACAATCATGTTTAAACTTAAACTTTGCTATCCACATACAAACATGTATGGTATTAGGTTTTATAAAAGTTTTGAAAAATTAGAAGGCCAATAAATTTTCTCTCATTTTACTAATAATTGTTCAAAGTTCCTGTTAAATGTTTAATTAAACTCAACTATTTCTCCTTTTTCTGCATCAATTATTTGTTTCATTGCAAAGTTTATTCCTTCTAGATCTCCGTTTTTATCAAACTCGTATTTTCCTATTACGCCATCATATTCTGGCATAGCATACAAATAATCTCTGATGCATTCTGTGTCAATTTTTCCGCAGGATTCTATTGCATTCTTGATTATGTAAACAGTGTCATATCTTGCTCCAATTTGATAATCGCTTGGGGGCTTAGAGTACTTGCTCAAGTATTTGTTCAAGAAACTGGTGGCTTTTGAATTGTTTTTGCTTAGTCCAGGCGTATCTACAAATTTAAAGCCATTTAATGCATTCCCTGCATTTGTTAATGCATCTCCGCTGCTAAAAGCAAAATTGCCGTAATATGGAATATTTATGAGAAGTTCTTTTGCCTGCTTGACTGCTAAACCTCCTGAAAGTCCTGTTTGCGGGTTAAAGAAAATAGCTTCTGGCTTTGATGCTTTTATTTTTGTTAA
This sequence comes from Candidatus Woesearchaeota archaeon, assembly GCA_017609645.1. Classification (GTDB taxonomy): domain Archaea; phylum Nanobdellota; class Nanobdellia; order Woesearchaeales; family ARS49; genus JAFCDQ01. The sequence continues at coordinate 197,107 of JAFCDQ010000003.1, forward strand.
TTGAATTCTATAATCTTTTGATTCCATCTCAAATATTTCATCTGCTATTATTTCTCCACCTAGTTTTTTAAATCGTTGCAAAAATACTTTTCTTACGCCTTGTGAATAATCTTTATTTTCTGTTAAAACTGCAACTTTTTTATAGCCGTCATTAAAAATCATTTCAGCGATTGCTTCGCCCCCTTCAACATCTGAAGGTGAATTTCTGAAAATAAAATCTCCTGCATTTGTTATATCTGAGCTTGAAGAAAATGCTGATAATACAATAACTTTGTTTTGTTCAGCTATTGGTGCTATTGCTAATGTTTCTCCGCTGCATGCACCTCCTAGAATAATCTTGACATTATCAACATTGATTAACTTATTTGCCGCTGTTGTAGCATCTTTTCCACTGCATTTTCCATCTTCATAGATAACTTCAACTTTCATGCCATTGATTCCTCCTTTAGAATTGATTTCTTCTAAAGCCAGTTCAATAGCATTTTTCTCTCCTTGGCCATAAGATGCTCCGTCACCTGTAAGAGGAATTATAGCGCCTATTTTATATATTTTAATCCCTGTAACAATCACTTCCTTTGCTGGCTGTGCAACTTGAGTTGTCGTGCACGCTGTCAAAAATAATATAAGAAATATTATTACATTTATTTTGTTTATTTTTTTCAGGTTCATTTTTTTCACCTTTAAAATTAAATTTTTTTCATAATTAAAGAATTTTCTATAGAAAATTTTGCATAACCGCAAAATTTAAATATTATTATGTAGTTTCTGCATATATGAAGCTTGATTTGATTGATAGAAAGATTTTATATGAACTGGATTTTAATGCAAGAATGCCTTTGACTAAATTAGCTAAAAAGCTTAGGATTTCAAGGCAGGTTGCTGATTATAGGATTAAGAATTTAGAAAAAAAAGGCATAATAGAAGAATATTTTGTCATTGTTGATAATGCAAAACTTGGATTAAATTATTTTAGGTTAGTCATCCAAATGACAGATTTTCCAAAAATTAATGAAATTCTTGAATTTGGTAAACAAAATCCTAATTTGGCTTTTTTAGGCCTTCTTGATGGAATGTGGAATTTATGTATAGGAATTTGGGTCAAGGATATTTCAGAATTTGAAGACTTTTTACGATATGTTCTTTATAAATACGGAAATTATATTTCAGATAAAGAAGTTTCAATCGGTTTTCAAATCAGACATTTTCAGTCAGGTTTTTTATTAGACAAAAAAGATAATAAGGAATTCTTAACTGGTGGAAAATTATTTAAAATTAAGCTTGATGATATTGATAAGAAATTACTTATATTATTAAGTAAAAATGCCAGGGAATCAATTTGTAGTTTAAGCAAAAAGCTTAATATCAGTGAAAGAAGTGCAGCATATAGGATTAGACAATTAAAAAAGAGAAAAGTTATTCTTGGTTATAAAACAAAAATTGATTATAAAAAACTAGGTTTTTTTAATTATAAAGTTTTTTTTAATTTTAAAAAATTAGAAAAAAAAGATGAAACCGCTTTAATTTTTTATCTCAAACAACTGCCAAATTGTATTTATGTGACAAAACCAATAGGAATGGCAGATTTAGAATGTGAACTTCTGATTAGAACAAGAGAAGACTTTTTTAATATAATGCAGGAAATCATGGAAAAATTTGGATATATCATTAAAAAATACGAACACTTAGTTATTTACAAAGAGCTAATATTAAGATATATTCCTGTAAATTATGACTCTAATAAAAAGTAAAGAAAAAATAAAAGTTATCTATGCAAAAAGCACCTTTCATGTGTGTCGAACAACACTAATCCCATCTCATCTGCCATGAATATCACATCAGTATCTGCAGTTGAGCCTCTGGGAAAGATTATTCCTTTGATGCCATATTGTGCAGCTAACTTAACAACATCAGTCGCAGGCATAAAAGCATCTGAAGCCATGAATGTTCCTTTTGATTGATATCCTCGTTCAGATAATCGAATAGCATCCATTGCAGCATCTATTCTGCTTCTTTGCCCAGAACCAATGCCATGTGCTTTATTTTCTGTTGCAATAACAATTGCATTTGATCTTGTGTGTGCTGCCACATGCCATGCAAACAGCGCTGTGTATATATCATCCTCTGTTGGTTTTTTCTTTGAAATACACTCAAGATCTTCAGGTTTCCAAATGTTAGTTTGATATCTGTTCTCAACCAACAAACCACCTGCAGTTCGTTTATAGTCTATTCCACTATCTTTTACTGGCTCTGAAATATCTGGCATCTGCAAAACTCTTAGTGGTTTTCTTTTCTTTAGTGCTTCTAATGCTTCGTCAGTATAGGATGGTGCTATCAACACTTCTGAATTTTTCTTAGGTTTTGCAATCTGCTCTGCAACTTCTTCAGTTACTTCATAAGATAAAGCAATAACTCCTCCAAAAGAAGATAATTCGTCTGCAAACCATGCTCGTAAATAAGTTTGTAATGGGTCTGTTCCTCTTGCAACGCCGCTTGGCATTTCATGTTTTACTATTGTTGCAACTAAAGTATCTACACTCTCGTTCTCAAATAATTCTTTGTCATTTTGTTTGTTTGAAAGTTCATGAAGTGATTTTGTCAATCTTAAAGCCAAATCAACATCTCCTATGTTGATATAACCTAAACCTTTTGTTCCTTCTTGCAATACTTCAAATGTTGCTGTGCATGGTCCTGAAGCTCCGTCTTCTCCATAAAATGCAGCAGATCCTCCTGGATTCTGACCATATCTAAGAGAGAGTTTTTTACTAAACGTTGTTGAAGATTCCCGAATAAGTTGCATCAATTCACGGTCTTGATCAATGTCTAATCCTTGGTCATTTTCCAATCCCAATCTTTCTAATTTTAGTTTAATAAATTTATCCATATCTATAATTGCACATTGTTCTGGAAAAGATTCGTCTACTTTTTTCACATATTTTTCTTTACTTGATTCCTCTACCATTCTCATTCACCTCTCTCACTTCTATTTATTCTAAAAAATTTGTTATTAATATTATTAATATCTCTTTCTTGGAAAGCAACTGCAACACTTACTCTAAAATCATCTTTGCCTTGTTCTGGTTTTAATGCTTCATAAACAGCTTCTGCTATTTCTTCAGGAGTTTTTCCTTTTAATTCAACATCGAATGGTTCTCCTGTAAAAGAAGGAACTGGTTCTACATTCGGTCCTGCATATGTTGTGATTGATTTTCCTTTTCCTGAAATTAATGGAAACTCAAAATGATATCTTAATGTTTCATCATTTTCTGCTTTTTTCAATATGCCTAACACAGCCACATTATCTTCTCTCATAACTATGCCACCAATTCTTGGCGTGCAGTATTTATCATCTTCATATGACCATTTGTCAGAATGATTTTTTGAAAACGCAGAAGTCATAACTTTCATTGGAGAAGTACCATTTATAAAATAAGAATGATCAATTGCTGACATATGGTCTCCATTAGCGATCAGTAAAGCTCTGTCAGCCATTATTGCATTATCATAAAGAAGCAAATCAACTTTTCCTTGTTTAACTGTGTCTTCATCAATAGCCTCGATTTTGACATTATTTCCAACTACTTCCAATTTCCTTGCCCTGCTTGGCGGACTTCTTCCTGTCAATGCATAAACAACAACATTATTATCATCTATCTGTCCAATTATTATAACTCGTCCAAGATATTCCCATTTTGCTAAATTTTCCAATCCTTCTCCTTTTGTCATTTTTATTCCTCCTTTCTAAAAGATAATTTTAATTCTTTAAGACGAGCTTTTGCATATGTAACAGGAATTGCTGTTAGTCTGCCTGCATCGCCAATATTATTTTCAGGTTTAATTATTCCTAGAATTTCATCTCTCACATCAAAGGTTATTTTATTGTCTGCTAAAAGTTTGCTTGTCAAATAAACATAATCACTTTCTTGTACTTTTCTTCCCATTGTTTTTTCTTTCAAAGTATCATATGCATCTGATATTCCTTCTCTTTTAAGTATTGTCTGCACAGCCGCTGCTGACATTTCTGGATGTTCATCTACTTCTTTTTGAATATTGTCATAATTTGGTTCATATTTATTTATCTCTTGAATTAATCTTTTTATTCCAATTATTGTTTTTGCAAAAGGTTCTCCTATGCCTCTTCTTTGTATTGATCTTCTTAAATCTCCCTGCATCTTATATTTAATCTGTCTTTCAAATCCTTGAAATTCTGCATTTGCTTCTGTCAAATATTCTTCTGCTCCTTCTGACAGCCAAGGATTTGTTTTCTGCGCCATTACAGAAGATCCTGATTCTCCTTTTGTTGTCTTTTTCTGAAATAATCCTCGACTGCAATAATCCCAAAAGTCAGCGCAAACTTTTATCAAAACATTATTTGTGTTTACAACATCATCATAGAATTTCTGATGCTGCACTCCAAAAACAGGCTGGTCTGCCATTAACTCAAGTTTTAATTTTAAAATACCTTCAACAAAATATCTGCCAAACTCATCCCAGTCAGCATAATCAGGATATGCTGCAATTAAGTCATTATTATTTCCAATTGCTCCTCCTAATTTTCCCGGCATTAATAAATATTTATTTGCAAAATTATCTAGTTCAATACCTAAAATAGAAATAAAATTAGCAAATACTTTATGCAAGGTTGTATATTCTGCATATTGGCCGTGTGTTTGTCCTGCAAATACAGCAGGATCCCAAGTCTCAACTTTTTTAATTAAAGTTTCTTGCAGTTTTAACAATGCAGGCATATAATGTTCTTTAAACAGTTCTTTTACTGTTAAACTATAAACATTTCCATCAATATCGTCTGATGTTAATGCAAAATGTATGGCTGATTCAACTTCATTTCTTATGTCTTTTTCCAAAGAATCTCCTAGTTCATATACCATCCATGTTGTCATCGCAACTACATCATGATTTATTTCTCTGTCAAGCAGTTGTATTTTTCTAAAATCATTTTCATCAAAATTCTTATACAAGCTTCTTAACTTTTCTTTTTCTTTGTCAGTAAATTCTCTACTTAAAAGATGTTTTTTCTCACCTTCATATTCATTACAAATAACATCAGTTAATGCAATCAAATATTCTACTTCAACATATACTCTTTTTCTTGTCCATTCATATTGTGATGTAACAGAATGCAATTCATCAACATATCTATCATATCTTCCTTCTATTGGAGATATCGCATGCATTCTTTTCTTTAGTTTTTCATTTGTTTCAATAGTGTTAAGTAAATAAGTAATAACTGATTCATCAACCTCTTCAGAAAGTTCGCGCATCAATAATTGTTTTGTATCTAATATAATATTGTCAAACTCAGAAATAAGATGTTCTAATCCTTTTCTTTTAAGTATTTCTGTATTTTTTACCATGCTTTCTCTCTATAAAATTTAAAATAAAAAAATAAAATTTATCTATTAATTGCTTTAGCTGCAATATCTGTTCTAAAATACTGTGATTTTTTCCCTGTTTCTTTGTCAACAAATTTGATTTTCTCTACAGCATCATATGCTCCTTTCTGCGCTTCAGCAATATCTTTTCCATAATGTGTCACTCCTAATACTCTTCCTCCGCTTGTTACTAAATTTCCAGCTTCATCTAATTTTGTTCCTGCATGAAACACAAAAGTATTTGGATCTGTTACACTTTCTAAGCCAGTAATCAATTTTCCTCTGTCATACTCGTTTGGATATCCTTCTGATGCCATTACTACACAGCATGCAGCTCCGTCTTTATGTTTAATCTCTACTTCATCTAATTTTCCTGTTGCACATGCCATGCATGCTTCATACCAGTCAAAGTCAGTTAACATTGTTATTGGTGGCATTTCAGGGTCTCCTCCTCTGACATTAAATTCTAATACTTTTATTCCATCTGCAGTTTTTATTAATCCTGCATAGATTATTCCTTTGTAGGTTATTCCAATACTGTTTAACCCCTCAACTAATGGAGCTAAGATTGTTTTATAGATCTGCTCTTCCATTCCAAGAATCACTGGCGCTGGTCCATATGCACCCATTCCTCCTGTATTTGGTCCTTTGTCGCCATCAAATGCTGGCTTGTGATCTTGTGTTGAAACAAGCTGCTTGATTGTTTTGCCGTCACATAATGCTATTACAGATGCTTCTTCTCCTATTAATTTTTCTTCTACTACAATCAAATCACCTGCACTTCCAAATTTCTTGTTTACCATGATTAAATCAATTGTTTGGTATCCATGTTCTAAATTGTTTAAAACTATTACTCCTTTTCCTGCTGCTAAGCCGTCAGCTTTCACAACTGCTTCTAATCCACTGTCATAAAGATCTTTTAGATAATCTTTTGCTTCTTCTGGATTATCAAATGATTCATAAGCTGCTGTAGGTATTCCAAATTCTGTCATTGTTTCTTTAGCAAACTTTTTGCTGCCTTCAAGCAAAGCAGCACTTTTATTTGGTCCAAAGATATGTTTCATACTTGCGCCCATCTCATAAGTATCTGCAATTCCATCTACTAATGGCTGTTCAGGTCCAACAACTGTTAAAGTAATATTTTTATCATGAACAAACTTAATGATCTGTCCAAATTGATCAAGATCTAATTTTACATTTTCTCCTTTTTCCAGTTGCGCAGTTCCAGCATTTCCTGGTCCGCACCAGACTTTGTCAACATTAGGGCTTTTATTCATTTCTCGTGCAAAAGAATGTTCTCTAGATCCACTGCCTAAAATTAATACTTTTTCTCCCATTTTTCCACCTCAAAACTTATTTTGGTCTGTAAACTGTTGCATGTTTTGCATTGTCTTCTGCAACTTTTGCTTTCTTGCCTTGCATATATTTCTCTACACCCTCTTTAACTTCGTCGTGTTTTAATCCAAGTATTTTTGCTGCAGCTAAAGCAGAATTAGTTCCGCCATATGCAACTGTTGGAGCAACTCCGCTTGGTGTTTGTAAAGAACTCCAAACTTCATTTGAATCTTTGTCAGATTTATTTTCATAATTAATTATCACTGGATTTAATGTCCTTGCTGCAATAGAAGGTCCTTTTCCATTTGACATTCCTGTTACATCAATGTAAATAATATCTCCTGAATAAGAATCAAACCAGTCTACTAATTCAAATAAACTTTCAGGATCTCTATGTGCTGATGCAACATTTATTCCATGAGGTATATTTAATGCTTTTAATGTTTTTGAAATGTTTTTCACAGGAGACTTTTCCTTCTCAATATCACTTCCAGATCCTGCAATTATTGAAACAAAATATCCTTTTATTAATTTGTCATTTTGGCTATATGTACAATTTAGATTATGGCAGACTATATGTGACTGATCAAAGTAAGAATCTCCAACTTTTAATCCTTCTACAACATCGTCTAAATCAGCACCTGTCAAAAATTCATGTGCTTGGCAAATTATTTTTGCTGCTTCTAAACGAACAGAGTCAGGCAATACAACTCCTTTCTTTTTCCATAAACCTGCCTCTTGCAGATATTTTCTAACATATTCTTTGTCAAAAGCTTGAGGCTCTTCTTCTGCTTCAAATCTTTCTTGATAAGTTTCTAATTCCCAAAATCTTGAAGAATCTGTTGTAAACCATTCATCAGCTAAAACTACACAATCAGCAGGCTCAGTATAATTTATTTTTTGCTCTTTTGTGTATTTTCTGACTCCCCATTCAAACTTTGTGTCAACAAATATTTTGCCTTTTTTCGCTAATTCTTCTGCTCCTAATTTATATAATTTTTTTGAACAATCAATCACATAATCAAGAACATTTCTATCACTAATTGAAGCACTCAATAGCAAAGATCTCTCTTCTTCACCCTCGACTATAGGCAGAGGTAAAACAATCTTATTAAATCTCTTTTGCAAAAATTCATATGCCTCTTCAACAGTTATGCCAGGATCTCCGTCTGCTTTTGTTGTTATTGTAACAATTGGCTTAACAAACTTTGCATTTTTCTTTATCTCGCCACCTTCAAACATGTCTGGCGTTAGTTCAATACCATATTGTTCATAGAATTTATTGTTTGTTGAAGAATGCCTCTTTCCATAATCTATAATTTGATTAAAATCTCGCCAAGCAGATCCTGTTATAAATCCCCTAACTATTACTTCTAATCCTAAAGTATGTAATTGCTCAATAAGCATTGAATTTGTAGTTAATCTTTTTTTTAGATGATGCTGACAAATCTGCTCTTCTTCAATCTTTTTTGCCCAATATTCCTGAACTTCAACAAATAAAGCTCCTTTAAGCGGAATAGCACCAGTAAGTTCTACATCTCCTGCAGAAATCCTGTCTGTTGTGAATTGTATTCCTTCTATATCATTTATCTCATAATTATCTCTTACTTTGCCTTTATGAAAGCCTCCCTCAGGCACTCCTAACTCTGGAAAGCATGTTGTTTCAAGAACTCTATTTTCTTCAATCATAATTTTTAATGTTTCATCTACAGACATTTGCACTCACCTCATATCGTTATAAAAACACTATAACCCTTTTTTATATACCTTTTTCGCCACAACAAAATATACTTTCTAGGCTCTAAAGCGTCATAAAGCTTCGTAAAGCTATCTAAAGCTTTGTTTCTAAAGTTTCTAAAAGTTTGTTTATAAAGTAAAAAATCTATGTATATTACAGCACCCAAGCTGAAATCCCTTCCCCACCCACTCTTGCGTTATTACGCAAGAGTGATGAAAACACCGAAAGATTTAAATATGAGTGAGACTGAACTAACACTATGATGCACAAAAGATTAGAGGAGTTAGCAATAGATACAATCAGCGGTATTAATTATCGAGATAGATCTCACATTAAAGGTATTTTAGATAAATCTTATAAAGTAAATTCTAACAGTCCTTGTGTTAGCATACAAGAAAATATTTACGGACCTGATTCTAGATTTATTCTTTATCTTGATGCAAAAGACAGAATTTCATATGAAGGTGCTGTTACAAAAGCTATTTTGATTCCTATTATGCATGAATTATCTCATAATATTCAAAAACAATACCAAAAAATGCAAAAAGAACAGCAATTATCCCTATTTCTTCCTTTTATTTCTTTCATAGGCTTGAGAAAAAGCAGAGAAAAATATGAAGAACATGGTGTCAAAAAAGAAAATGAATTTTATATTTTTGATTTTGCAGATACCGGATTGGGTATTCCAAATACTAAAATAGCTGCTTTACAAGGAAAAGCATTGCTTGCTGATACACAACTAAGCAATAAACTTCCTGAAGAAATACAAAAAGAACTAATTAGAATGACTGTTGAAAGTGACGTTACAGAAGAAACAGGCGGAATGGGATTAACCATGGCTTATAGAACTTGTAAAACATCAAAAGGAATTTTTTATATTGCTTATGATTTCAGAGAAAATGGTAATGGAAGAAATTGTGCTTTATTCACATCTCTCAATCCAACACATATTAGAAAAACAAATAGAAAACCTATTAAAAAAATTGATAATTTTTTAGAAAATAGAACTAAAACACATGTAAGAGTTTTTATTCCTACTGATTATGTGTTAACTATTGAAAAGTATTTGATTGAAAATTCTGAAACTTTTCAAATACTAGACTCAAAACAAAAATTAGAATTTTTAAAAGATCAATAAAGAGAAGACCATGGTAGATTATATCGAATACGATGCAAACGCTGCAAGAGAATTTATTGCATTAATTAAAAAAAGAATTGATAGGTTAACCCCTGCTAAAACTAAAGAATTCTTAAAAGAACTAAATGAAATTGATGAGATTCATATAAAAGAAGCTGCTAAAGATATTCTTTTCTTTTCAAAACTAGAACGTATTGATCCAGCAGTCTCATTTATTATTGAACAAAAATATCTTTTAAATGATAAAACATTAAGACCTACATCAGAAGATATTCAAACAGAATATAATACTAACCTTGATGATGAAGCTTCTGCTCTAAACTTTGAAGATATTCCTGCATTAGAAAGAGCAGGTTTAGAACAAATTGTTGATCCTTTAAAAAATAAAAAAGGTTTAGGTCACATAAGTTATGTTTTTGATAATCTGCGCGAATTAACTCCTAAAAGTGTTGCTAATTTTATTATTGAACAAACAATTGCAAGAATAGTTAGAAAACCAAATCGTAAACTTAAAATAGTTGAGAAACACCCAGTTGGTCTGCCTAAGAAATACAAAGAAGCATGTAAAAAGTTGAGCGGTCAATCAGGCCAAAAAATTACAAAAAATATCACCATCAATATTGGAAAAGAAAAAAATCAACTCAAACCAACAGACGAAGCAAAGTTGATTTACAGTCTTAATGCTAATGATAAATTCCATAGTATCTACTTGCCTTTTTTCTTTGGAATGTATGGTGTTAAAGAAATTACTGAAAACTCAGTCAAACAATATGATAAACTAAAAAAGAAAGGCGAGTGTTCAAAAGATAATCCTTTCTTGATGTTGGTTGGCGCAAAGAAGATATCTGATCAAAGATACAGTACTAGTCAGCGTTTAAAAGCTATTAGATTAGAAGCTTTGACTGATAAAGTTCAAACAGAGGATACAAAAAAAGAATCAGCTACTGAAAAAAAAGAAAAAGCAAGTGTTTTCTTGTTTGAATTTGCAGATACTGGAGAAGGGTTTACCAGAGATCAATTACAGAATTTATATAATAGAATTTATCAAGCAATGATTGTAGATGCAACTGACGAAACAAAATCATTCAAAAAAACTTTAACAAAAGGGAGTGCTAAAGAGAAACACGGAGAAATAGGACTTGCTGGTTCTGCTAAAATCTTTGCACAGACTTTCGGAGGAACTTTTGAAATAAATTCTAATTATCACTCTATTGACGGAGTATTATACAAAGATTCAATTATTTGTAATAGTGACAAATATGAATTTAAACCACATCAAAAAGCAGTTCAAAGAGATTATGATATTCAGAATGTAATGCAAAAAAGAGCTAAAACTTACATTAATATTCAATTAACAGAACATAGTCTGCGTGATCTTGATAAAATAATTCTCGAAAAGCAAAAATATGCTGCTGCAGAAAGACCTCTTGTTTATGATGAAAACGATATGACTGAAACATCTGTACTGGAAACTGTTGATTTTGATGAATTTGTATTTCCAGAAGAAATGTAAAATTATTTTCTAAAAACCAAACCCTTTATCGCAGTCACTGCATCATTTATTTGTTCATAACAAGGAATTCCTTTCTCTTTTAGCTTTTTAGAAATCTTGTCAGCAAGTCCTGTTCCTGTCACAACAGCAATTAATGGCTTTTTCTTAGCATCAGCACAGATTTTATTTGCTAATCTTTCATTAATTAAAGGAACTTGTGTTAATATTAAAACTAATATCAAATCATTATTCTTGTCTTTTGCACAGGCTTTAATCGCTAAGTCATATCTTTCATTTGTTGAATCTCCTAGTAAATCCATAGGGTTATTTACAGAAACTATTGCTGGAAATTTCTTATTCAACTGTTTAACACATCTTTTGCTTGGCTGCACTAGCCGAAGTCCTGCTTTCTCTAACAAATCAGCTGCATTGATTCCATACCCTCCTCCATTGGTAATCACTTGGATTTTATTTCCTTTTGGCAGATTCTTAATTTTTTCAAAAGCTTCTGCCATGATAAACATTTCTTCAATACTTTTAACCTGAATACAGCCAGCCTGACGCAAAGCACCTAAATAAATCTCTCCACTGCCTGCTAAACTGCCTGTATGACTCTTTGCCGCAGCTCTTCCTGCAGAAGTCATTCCTCCTTTCAAAACAATTATAGGTTTTTTTATCTTCTTAGCAACACGAACAAACCTTTGTCCGTCTTTAATTTGTTCTATATACATGCAGATTACTTTTGTCTTCTTATCTTTGCCTAAATATTCTAAAATATCTGTTTCATTCACATCTATCGCATTTCCATAACTGACAAATTTTGAAAATCCCAAATGTTTTTTAGAAGCTAAATCAAGTATCATCGCTCCAAGTGCTCCGCTCTGTGAAACAAGAGAAATATCTCCTTTTTTTGGTCTGTGCAGTCTTTGCTTGAGCATGAACATAGTGTCAACATCAGAATAAGAATCAAATACACCTAAACAATTTGGTCCTATTACTCTTAATTTATATTTATCAATAACTTTCTCTAATTCTCTCATTAATTTCAAATTACCAACTTCTTTAAAACCAGCACTAATAATAACAACATTCTTAATTCCCTTCTGACCACATTCATCTAAAATTCCAGGAACTGTCTTTGCAGGTGTTGCTATGACCGCTAAATCTATTTTTCCTTTAACTTGTAAAACATTTGAATAACATTTCTTGCCATAGATAGATTTAGCTTTTGGATTGACACAAAACTCTGAAAATTTCTTATCAAGCAAATTCCTAAAGATAACATTACCTATCTTTCCAGGGAATCTAGAAGCTCCTACCACCACCACTTTTTTTGGATTGAAAAACTTATCAAGCATATGACGATAAAAGCATTATTTATTTTTAAATGTATTGTAAAAAGAATCAAACAAACCCTTTGACAATATCCCCTATCTTCTTGCAGTTTTCTTTTGTAATTGTTACATTAAATCCCTGCAGAACAACTTTTACTTCTTCTTCCGTGTTAGGTAGTATGTCAATTATTTTTTGAATTTGAGGTTCTCTCAATCTAGGAATTTTTAATCCTTCGATTTTTTTGTTAAGCTCGTCTGCTTTCTCTTTTCCTAGTTTTGCTACTTGATTTACATATTCTAATGCTTTTTGAGCTCTGAAATTCAGTTCTTTGTCTCTTTTCTTTATTTTTTCAAGTTCTTCCTTTACCTCGTAGAGGTTTACAGGAGTTGATTCTAAGACTTCGTGTTTCATAGTTTTTTCAGGTGCACTGGATGCACAATTATTTTTTTGATTTTGTTTCCATCTTTTATATTGACTTCATAACAAGCGCCTCTTTTGGCCTGCACTATTCCCTTCTTGCCGTGAAATCTTCTGTGATAAAGTGATTTTTGTACTGCGGATTCTGCTAAAAGAATCACTTTTTCTCCTGCTGTTAGCGTAGCCAAGTATCTTGTAATGCTAATTTTACCTTTCTCCCTTTTATTCTTCTGGAAGATGTGTCTGCTCTTTCTTCTTGGTCCGCCTTGTCTCGTCACCATATTGTTAACAAAAAGTTCGTATTTTATTTAAAAAGGTTTTGGTATGCTCACCCAAACATTTATATAATAACTAGGCAATCCCATTTTCAAGTAACAAAGAAAGGAGAGGTAATAGAATGGCATTTTTTTCAAAAATTAAAGAAAAACTAAGTGGAACAAATTCTAAATTCGACGAGCTCGAGAGTGAAGAAGGTTACGTTGAGCTTGACACTGATTCTGAACTTAAACAGAGTAAAGTTCTTGTTAGACCTTTCCTTTTGAAAGACTTTGATGATGTGAAGCAGATTCTTGATGCTTTAAGAGAAGGCAGGACTATTGCTTTAATTAACATAAAACCTCTAAAAGAAAGAGATCTTATTGAATTAAAGAGAGCTATAAGCAAGATGAAAAAGACTGCTGATGCTATTGACGGCGAGATTGCTGGTTTTGGTGATGATTATCTTGTTGTGACTCCAAGTTTTGCTGCTATTTATAGAAGCAAACAGATTAAAGAAGTTAGAGAAGATTAATTATTTCTTTTTATTTCTTAATTCTTTCAAAACTTTATTTGCAATCTTATGTGCAATATGCAAAGGTTCCGGTAATTTATGAGGAGGAATTATTGTTTTCTTAACAAGTTCTGCTGCAAAATCAACTGTAACTAGATTTCCTGGGCTTACAATAACTGGCCTGGCATGTTTTCTTGTGCTTACTTTTTGCGCTACAATTTGTCCATCTATCACAATATTATCACCTTGTTCTTCTCCGTCTAGCAAATCTTTAGCAACTCCTATTGTAGGCTTGACTAACTCCACTCCAATATATGCTGCTAGTCCGCATTTTCTTGGATGTGCTATGCCGTGCCCGTCTATCATTATGACATCTGGCTCATTTTCAAAGTCATAATATACTTGCAGTATTGGAGGTCCTTCTCTAAATGCTAAAAAGCCAGGCACATAATTCATTGGCGCTTTTGTCACAATATGTTTTACTTCTAGAACTTTCATTGTTTTTGCATCCAGAACTACACCTGCGCAGACTGCTTGGTCTCCGTCATAGGTCACATCAAATCCTGCGATTTTCTTGACATCAGAAATTTTGAGAGTTTCATCTACTTTGAATTGTTTTGCTGTTTCTTGCTGCATGCTTTTAAGCTTATCAAAACCGAATTTCATTTTTTTTATCTCGATTGAGGTTTTGATGCTCGAAATTCCAAAGGAATTTTGTTGTATCAAATCCAAATTTCATAGTAAAAACCCCTCTTTAATTACTTAATTAGAATTAAATCAGCTATATTTAAATCTTTCGGTTTGTAACCACTAAAGAATAAGTAAATTATTTCTTTTCTGAATATATCAAACTTACACCAGCATAAAGTATACATGCCCAAGGACTTGCATAAACAGCATACTCTGTGGCAGTTTCTAATGAAGAATAATCAGCTCCCGTAGTTACCAAACCCAGAACAAAGCCTACTGCTAAAGCACCTTTTCCTGTACCTCGGGCTATTTTCTTCAATAAACCTTCTTGTTCAGGCATTTGATTACTAAATTCAGTTTCAACTAAACTTTGTTCTATTTCACTTAGTTCTTCACTCATTCTCAGTCAAAATCAAGAATTCTTATTTAAAACTTACTTCTTTAATTTAGATTTTACTGCTTTTTCAGAAATTATTGCTGAATTTCCTGTAGGATCTTCAAGAATTATCTTCACTTTCTCACTGCCCCATAAAACTTTCTGCAGTTTCTTCAGTAACCTTTTAGCTTTTTTCTTGTCATCATCATCTTCTGCAGTTTCTTTGACATTTTCTATCTGCACTTTAAACTTATTCAATAAACCCTCTACATTAGTCACATAGCCGTTGCTTGCAGGTCCTGGCGTTATTTCGCCGACATGAGGTATCTTTACCGTTGCCTCAGCGCTTTTCACAACCCTAACATTCAAATCTTCTTTAGAACTAACTTCAAAAGTATATTTAGCAGGCTCATGCACTTTATCTGCTTCAATATCTGATTTATGATATTTGCACTTAGAACAATCCATGGAAAACACATGCACTTTGCCGAAAAAAGGTATTTCTTGCTCTGACTCTGACAAAGTCAGGTTCTTTGTATTACAAAATGGACAAGGCTGCCCTTTTAACTGATTTACTTTAGCCATAATTATATACTCAAAACCGAGAATACTTAAAAAGTTTTCTCAACAAGCAAATTAACATGATTTTAAAAAGAGTGATCCTTAATAATATTAGATCTTATAAAAATCAAGAGATTAAATTTCCTGACTCTAAAACACTATTAGCTGGCGATATTGGTTCAGGTAAATCTACCATTCTATTAGCAATCGAGTTTGCTTTGTTTGGTACGTTAAGAGCTGAACTTTCAGGAAATGCTTTGTTAAGAAACGGCTCGGATTCAGGAACTGTTGACCTTGAGTTTGAAATTGAAAATAAAACTTATCTCATACACAGAGGATTAAAACGCACTAAAAAATCTGTTGAACAAGAAGCAGGCTATATTGTTTTTGATAATAATAGACAAGACCTGACTCCTATTGAATTAAAAGCTTTCATCCTTAATCTTTTAGAATATCCTAAAGAATACATAACTAAAAGTAAAAATTTAATTTACCGTTTCACTGTTTACACTCCGCAGGAAGAGATGAAGCGTATTTTGTTTGAAGAACCTGAAGTGAGAACAAGTATTTTGAGAAAAATATTCAATATTGACAAATATGAAAGGATTAAGACAAACACTAACCTATACACGAAACTGCTAAGAGAAAAACAAAGAGCATTTGAAGCCATGACTAAGGATTTTGAGGAAAAAAGCAAATCCTTGGAAGAGAGAAAAACAGAATTAAAAGACGCTGAAACTTCTTTAGATGATTTAAAGCCTAAAATAAAAGAAAAAGAAGAAGAGGTCAGGCAAAAAGAAGATCTTCTAAAGCAGTTTGAATCAAAAAGTAAAGAAAGAAACGAGATTGCAAAGATTCATGCTCATAATAAAGCAACTACTGAGCAAAAAAAGAAGCAGATTGAGTTGTTTGAGAAAGAAAATAAGGAAATTGAAAATTTCTTGAAAGAAGAAATCCCTAATACAGAAAATAAAGCTGAAGAAATCAAAAATAAAGAAAATTTAATGCAGGAAACAGAATCCTCGCTAAAAATCATGCTGCAGGACAATGCAGGATTTAAAACTTTAATCACACAGTCAAACAATCTGTCAAACAAAATTAAAGATATTGAAAAATGCCCAACATGTCTGCAAGAAGTAAGAGATGAGCATAAAAACAGGATTCACGAAGCGGAAAATAAAAAGCAGGATGAATTAAAGCAAAAGCAGGAAATTAATTCAGTTAAATTAAAAGCAGATGAAGAAAAAATTAGTAGTTTAAAGAAAGAGCTTGAAATTTTAAGAAAATTGCAGCAAGAGCATTTGCTTGCTCAGCATAAGATTAAAGCAAGAAATGAACGAGTTAGCAAAAAAGAAAAGATTGCTGAGTCAATAACCAATTTCAACAAAGAAATTATCTCTCTTGAACAGCAGCAGTCTGCTTATGAAAAAGTTTTAGACGATAAAAGTTTAGAACAAGAATTCAATTCAATTAAGACAATTGCAGATGAATTCAAGAAAAAACTGCATGAACTTTTATTAGAAAAGTCTAAATTAAATGAAAGAGCAGTGCAAATTAAAAAATATATTGCTCTGCTTGAAAGGGACATTAATACAAAGCTTGAAGCAAAAAAGAAACTTGAGCACAGCAAGTTTTTGCATAATCAGTTCACTGATTTTTTTATTCCTTTGCTTGATGTTATTGAAAAATACGTCATGGCAAGGATTCAGAGTGATTTTAATGCTTTGTTTCAGCAATGGTTCTCTATTCTTGTTGATGATGATATGCTTCAGGCTAATTTGGATGAATCTTTTACTCCTAAGATTTTGCAGAATGGTTATGATATTGAATACACTAATTTAAGCGGTGGTGAAAAAACTGCCTGCGCTTTGGCATATAGATTAGCGTTAAATAAAGTTATTAATGATGTTTTTGCTCAAGCTAAGACTAAAGATATTTTGATACTTGACGAGCCAACAGATGGCTTTTCAGAAGAGCAGCTGGACAAGATGCGTGATGTGCTTGATCAATTAGATGTTAAGCAAATTCTTATTGTCAGCCACGAGCCTAAGATAGAAGGTTTTGTTGATAATGTTATTAGAATTCAGAAACAAGGTCATGTTAGTAAGATAATAAAATAATTATTTATGATTTGGATTTGAATCATTATTAGAAGCTGTGAGTTGGATTTCATTAGTACCGTCAGTATTTGCTTTAAATAATGCTAAAATTCCTGCGCCTAAGTCTTTTGAATAAACTATTGCATTGGGTATGCATAAAACTTTGCCTATAACATCATTAGAAGTTGTCACATCTATTTTTCCGCCACCACCAGAATTCACTCTTCTTATGTTATTTCCCCATTTGTAGATAAGAAAGGTTCCATTAGGCAAAGTGTATTTAGGAAATTCATTAAATGCCGCATCTTGTGAAACATTATTTACAGGTAATCCTGTTGGTAAAGTTCCTTCATAAAGTTGTCTTCCTGCAACTCTTGTTGTTTGAAATGCAAATTTAGTATGAGGGAAAAGAGGGTGATACGTAGGACGCCATTCTTCTTCTCCTACTGCAGTTGTTAGTCTTGTAACTATATAAGTAGTTAAATCCATTTTTGCAATTTGCAGTGTTCCGCCATTGTATCTGCTTGTTGCAAAAAGCATTTCTAATGCATCGTCTGATATTTCATAAAATCCATCTCTAGCAAATGAATTGCTTAAGTTAACTTCATTTGCTCCGCTAGGAAAATCTACTTTTTTTATTTCATCAGAATCTTCAAAATAAACAAAAGCCATGTTAGGATCCCATTTAGGATTCTTTTTAGCTGCAGGAGTAAATGTTAATCTTGTTTTTACCCCAGTTCTTACATCAAAGACATAAACTTCATTATATCCCGGCTCATCTGAAAGGTATAATATTTTTTCTCCATCAGGAGACCATACTCCATTTGTTTCATTAATATTCGGAGTGTCTGTTATTTTTTGTTCAATACCTGAACCATCTGGATTCTTTACAATTAAATCCCCAAAACCACTTAGTACTCTTTTGTATAATAGCTTTGAATCGTTTACTTTTACTTTAAAACCCTGCGTATCAGTATCTTTCCCATCACTTACTTCTGCTATAAAAAAAAAGTCTTCTGATGGATCGTCGGTTGTTGGATAAGGAGGAGTCCATTTAAAAGTTCCTGGAGTTGTTTCAGTAAAATAGCCTAATGGAGTAATTTTAAAGGTTAATGGATCTAAGTCAAAATCACTTCCTGTTAGAATCTTTACTAGTTCGTTGTTTTCGTCTATTTCTGAATCTGACACTGGATCAAGTACAGGAGGAGTATTAGGAGGAGGTACATCATTTATAGTTACTTGAACATTTTGACTGTCAGTATCTTGTCCGTCAAACATACTAACTCTCACTATGTAAACTCCTGCATCATTATTACCTGCTGGCCATTCAAAACGACCTGGCACTATTTGTACAAAGTTTGCATTATCTGTACTAAAAGTTGGAGGAGTTACTGGTCCATTATCAACATCAGTTCCTGATGCAATTAAAACACCTGTTTGACCTTCATCAAAATCCATATCTGCAATATAATCTAAAGTTGGAGCTACATTGGGAATCACTGGCTTTGTTGCAGTTTTACTGCCGCAACCACCACCACTTATACCTAAATACATTAAAGCAAGACTCGTGTAAAGAACTACTTTTCTAGAAGTTTTAGTAGGCAGTATTTTTTTTATTGGACTAAAGATTTTCTTAAAGAATCCTTTCTTTTTGATTAAATCATCAATAGCCATTTTACCTATGAAGTTAGTGTATTTTGCTTTTATTAAATTTTTCTATTTTTTAGCGGTAAAAAATAAAAAGGGATATCAGCAAGGACAGAAATCAGGTTGTGGGGGGATCTCGCAACCTTACCAATACCCTAATTACTATTTAGTAACAACTTCTTATATATAAAGGTTTCGGTTACGTAATCACTATTTAGTAGAAAACTATTCTAAAGGAACTTCACTCCATAATTTAAATTCATTGCTTGGAGCATAACTGCCAAACATATAAAGAGGAGAATAAGCTCTTCCCATGTAACTGTGCTGCATTTGCGCCCAGCTTTGTCCTGGTAAATTAGGCGAATAAGAAGGTCCTGTCCTGCCTCCTAAAAATTCCCATGTTTTGTATAAGATTCTGCCTTCTCCAAATGTTTCTTCTTCATGTCCTTCTGAAACAACCATCCCTGTCCAGCCTGCTTCTTTTAGTTTCATCATAGACTTCTTTATCACATTTCCAAAAATACCTTGTCCAGGAGGCAGATGTCCGTGTGCTGCAGTCATACTGTCAACAGCCTGCACTCCGCCTATAGCATCTGCTTCTATCATTTCATCAACTTTGTCAACATACCATTGCTCAAAGTTTTTGAAATTTTGTTCTTCTGATTTTTTTGGATCTCTTTTCCAGTGCTCCCACCACATTCCCATATGTCCTGTATCAAACATTCCTTTGATGTGTCGTCTAGCTAGTGATTTTGCCTGGTCTTTTGTAACATTTTCATCATAATATTCACTGTCTTTCATCAAGCCTGATGCAGGATCTTTGACTCGCTTATTTGTCATCAATTTAATCATTCTTTTTCTTGAATTCTTGATTATCTCTATAAATTCATCAGGATGCCCTCCATAACTGTGAGGCCAGCCTATTTCAGGCCCGACATACAAATCACTTTTTGCATTGGGATTAGAATTTGTTTCTCGTAAAGCAGTTATTCCAAGTTCTGCATAACTTTCACAAGACATTGAAGAACCATAGTCTTGCACTGGCTTTAATTGTTTTTTTCTATATTTTACTTCTGCTATTTGCTGTCTTGACGCTGCCGCAGAATACATTGCATCTTGCAGTCTTTTGTCAAAAATCCTAAGCTGAGATTTTTCTTCTTTTATTCTTTGTTCAACTTCTTCATCTTTAACAGGCATTTTTTCAAGTTTTGCTAATCTATCTTGAGCATGCCTAATTTGTCGCCTTTCACCTTCTGCTAAGCTTTCATGAAATGATTCTGATCCTCTGTATTGATTTATCTGTTGATCAAGCTGGGAATAAAAATAAAGTTCTTCAGGAGTAGGATCTCTGCCGTCATGTTCTTTTCTAAATCTATTTACATAAGGATCTTTTTTTGATTTTGCCCATTTTTGGAAATGTTCCCAGTCCCATTGCTGCGGTTCTGGAATTTCTTTCTCAAGTTCTCCTGTTTTTTCATCTTTTATTGTCAAATCTCTGAAAGTTTGATTATCTCTTTGCAAGAATAATTTTTCATCTTTTCTAAACATCATGACCTGGCCGTTTCTTGCATCAACCACCATTCCCATTTGTGTTTCTGCTGGATTCCAGAATTCTGCTTTTTTAGTTATTACAGCGCCTGTTTTTTCATCTCTTTTTTGCCATTGTGCATCATTTACAGGACGGGGAAATTCAAAGCTCACTAAATCAACTCCTCCTCCTGTTCCTATGTCTGCTGCAAAACTAATAGCTGACTTGACTTCATCTACATCTCTTCTTCTTTTTTCTTCATCAAACATTCTTTGCTGATGATTAAATCCTGATACATTATTCAATGACTGCGTTGGCATCTCTATTCCTTTTATTGTGACTTCATTTGCTTTCATGACTTCTCTTATTGCTTCTCTTATTTCTTTACCATATGCTTTCGGTCTTCCGCCTATTGCTTGTTCATGAGGAGTTTGCAGCATTAATTGCATCGTGCCCGCACCTCGTCTTATTCTTGACTGCACTGTCTGCACCATGTTCTTGAATTGAGGGTCATGTTCTGGCACTGTTGCACCTATTTGGCTTATTGGAACTATAGGTTTTTCTAGATCAGGTTCTTCTTTTTCAAAGAATTTAGGAATATTCTCTAATGGATGATCTGCTGGCAGTGTTCTGAATTCGACCATAATATAGTAATTAGTATACTGAATTTTTAAATCTTTGCTCTTGACAATTTAGAAAAATCCTAACCTATTAAACCAGTAGTCCCAGACTGGCTCTAATTTTCCTTGGTCTCTTAATTCACTAATCTTTTTTTTGCTATACCAGTCCATTGATTTTGCTTCATCTTTATTCAATTTTGCTGTTCCAGAAACTTCACAAGAATAAACATACCACAAATGCACATGTATTCCTCTGCTGCAGGAACTCCAAATTAATTCTTCTTCAAAAATAAGTTTATATGATTTTACTTTTAAGCTGCTTTCTTCACTAATTTCTCTAATCAATGCGTCAACAGGGCTTTCATTTTCATCAATATGTCCTGCTAATCCCGCCATACCTAATGGTTCTTTTTTTCTGTCAACAAGAAGATACTCGTCTTTTGCATTTTTAATTAAAGCTCCGACAGAATAATGCATATCCTCGCCATTCTTTGTTGATACTCCTAATTGTGGATTTCCCATCATAACCTCTTGTAAGTTAGTTTTTCAGCTGCAGTCATCAAGTGTTCTGCTTTCTCTCCTATTCTGTACTCCCCCTTTTCTACAGCGTCTCTTTTTACAGCTAATCCTAATGCATAAATATCTCTTGTTCTTTCGTCTTCATAAGTGTCTCTAACTTCTGTGCCCGTATAAATATCTTTGACTCTTTGATAAACATCTTCTATTGGTTTTTTAGCAACTTCTTGTACTGCTTTTCTTTCTTCTAGTGATAATTTTTCTATTTGTTCTTCTAACCCTTTTCTTTTGAATAATCCTTTTATTTCTACTTCTCTTGTTTCAGGCACTGCGATTTCCTCTAGAACACTTGCTTCTGTTTCAGCTATGCCTAAGAGTTTTTCTGTTGTTTCTAAATGTTCTTTGAATTTATCTATCTCTTGCGTTATCATTGCTTTTACATCTTGCAATGCTTTTTTCCTTCTTTCCGCAGGAAGTTTCTTGATACTTTCAAAATCTATTTCCATAAAAAATGAGAAATCGCAGTAATATTAAAAATCTTACCATGCAAGCATGCCGTGTGCTTTCTTGAAATAATCATAAAGCTTGAAGCAGGTCATTTTGACATCGCCTTTGGCTTTCTCTCTTTCATCTTTTATTTGCGCTGCAGCAAGAGCCAGGGATTTTTTAGTTATTTTCATTCCTTTGGCTCTTCCTTTTGGAATTAAACCTCCAAATAATTCTCCAATTCCTTTGAATGGCTGTGCAAAGACGTCAGTCACTCCTTCTTTTTTTGTTTTTCCTGCTTCTTGCAATGGTTCTCCCATGTCTTCGTTTGCTTCTCTTAAATAATCGCGCAAATCCTTTCCTAATGCTTCCATTGCTGCTGTTAAGCTTTCATCTATGTTTTTTAGCATTTCTAAATCTTCTTCTTCTTTCATTCTTTTGAATTTGTCTATTTCTTCTTTTGTCCAGGTATAACTTCTAAAGGTCATATTTGTTATTCCTATATGTATTGGTCCTCTGTGATAAGCATCTGTTTGATATTGCATGCTTGGTTTTGTCCTGTATTCAAATGTCATTAAGATGCATGAATATACTTTTTTATTTCCTGCTGCAATTTTTCTTCCTAGAACTTCTATGTCTACCATGCTGCTTTCAAATGCAGCTATCACGTCAGGGCTTTCTAGTCTTTCTGTACTGCCTTTCAGTCTTTCTATATGTCTGATGTAAGGTTTGCACCATGTCATGTACATTCTTATTACATTATAATGTTGTCTTAAATATTTTAAAGTGAAATTTCTTCTGTTCAATAATTCTTTGAATGTACTTTCCCGCCAGGTCAAGAAGCTGTAAAGTTTTCTTTTCAATACTCTTTTTACGTTTTTGTTGAATTCTCCTACTTTTTCTTCTACTACTTCATCGACTTTATCTGATTTTTTTGGACTAACATCAAAGAATAAATCAGGTAAGGCAGAATATTGCAGTTGTGTTGCCATTGTAAATAAGTTGCTTCCTGTTCTTTGCCCTCCTACTACACCGTCAACCATGTCTACCCATAATCCTTTTAATGCCTGCATTGCTGCGTCAGTTTTGTCTGATTGTTCATAATATGTTTTTCTTTCATCTATCCATCTTAGTTCTCTTACTAGCTGAAACATGTCTTTGATCATTTTTCCTATTGCAGCAAGGTATTGGCTTACTTTGTCCTGCGCAAGTCCTAGTCTTTGCGCTGCTGCCCCGTAAAAACTGCTGTGTTCTGCTGCTGTGAAGATATCAGTTAACTTGTCGACATACATATATCCTAAGTCATTTATTTCATGCATGCACCAATAATAGAATGGTTCTACGCTTTTTTTTGGATTTTCTATGGTCATGAAATATTTTTGTAAAGGAGTAGGATAATCAAGTTTCATCCTTTGGCCGAATGAGAATTCTATTTCATCATGGTCTGCGTCATCTTCTAGGTTTTTTAATTTAGCTTTCGCTGCGTTCTTTTGTGCTTCATCACTTGATTGCGCAGCTCTTTCCCAGCTCGCTATTAATTTTCTTCGTTCTTCTTCTGTCTTAGGATAAGTGTTTTTGGTCTTTTTTTTGGTATATCCATAAATAACTAGTCTTTTGCTTCCTTCTGTCATGCAAATACCTCTTTTAGTGTTTTAAAGCTAGTTTAGTATTTAAAGATTACTTCTTCCTTACCTTTATAACATCTATATTGCCTGATGGCAGAACTCTTAGAACATCATCTAATCTATTCTTTAAGCCTAATTTCTTTTCTATTTGTTTCGCAGCATCACTTTTCTTGTTTTTACCTTGTTTGATTATAACAAATACTTCACAATTTTTTTCACATGCACTTATTGGAGCGCCCATCACTCTTCTATCTTTTAACAATCCTATTCCTAATTCTAATGCAGGCTTGTATTTTTCTCTTTTGCCTGAAACCATAAATGATCCTTTTGGCAGAGAAACTTCTTTCTTCACTTGATTTGCTTTGACAACAAATACTTCAGTATACGCTACACCTAATTTCCATGCTCTTGAATAACTTGCAGCAGCTGTTGCTAATTCTTCTTTTGTAGCATCCCCAGGAGTTTTGCCTTCTGTTTTTATCACAAAGAATGGGCTTCCTGGCATTTCTGTGTGAGCTACATAATCTTTTTCTTTGTCAGTGTGTTTTTTGACGACTATTTCATTTGTTGTTGCATCTTTTCCTCCAATGCACAGAAATCCTTCTGAACTTATGAACCATCTGAACTTTTCATACCATTCTTTTTTTACAATTTCTTTTTTTTCCTTTTTTTCTTTTGTTTTTTCTAGTTTTATTTGTTTTGCTTCAAATTGTTTTATTACATGTTTTGTTCTTTCTATCTTTTTTCTTACCTTCTTTGCTTTATTAAAATAATCATCAGCATTTTGTTCTAATGTCTTGTTCAAGTCCAGTTCTAGTTCAATTCCCATAATAAAATAGAAAAAATAAGGCTTTTTATAACTTACTATTCTATCTTCTCTACTTTTGTTGGAAGGTCGTTAAAGTGTCCTTGTTTTTCTTTCTCAGTTATTTTAGGATTTTTTCTTCTGTAAGGTTTCCTGCAATACCTGCATTCCTTTCCCTCATCATAATAAAAAAGTGGTTTAACATCTTCATTAACTGCTCTTGTTATGCAATTATCATTCTCACACAAAGTATAAACGTACTTCTCTATAACCTCTCCATTAACAATTATGTTTATTGTTGGTTCTGGAGAAATCAAAGCAATTTGTTTAAGTTGTCTTTCTGTTAATTCTGTCAATTCTGATTTAAAGTAAGATTTTTGATGATTTTTTGAATTACAGGCTATATAAAATTCACCTTTTAGATTTAAGATGTCAACTAAATCTTTTGCAGCATCAACTTTAAGGTGATCTATACAACTTCCTTCTTTTATTATTTTAACATCTAGATTTTGTTTGTCTAATGGTTTTAAATCTCTTATAATACGATTGTTTCCTTTTTTAAGAGCTTCAGGCAACTTTGGATTAAATTCAATATGTCCTTGATTTTTTTGAATTTCATAAAGGATCGCCTTCGTCATGAATATTCCATTCTCTGCTTGTTCATAAGCAATAAAATTTGGTGAAAAGAAAACCAGATGATCAATCTCTGCAACTTTGCTGTTAACAGGAAGAGGATGTAATAACAAAGTATCTGAATCATTAATTTTTTCTGAATCAATAACATATCTTTCAAGCAATTTTGTTGCTTGTTGCCGAGGATCTTTTCCTGCGAGATCTTCAAGTTTATTTAGAAATGTTTGAATTTTAGGCATCTGTTCTGAAAAATTCTTAACAGTTTTTCCTAATTCAGTCATGTAGTTTCCAAGCATTGATATGATTTTGTTTATTGTGAGTTTTTTCATTCTTTCGAATTGCGGTCTAGTCATATAATAAGCAAAACTTTTTTCTATAACATATTCTACCTTTTCTTCTCTTATCACTTTCACGTTTCTTTCTCTTAATTTACTTACCAAATCTTGCGGCATGCCTAAGAAGTCTTCTGCAGCCCATCTTATTGTTATGTTTTCAAAGTTAGATAAAGCAAGAGATAATGATCTTATTGTTCTTCCATGAGCTAAATCTCCTCCTAATCCTATTTCTAAATTATTCAAAGAAAAACCATTTTTCATATATAACGTAAATAAATCTAACAATGCTTGTGTTGGATGTTCATTTGTTCCATCCCCTCCATTGATTACTGAAAGTGGTGAAACATCTGAAGCATATTGCGCAGCACCATCAAGTCCATTTCTTATTACTATCATATTAAAATGATTAGCAAGCATCATCACAATTGTATCTCTTATTGATTCACTCTTCATAACGGATGTTCCTTCTGTTCCTGAAAAACCTTTTGTATAACCACCTAACTCTTTCATCGCAGTATCACATCTAAAACTTGTTCTAGTACTATCTTCATAAAATAAAGAAGCTAACTTTTTCCCTTGCATAACATGATTCAAAGCATTTCTATAACTTATGCCATTTTTTTTATGAAATTGGTTTTCAAATCCATGCTCTAAAATAAAAAATTGTCTAGCTTTGTTACAAAGATGCAATATATCTTCTGCATCAAAATCAGTTATTGAAACTATATCTAAATTTTTAAAATCTTTTACCATTCTCCACACCTCTTCAAATAGAATAAAATACCATTAGAAAAAGAAAAGAAATCTTGTTTTAGTATTTTAGTCATACTAAAAATAAAAAGAAACAAAACACCTTAAAAAAGATTTATATTCTGGAAAATGCATATTATTTCTCATCAATCACGTTAGTTCCTTCTTTTACATAGCTCCCTGGCATTAATACTTTATTGCAAGCTGTCTGCACATTATTCTCAAGAACTGATCCAAATTTGTTTGTTCCAGAAGGAATTTTTTCTCCATCTTTTCTTATGAAAATTTCAGTTTTATCAAATCTAAAATTTGCAAGTTTTGTTCCTGCGCCTAAATTACAATGCTGTCCTATAACACTGTCTCCTACATAATTAAAATGTCCTGCATTGGAATTGTCTAAAATTATGCTATGTTTTACTTCAGAAGAGCCTATTCTGCAGTTATTTCCTATGATCACTCCCCCTCTGATAAATGCATATGGTCCAACAATAACTCCTTCTCCAATTATTATGTTTCCTTCTAATCGAGCAGGTGATTTTATCACAGAACCTTTGCCTAAAACAATATTTCCTTTAATTATAACTCCTTCTTCAACTTCTCCTTCAATTTTACTGTCAGACAAATCTATTTTATCAAGAATTCTTAAGGCTTCCCATGGATGTTCTAATTTATCTATCTCACTAACTAAGGAAGGAATTAATTGTTTCAAGTTTTCTTTCATAATATTAATAAACATAAATTCAACAATAAAACTCTACTATAAAAACATTATCAATTAACACGCACCCCCACAGGGTGCCTAAATATTTATTCAAAAACATACTTTTTTATTACCAAGTCAAATTCTTCTTTTCATGCCTAATGAACCTATTGTAGATATTGCTTTAAACACAATAAACAAAAACAAGCAAGCTCTATTATTTGTAAATACTAAGAGAAGTGCTGAAGCTTGTGCTGAAAAGATTAGCAAGAAAACTAAATTTAATGAAAAACAATTAGCTGAAAAAATATTAAAAGTTCTCACTAAACCAACTAAACAATGCAGAAGATTGGCTGCAAGTATGGAAAAAGGAATTGCTTTTCATCACGCGGGCTTGCACAACAAACAAAGAGAATTGATTGAGGATTCATTCAAAGAAGGTAAAATTAAAATCATTTGTGCAACTCCTACTTTAGCAGCAGGTGTTGATTTGCCTGCGTTCAGGGCAATTATTCGTGACGTGAAAAGGTTTGGTTTTACAGGAATGGCAAATATTCCTGTTTTAGAATTTTTGCAGATGGCAGGACGTGCTGGTCGTCCAAATTATGACGAATTTGGTGAAGCTATTGTCATGGCAAGTTCTGATGGAGAAAAAAATGCAATCATTGAACATTATTTGCAGGGAGAGCCAGAAGATATTTTTTCAAAACTTGCAGTTGAACCTGTTTTAAGAGTCTATTTACTATCATTAATTGTTTCAAAAATAGTTAGAACTCCTGAGGAAATTTTTAATTTCTTTTCAAAAACTTTTTGGGCTTTTCAATACAAAGATATGGATAAATTAAAACAAATCATTAAAAGAGTTTTAAAATTATTAGAAAAATGGCAGTTTATTCAGCTCGTCGATAAAAAATATTTCAGAGCAACAATCATAGGCAAGAGAGTTTCTGAACTTTATCTTGATCCTGCTACTGCAATTCATTTGGTTAAAGGTATTGAAAGTGCAACAGTAAATGTCAAAGATTTTGCCTGGCTGCAGTTATTATCAGATACTTTAGAAATGCGTCCGCCATTAAGAATTAAAACAAAAGAATTTGAAGAATATGAACAATTGACATTAAAATATGAGAATGAACTTCTCCTGCCTGAACCGAGCATGTTTGACACTGAATATAATGATTGGATGAATTCATTGAAAACAGCGTCGATGTTTCATGATTGGATTGACGAGAAAGATGAAGAATGGCTTCTTGAAAAATATGATTGTCGTCCTGGTGAAACTCGTGCAAAATTAAATATTTGCGATTGGCTTATTTACTCGTCAGAAGAATTAGCAAGACTCCTCGCTAAAATGAATCTTATCGCTCCATTAAAAAGATTAAGGTTAAGATTAAAGCACGGCATTAAAGAAGAATTAGTGCCTTTGATTAAATTTGAAGGTATTGGAAGAATGAGAGCAAGAAAATTGTTTAGTAAAGGAATCAAAGATGCTGGTGATGTGAAAAAAGCAAAATATGATGTCTTAAGCCAGATTTTAACTCCAAAAATATCAACTAATTTGAAAAAACAAGTAGGTCAGCCAGGAAGACCGGAATCTTTAGAAAAATTTTAAAAACAAACTGCATTTTTCTAACATTATTGCCTCCATCGTTCAGTTGGATAGGACACAGGCTTGCGGTAACTAAAATCAGCTTATCTGATTTACTGCAAATAGCCTGAGACCGGAGTTCGAATCCCCGTGGAGGCGTAACGCCCAAAAAACAGTCGACCGCAGGGAGACATAACTAGCCACAGGCTAGGTGGGAATCCCCGTGGAGGCGTAAAACCTTTTGAAAATGAAACTCGGAAAATACAAACACTACAAAGGAAAATTCTATGAAGTAATTGGCATTGCAAAACATAGTGAAACAAAAGAAGAATTAGTAGTATACAAAGCTCTTTATGACTCAAGAGAATTATGGGTTAGACCTAAGAAAATGTTTCTTGAGAAAGTAATCATTGATGGTAAAGAAGTTTCTAGGTTTGAATTTATTGAATGAAAAATTTTCAAAAATAATCAGCAAAACTTAAAAACAACAAATCTTCTTCTTGTATAATGAACTTAAAAAAATACTTTGGACTTGCTCTTCTCTTAATTACTCTTCTCACTGGCTGCAATAATAATATCACAGGATTAAGCCCTTTTTCTCAGACACAAACTCAAACTCAGCAAACAAAACCCAGTATCGAGCAATTCATAAGTCCTCCAACTCCTGACGAGAATCAAATAAGTATTGGAACTTTTAATATTCAAATTTTCGGCAAAACAAAAAGAGAAAAAGAAGATGTTGTGAATAAACTTGTTGATATTGTCGACGATTACAATATCATCGCAGTTCAGGAATTTAGGGATAAAGAACAAAAAACAATTCCTTTCTTCCTGAATAAAATTAATGAAAATAATAATTACAATGTTATCGCAAGTGAAAGACTTGGAAGATCTAGTGCAAAAGAAAGATATGCTTTTTATTATGACAAGAATAAAATAAAATATCTTAATATTTCTTTTACTTATCCTGACGAGAATGATGTTTTTGAAAGAGAACCTTTTATTGCTTATTTCAAAACAAAAAATGGAAACTTTGATTTTCTTTTAGCAAACATTCATACTCAACCAAAAAATGCAACTAAAGAAATAAATGCTTTAGTAGAAGTTTTCAATTACATGCAATTAAAACATCCTGATGAAAAAGATATAATTATCATCGGTGATTTTAATGCTGACGGCAGTTATTATGATGAAGATGATTCAAAATTGCCATTAGAAAACAAGAAATATTTTTGGTCAATTCCTGACAGTTTTGATACAACTATGGCTAAATCAGATAATACTTATGACAGGATTGTTTTCTTAAAAGATAAAACTTTTGAAGATTATGCGGGTAAATCTGGTGTTGACAGGTTAGATAAAAGATATTCTTCTCTTAATGAAAAAGAATTAAAAGCAATTTCTGATCATCATCCTGTTTGGGCTTTATTCTACACAAACAAAGATTCTGACTAAATTGTCTCACTTTTATATACTGTTTCTTAACTTTCTTTAAATATATACTTGACTTTATACTATTACTATGACATCAACGCCCACTCATCCACTTGAAAGAGAAAATCCAGAAAGCATTAACAGGCTAGGTTATAATCAACTTGGAAGAGAAACCCCAGAACTCATTGACAAGCTAGGCTCTAATTCAGACTATTCATTAGCAAACGAGTATTTTAGAAATTCTGCTAGTGAAGAGCAGGCTAAATATTTAGCAGCTGTTGATACTATGATTAGAGATGTTCTAAAAGACAACAAAAATGCAAATATTGTTTATGTTTTTGTGCCAATGCAAAATTCCTCATACAGTGCAAGTTCATATGCACCTAATCAAAATCATTCTCAAGACTCTTACTCTAATATGAAGAGCATGTATTCTGGTACAGATGCTGTTGCTTCAAAATATTCAGGTCCTTCAGCAAGTAAAGGTGGCGGTAAAGGAGCAAGCAAAGGTAAAGGTAGTTGTTCTAGTAAATAAGAACCGAATTAAATACCGCGAAGTTAAATACTTGCCCTTGGCAACTATATTCTCACTAAACACATCGACATTAATACGCACCTTGTGCCTATTTTCTCACTAAAGAATATGTGAATTTAATTAACAACTAATCCCAAAATATTTCTTTAAAAAATACAACAACTCTTGATGAAATTTCTCTCCTGAATCTACTAGTTTCTGAATTTCTTCAATTGTAAAGAATTCCATTTTTTCAACTTCTTCTGGATTTAAATTAAAAGGTCCATTATACGTTGTTTTAAAAATTCTTAAAAACTTTCTTATTCCTCTTTTATCTGAAAAAAAATCTTTTTTGAAAAGTTCTAATTCAGCTTCTACACCAAGTTCTTCTTTGTATTCTCTTAATGCTCCTTGTTCATATGTTTCTCCTTTTTGCACATGGCCTCCTGCAGAAGTGCACCAATGCTCAGGTGAAAAAGACTTATGCTTGCTTCTTTTTTGCAATGCTATTCTGCCTTTATCATCAAAAATCAATACGTGAACAATTCTATGCAGTAATTTCTTATCATAAATATCCTGAATAGACGCAGAACCAATTACTGAATCTTCTTCATTAACTATATCTAGATATTCCATTAAAACAAGGAAAAACAGGTTATTTATTAATTTTATTTATTTTGCGAGATAAATACTTGCCCTTGGCAACTATATTCTCATTAAAGTGGTTTTTTATTTAGCAACATTAATACTGCACCTTGTGCCTAAATTTAAACTAAAAAAGTTAGAATTATTATATTATTTTCTCTGCGCAGGTAACTTCCTTTCATGATATAAATCACCGACTTGTTTCTTGAATTTCCTTAAGTTTATTTCAGCATAATCATACTGCATCATTATTTTTGCTTCAAATATAGCTCCTCTTTCAATATAATTCTTCTGTAAACCGCTAATCAGCCAATATTTTTTATCAATTGGCTTCTTTGTGATAAAAATATAATCATGCCCGTCTTTGACTGGCCAAATACTAAGCCCTTCTGTTGTCAATAATTCTTCTGATACTATATCATTTGAAACATCTACTAAAACATCTGTCTTAAAGCTTCTTTTCTTTGAAAACATTCGTAAAAACTTTTGAGCATTTTTTTCTAATGCGCGTTTATACTCTTTATTCAAAACAATTGTTTTCTTGCAATTCAAAGATTTTGGCACATGCTGTATAAATGGAAATTTTTTGTCAAAAGTATGCATTAGTTTGTAATAATCATGATAACTGTATTTTTTGACTATTAAAGAAGGCTTATTGTGCATTTTGATGAAGTCTTTGACACAACAGCTAGGATAATCATAAAGTTTGCCTGCAATCTTGTCTGCCTGTGTATGTCTGCCTTTGCCAGCTAATCTCACATATTTTTCAAATTCTTTTTTTTGTGTTCTTGTATGAAATAAGTCATATCCTATCCAGACTCCTTTTATTCTCCATCTGATTTCATTTTTCTTTATTCCTGTAATTTCTTCAAATGTTTTAGGTCTGCTTTTCTTAAAGATAATCCCTGCGTTATTCAGCATTTTTTCAAATCGAACAGCTTCTTGCGGTTTTTTTGGAAAAACTTTCAAAACCACATAAGTGACTGGCTTAACAGCTAAAGCAAAAAGAATTAATTTTAATTTTTCATTCATGTCAAATGCTTCATTATTTGTTGCGTAAGTAATCAAGTTTTTTTGCTCATTAAGCATTTTTTTCACCTTCTTAAGACTAATTCATCTCCTGCAGTCATCATTCCATTTTCTCTTTGAACAATTGCTTGAGCCAATACTTTGCCTTCAGGATTTAATAAAAATTGTATTGTATAATCATTATGATAATCTCTTGGTTCAAAAACAAATACTTGAAAAAAATCATTTTTTTCATCAGGGATTAATTTTAATGTAAAATCTGCAAAGTTAAGGTCTGTTTTTTTAAGAGCAAGTGTGGTAAGATCGAGAGAACCGTCTTTCATCACTACTGCTCTTGTTGTTGGCACTTGTGAGAAATCTGTTTCAGGCATTTTCACATCATTCACAACTGTTTCTTTTTGCCCATTATAGTTTTTTGGAAATTCTATTGATAATCCATGTTTTTGGCAGCCTATTAAGAATATCATCAAGACCAATATTGCTAAAAATCTCAGCTTCATCCTGGGACCTCTTTTTAGAATAATATGTTTGTTTATTTTTTAAATGTTTCTGCAGAAACCTTTTTATAATATATTTATTATCTCTTTTTAAAAAAGGGATATATATTATAACCAAAAAAGGGGTTTCAGTTCGTTCTCTGTTTTTTTTAGGTGTCTTGCTGTTCTTCTTGACTCAGATCGATTCTGCTGAAGCAATGGGTGAAGCTAATATCAGCAACTGTACTATGAATCAAACAGGCGTCACAACAATTGAAACATCTGGCACTTACTGGGTTAATGAAACTATGATTAACACAACTCACACTAGATGTATTACTGTTGAAAGCAACAATGTTTTGCTTGACTGTAGAGGCAATAGAATTAATTCTTCTGGAACGCAGGCAATTCGTATTGAAGGCAACAATGTTACAATAAGAAATTGTTCTATTATTGGAACAACAACAGGAAGCGCAATTAGTCTTGTTGGGGGTTCAGAAAGACAAATAATTAATAATACTGTAACAGGAAATGGTCATGGCATAGGTCTTGAAGCTTCAACAAATAATTTAATTGAAAATAACAGTATTTTAAATTCGCAAGGCATGGGAATTCTTCTTGCATCTGCAGGAGGGGCAGGATCTGATAATAATAGAATAATTAATAACAACATAACAAATTGCGGATATCTCTTTAACGCGTTTGATGGTTTAATAATAAATAATTGTTCTTTTAATAATGTGTCTAATAATTTTATCAAAAATAATGCCAATAATGGTATTCAGCTTTTTACTGGTGCTAATAATAATATTATTGACAACAATGTAATATCTGACCATCCAGATAATGGAATTTTTATTCTTAATTATAGTAATAATAACATCATCAGAGATAATATTATCATAGGCAATGGTGATGCGGCAACAGAAGCAGGAATTAATATTAATAGCAGTTCTGCAAACAATCTTTCTTTTAATGTTATAAATCATAGTAATTTTACTGGAATTCGTCTTTTTTCTGCAGCAAATACAATAATGTTAGGTAATAATGTGTCTAATTCATTATGGTGGGACCTTACTTTATTTGCTTCTGAAGGTGGAAGATTCAATAATAACACAGTAAATTATGATAATATTAATTTTGAAACAACTTTTAGTTTTAAAAAATATTCAGGAGATGTAAACATTAGCGGCATGTCAACTGCACCCTCTCAAAATCCTAGAAGGAATATTGATAAATTTTTGAATATTTCAGGAACAAATTGGGTTGTAATGAATATAAGTTATCTTGCGGCAGATGTCACTAATAATGATGTTCTTCCATCAACAATTAGTTTATATCATTATAATGGTTCTGCATGGGTTGCTGTTTTTGGTGCAACTTTAACTAATAGTTTGGTTTCAGGAAATTTAACAACTTTCAGTCCTTTTGCTCTATTAGGCGCAGCAAATTGCAGTGATTTATTTAATGATACTATATTATTAGGCAATATTTTAGCGCATGGAACTTGTTTTTCTATAAATACGAGTAATATTACTTTAGATTGCAATGGTTCAAGAATTACAGGAAATAAAAGCGGTTATGGGGTTGAGAGTTTAGATAAGTTGAATATCACTATTAAAAATTGTTTGATTTATAATTTTACTGCAGGCATTTTTGTTCATAATACTTCAAACAGCAGTTTCTATAATATCAGTGCTATCAATAATACTGAAGGCTTTAGACTTGAAGCAAATGCTTCTTTTAATAATTTGACAAACAATACTGCTAATTTAAATACGAATCTTGGTCAAGGCAGCGGAATTATTCTTGACGAGGCAGATAATAATACTTTTGAAAGGATTATTGCTAATTTTAATGACGAAGGTTTTGAACTTTGGGCAGCATCTAGTGAAAATATTTTTGTTAATTGCACTGCTTTCAATAATTCTTGGTTTGGTATTGATATTGTTGATGGTTCAAGTCTTGATAATAGTTTTTCTTTATTTAATCTGTCTCAGACTCACCTTAAACAATCTTGGGATATTCATTGTGATTCTGCTAATAATAGTTTTTATAATATTACTATAGGAAATAATAAAACAGGTTATGATACTAAAATTAGTACAAAGGCATATAATGGAACATTTCGTTTAACTGGATTACATCGTTTTCCTGCAAATCCTGCAAATAGATTAAATATTTCTAATTATGTTAATGTATCAAAAGCTGCTGGAACGTGGATAATTTTTAATTTTACTTATTCTGATGCAGATATTGCCAGCATTCAAGAAAATACTTTAAACATTTATAGATATAATGGAACCTGGAATCAATTAACAAGCACAGTGGTGGCTGCATCAAATATTGTTTCTGCTAATTTAACTCAATTCAGCGCATTTGCTCCTTTTGGTCAAGAACCTGCACCACCCCCTCCTGCAGCTCAAGGAGGCGGTGGCGGAGGAGGCAGCAGCACTTGGTATGCTTATGCTAAAAAAGAAATTTGTGAATGCATTCTTGCTAATGGAAGTCTTTATCCAAATAATTGTGAAAAACCTTTGTTAACTTCATTAGAAACTTGTGAGATGCCTCATACAGTAAATGATATGGATAAATTTGTTGATGTATTTGAAGAAAAGTTTGACTCTGCGGAACAAGCAAAGAAGACTGATGAAGATTCTATTCCAAGCGCGGGAAAAGCTTTCTTTTCTAAAGATATTAAAGCTAGTAAAAAAGGTATATTTGGTTTGATTCTTATTATTGCTTTAGCTGCCTTGGCAATTATTTTGACGAAGGGAAAAAAAGCAACTCCTAAAGTGAAGTATGAGGAAGTTTGGACTCCTTCTGTAAAAAGTAAGTTAGCAGAATTAAAGGGTCCTGCGAAAAAGAAAATTAAGCCTCTTTGGAAACCTTGGAAGAAAAAAGAATACCAACCTTGGAATCCTTCTAAAAAAAAATAAAAAGTAGTTTAATTCTCGTAGAATGAAAAGAAAGATTTATATATGACTAGATAATCTATATCATAAATTCATAATATTTAAAAAAAGGTGATATGGGATGAAAAAAAATATCTTATTTAGTATTTCTTTTGTTATTGCTGCATTTGTGTTTTGTTTGATGTTAACGCAGAATGCAGAAGCATTAGGCGTAAATATTCCTAATTGTACTACAAATCAAACTGCCACTCATACAATTATAGGTACATCTGGAATTTATTATGTAAATCAGACGATTACTGCAAATAGTATAGATCAAGCAAGAGTTTGTCTTTACATAAACACTAGTGATGTTTATTTAGAATGTAGAAATAACAGCCAGATTATTGGAATGGTTAATCTAACTGGTATCTGGACAAACGAAACTAATGTCACTATCCAAAATTGTTATTTAAGCAATTTCTCTGATGCTATTAACTTAAGTTCAAGTACTAATGTAATTATTTATAATAACACTTTAGAAAATATGACTAACATTGCTATTAATGTCTTGAACTCTAATACAAGTAATTTTTCAACAAATATAATAAATAATTGTACAGTTGGTGGAATTAATATAACTGATGTTAATACTGGAAACACAATTG
This sequence comes from Candidatus Woesearchaeota archaeon, assembly GCA_017609645.1. Taxonomy (GTDB): domain Archaea; phylum Nanobdellota; class Nanobdellia; order Woesearchaeales; family ARS49; genus JAFCDQ01. The sequence continues at coordinate 233,340 of JAFCDQ010000003.1, forward strand.
AATTAAATACCTTCTATACAACAGGGACAAGTATCAATATTCGAAGAGGTACAGGCAACTCTATATTAAGCAATACATTAAATAATGGAACTGAAGGTATTGATTTATGGAATGAAATTACTGCGACAATACTCAGTAATATTATTGGCAATTATTCAAATATAGGAATTCAAGCATTGAACTCTAATGGAACAAATATAACAAGTAATACAATTAAAAATATTACTACTACCGGTATTTTCATAAACTTTAGTTTTAGTAATGATATTGCTAGCAATACAATATATAACGCTACGACTGCTATTTATTCAGATAGAAGCGATGATGGTTTTTTCACGAGCAACACTATACGTAATGGAACAACAGGTCTGTATTTAGTAAGAAATAATAATATGACTGTAACCAGCAATACTGCTCGTAAATTTAACATGGGTTTCAGATTTAGAAATGCAAGCAATAGTACAGCAACACTCTCTACTGCAAATAATAATAATTTTGGTTTTTACATTGACACTAATTCTGACGGCAACGCATTTAGCAGAAGTACTATTAATTTAAATGCGAACTATGGGTTATTGATTCTTGACACTTTAAGCGGAAATAATACTTTCACTGGCTTTAATTTGTCAAATCCTTCTGCTACTGCAAGAGATATAAATATAAACGCAGGTGACAATAAATTTTATACTATTGCAGTGAGTTATAGTAACGCGACTTTTTCTGCATTAAGAACTAATTTTAACTTCAAAAATTATAATGGAACTAAAATGAATATTAGTGCTGTTGAAGATGTATTAGTAATTGGTGACCCTGCTAACAGACAGAATATTTCAAAATATCTAAATATTACTAGACCTGCTAAGTCTGGGATGAATATTAACATTAGTTATTCTTCTGCAGATCTACTTATATCGCCTTATGTAAGTATAAACCCAGCAGATTTGCGAGTTTGGAATTCGTCAGATAGCGCTACTTGGCAGTTTATTGGAGGTACTGTTTTTAATGTAGCGGGATTTGTTAGTGTGAATTTAACTGGATTCAGTGAATTTGGATTATTTGCACCAACAGTCAACCTACCTCAATACAGAGGAGGATCTTCAAGCGGTGGCGGAGGCACAGGTGTTGCTGCTATCAGTCTTGACACAAACGCAGAAGTAACTAAAAACTTAAGAAGACTTGATTACTTCAAGTTTACTAGAAAATATGAATTGCACAAATTAACTATATTAAACATTGATACTATAACCAGAGATGTGACTTTGAAAGTAGAATCTACTCCAGTAGTATTAACAATTAAAGAAAAAGAAACTGGTAAAGTAGACGTAGATGGCAACGGATACTATGATCTTGGAATAACAGTAGAACAAATTGATACAGACACAGCATTATTAGTATTGAAAAGAATTGACGAGAAAACTTCTGACGCGCAAAGACCTACTGTAAAAGACCAGGTTACTACCCCACCTATACAGAAGGATGAAAGACCTCCTGTAAGAGAAGATTACTTTGAAGGTGTTGTTGGTAAAGAACCTGCAAAGAAGAGTAATGTCTTCTGGATCTTCATAATAGTAATTGCAGTAATTATTGTTGGTTGGATTATCTTTGAAGTAACCAAGAAAGGTAAGAAAAAGCGAAGATAAATTTATTTTTTTTTCTTTTATTTTCTAATTCTATAGTAAAGTTTTTAAATCAGGATATTATTTTACTTGTTATGAAAAGAGGTATAATCACAGCAATCATTTTTGTGTTACTTTGTTCTATTGCTTTTGCTCAGATTAACAAAGATACTACTACAATTAGATGTGGAGATGGGGTTTTGGATGATTTTGAGATGTGTGAAAAGGGTATCAAAGGCATAGATAAGTGTGATGGTCTAGTTGAAATTTTAAATGTTGATGTTGATTGCAGGACAGAAGTTTGTGCGTGTCTTCCTTTTGTGAATTCAGGTTTTTGCGGTAATGATAGAAGAGAAGGTGTTGAGATGTGTGACGGTGCTGGAGAAGATCTTTGTTCTACTTTTGGGGACGAGATTGGAGTGAATTTGACCTGTGATATAGATTGTTATTGTAAGATTGTTGGAGGCGTTCCTGCGAGTTATTATCCTGGTTATAATGAAACAGAAGAAGAACCAGAGGGTATGGCTGTTTGTGGAGATAAAGAGCTGCAGTTAAAAGAAGAATGCGATCCTCCTAATAGTTTATGCACTTTAGAGGATAATAGTGTAGGTGTCTGTGCTGAAGGCTGTAAGTGCAAGCCTAAAGAAAGCATAGGCATATCTGAAAAAGAAGATGAGGAAATAGACGAAGTTGAAGATAGTGAAGAAGAGGAAGAAGTTGAAGAAATAAAAGAAAAGGATTCTAAAGAAGGCCCTGGCTTTTTTGCAAGCATTTGGGCTTGGGTTAGGGATTTGTTTAGTTAAAATGAAAATAAAGGATTTGCCTATTTCTGATATTACTTTAAGAAAATATGAAAAGCCTTTTAATCTAAATAATAGGGAAGTTATCAAAAAGCTTTGTTTAAGTTTAGGATTGCTGCAGCCAGGTGACAGCAGGGATGTAGTGGTTGATATTTTTTTTGCTTTGATTAAAGCTAAGCATGCTATTGATTGTAAGGAAATTGAAGAGCGAGCTGCTTGGTTTAGGCAAGAAAACAAACTTGAAGTTAAAGGTGTAACACCTGCTAATATTAGACGACAGTTAAGAAGATTGAAAGAATTGATGATTATTGATAAAAAAGGAAGATTGTATTTTTTGAATGAGAATGAATCGCTTAAGAATATTTTTGAAGAAAAGATTAAAAAATTGCATATTAATCCTATTACCGAAAGAATTAAAGAATATTGCGAGCATATTGATAAAATGAGAGGAGAATAATATGATGGAGTTTAAAAAAATCAAAGGTATTTGCTTGATTGTTATTTTTTTGTTGTTTATGTCAGGTTTGATGAGTTTTCTCGTAACAGGAGGCATTCATTGGCCTATAACTATTGCTTCTACTCTGGGATTTTTAGTGATTATCGGGTTAGTGATTAAATTCCATAAATAAATAGCTAGATATACACTTCATAACACATAAAAACTTTAAAATAAGGACTTTCTAGAACAATTAAACTAAAACAGAGGTATATAAAAATAAAATGGCTAAGAAATATTTTTTTACAAGTGAGAGTGTGACAGAAGGTCACCCTGACAAAGTTTGCGATCAAATATCTGATGCAATTTTAGATGCAATCTATAAAGAAGATCCTCAAGCAAGGGTTGCTGTTGAATGTTTGACAAAAACTGGTTTTGTTGTTGTAGCAGGAGAAGTTAGCACAAAGACATATGTTGATATTCAAAAGATTGTTAGAGAAACTATTTTAGAGATTGGTTATAATAAGCCTGAGTTTGGATTCGAAGGAAGCACTTGCGGAGTTCTTGTGGCTATTTCAGAGCAATGTCCAGAAATAGCAATGGGTGTTGATGATGATAAAGGATTGTATAAAGAACAAGGCGCAGGAGATCAGGGATTAATGTTTGGTTATGCGACTAATGAAACTCCTGAATTAATGCCTCTTCCAATCATCCTTGCACATAAATTAACTCAAAGACTTGCTAGTGCTAGGAAAAGAGGAGAAATTTGGTATATTAGACCTGATGGAAAGTCTCAAGTTACTGTTGAATATGAAGACGGCAAGCCTACTCGTGTTGATACTGTTGTTGTCTCAACGCAACATCATCCCGATGTTGATTTAGAAACAATCAGACGTGATATGATTGAAAAAGTTATCAAGCCTATTTGTCAGGAATGGATTGATGATAAGACAAAGTATTTTATTAATCCTACTGGAAAGTTTGTTCAGGGAGGACCTGTTGCTGATGCAGGTTTGACTGGTAGGAAGATTATAGTCGATACTTATGGAGGTCATGGATCTCATGGAGGCGGTTGTTTTTCAGGAAAAGATCCTTCTAAAGTTGATCGTTCTGCTAGTTATATGGCCAGGTATATTGCAAAAAATATTGTTGCAGCAGGTCTTGCTGATAAATGTGAAATTCAGCTTGCTTATGCGATTGGTGTTGCAGAGCCTGTTTCTATTTTAGTCAACACATTCAACACAAACAAAATTCCTGAGGATAAAATAGCTGAATTAGTGAAAAGTAATTTTAAGTTAACTCCTAAAGCAATTATTGATACTTTGAATTTAAGAAGGCCGATTTATAAAAAAACAGCAGCTTACGGCCATTTTGGCAGGAATGATCCTGATTTTACTTGGGAAAAAACAGATAAAGCTGAGGAGTTGAAAAAAGCTTTAAATTAATTTTTTATTTCTTTTTTATCGTCGATAAACACCCTAAAATATAACCAAAAGCTTTATAAATGAACCTGCCTTCTTACTACTATAAAGACAAGACATTTTCTCGTCGATAAAGGTATGAAAATATGGGTGGAGAAGAAAAGACTAAAAAAGATAGCCAGAAATACGGCGCTGAAGAGATTCAGATACTCGAAGGTCTAGAACCAGTTAAGAAAAGACCGGGTATGTTTATTGGTTCTACTGATATTAATGGTCTGCATCACCTTGCTTGGGAAGCTGTGGATAATGCTATTGATGAAGTCTTGGCAGGCCATGCTACTGAAGTTAAAGTTACTGTCCAAAAAGATGGCTTCTTATCTGTTGAAGATAATGGAAGAGGCATTCCAGTTGATCCTCATCCTAAATACAACGACATCTCTGCATTAACAGTTGTTCTTACTGTTTTGCATGCAGGAGGTAAGTTTGAAAAAGGAGCTTACAAAGTAAGTGGAGGTCTTCATGGAGTTGGTATTTCTGTTACAAATGCTTTGAGTGCTGTTTTGAAAGCAGAAATAAAAAGAGATGGCAAAATTTGGTTTCAGGAATTTCATAAAGGTGTACCTGAAGAACCTGTTAAAACTATTGGAGATACTGATAAAACAGGCACTAAGATTACTTTTAAGCCAGATCCTGATGTTTTTGAAACAACTGAGTGGAATTACAATATTTTGTCATCTAGGCTCAGAGAACTTGCTTTTTTGAATAAAGGTGTTAATATTATCCTTAAGGATGAAAGAAATGGTAAAAAGGATGTATATTATTATGAAGGCGGTATTAGTGAGTTTGTCAAGTATATTAACAAAGGTAAGAAATCTATTTCTAAGGTAATTTATATTGAGAAAGATAAGAATAATGTTAATGTTCAGGTTGCTTTGCAGTATACTGTTGATTTTCGTGAATCAGTGTTTTCTTTTACTAATAATATTAATACTCATGAAGGTGGAACTCATCTTACAGGATTTAAGACCGCATTAACAAGAGTGTTAAAAAGTTATGCAGAGAAGCATAAGCTTGTTGATCAAAAAGTAAAGCTTTCTAGTGAGGATTTTAAAGAAGGTTTGACTGCTATTGTTTCGGTTAAAGTTCCTGAGCCTCAGTTTGAAGGTCAAACCAAGACTAAATTAGGAAACAGTGAGGTTAAAGGTATTGTTGATAGCGTTGTTACTGAGAAACTTAATGCTTATTTTGAGGAAAATCCTGCTGATGCTAGGTCTATTTTGAGAAAAAGTATTGACGCTGCTCGCGCTAGAGAAGCAGCTCGTAAAGCTAGAGAATTAGTCAGAAGAAAAGGAGCTTTAGATACTGCTATGCTTCCTGGAAAGCTTGCTGATTGTTCTAGTAAAGATACAAGCAAGACAGAATTGTTTCTTGTTGAAGGAGATAGTGCAGGCGGCAGTGCTAAGCAAGGTAGAAGCAGGGAGTTTCAGGCTATTTTGCCTTTAAGAGGTAAGATAATTAATGTTGAAAAAGCCAGATTGATTAAAGTTTTGAAGAATGAAGAAATTGGCACAATTGTTACTGCTACTGGCACTGGTGTTGGCGAGGAATTTGATATTAGCAAGTTAAGATACGATAAGATTATTATTATGACAGATGCCGATGTTGATGGTAATCATATTGCTTGTTTGCTATTGACATTTTTCTTTAGGCATATGCGCCCATTAATAGAAGCTGGCAAAATTTATCTTGCTATGCCTCCTTTGTATAAAATTAGCAAAGGTAAGAAATTTGTTTATGTTTATAATGAAGAAGAAAAAATCAAAGTAATTAAAGAATTTGGCGAGCCTGTTAATATTCAAAGATATAAGGGTCTTGGTGAGATGAATCCTATTCAATTATGGGGAACTACTATGAATCCTGAAACTAGAACATTAAAGAGGATTGAGATTGAAGATGCAGTAAGTGCTGATAATATTTTCAAAGTTTTGATGGGTGATGAAGTAGCTCCTAGAAGAGCTTTTATTGAAGATCATGCTAAAGAAGTTAAAGAATTAGATGTTTAAGTTTTTTTCTTATGTCTTTTGGCACTGCTGACATGTATTTGTTTTTTACTTCATTAATATCAGGTCTATTTTCATATTCAGGATCTCTCATTTGATTTATCAGTTCTTTCATTATTTTATTGTTTACTAAAGGTGCTTTTTTGTATTTTGGCAGAGTCTCTAACAACTTTTTGTATGCTTTGCAATCTTTTTCACAATTGCCTTGAAGAACTTTTGTAGAATCTAAAGGAAGAGGATCATTCATCTGCAGTATTCTATATAAAATTGATCCTAAGCTGAAAATGTCAGAATTTTTGTTTTGGTCACTTTGCAATAATTCTGGTGCTGTAAAACCAATGAACAGAAAATAGTCGTCTATAAAAACTTTATTTTTCAGACTTCTCATAGCATCATAATCTATTATTTTTGGATTATTTTGATGTATATGAAATAATATATTTAAATCATTTAAATCTCCATGAACTAAATCTTGTGATATTAAATATTCAACTCCTTTAATTAATCCTCCAAATGCCACTAAATTTTGTTCAAGCAAAAAGATGTTTTTATGATTTGTTCTTGATGCTAAATCAACTTCTCCGCAGTATTCAGAAATTCTAACTCTAGAATCAGGCAATACTTCATAAACTTCCATTAAGTTTGGATGTTTTATTTGTGTGAAATCGACTTTTTCTATTTCAAAAGGCATTAATTTATGGCTAAATTTGTTAATTTTAACCACTGCTTTTTCTCCATTATGTTCTGTTAAGAAAACATGACTTAAGCCGCCTTCTCCTAAATGTTCTAATTCATACTTTGGCAGAATTTTTTGCAATTTTGCCAAAATATCCATATCTCCTCTTATTTCTAATTTCCTTGTTTTCCTAGAATCATTGACATAGCTCATATATTATAGAATTCCCGCTTTCTTTAATAAATTTTCTACTGTCATCACTCTAGAATTACTCAGTTTTTGCTTCTATTCCTAATTTTTTTATCTTTCTAAACAAAGTTTCAAATCTTAATCCTATTTTCTTTGCTGTTTTAGAAATATTGCCGTTATTTTCTTTCAATTTAATAGGAATATATTTTCTGTCAAAATATTCTTCTGCTTTTTTTAATGTCATCGGACTTTCTGGCAGTTCTTTCACAATATCTGCAGATAATACTGGCGCATGTTTATAGAATGCTTCTAATTTTTCTGGCGTGATGATATCTTTGTAATTATCAAGTGTTTTCTCAATAATATTTTGCACTTCTGTTTTTTTCAAGTATTCTGCTCGGAATAATTCTTTTCTAAAATCATCTATTTTTATTTTTAAGTCTGTTATCATTCTATGTATGCTTCTTCTGTCAACTTCTGTTACTCGAGCTACTTCTGATATGTTTCCAAAATGCGTTCTCAATAAATGAGAGATGTATGCTTTTTTGAATGCTTTTTTTGCTTCTTTATAAGGCAGATTTGTATTAATTGCAATTTCAAGAAGAGGATTTTTCTTAAGAGCATCTGAAATATCTACTTCAATATCAGGAATTGTTATTCCAAGATAATCCTGCATTGCTTTGTCTAATACAGGCTTTACTTGTTTTTCTAATGTTTTTTCTAATTCTTTTACTGGCATAGCAGTATAAAATATAGTTTGGTATAAATAGCTTTTTATTTTATGACTTAAATTTCTCAGGTAGAGAATTTACAGAATCACCAGAAATTGCATAGTAACTTTTCAGTAGTATATTTAAGAAAGGTTTATAAAGGTCAAAAGTTGGATTATCGTGCGGAGGATATGGTATGAACTCAGAAGAAAATCAAGAAAAATCTCTTGGAGAGTACTTATTTATGAATGAATGTAACATTCTAATAAAAATAGACAATTTCCATCAAGGAAAACAAAAAAATATTGTTAGAATTACTGACAAAGTCCTGGAAGGGGAAAAACCTTATTTAGTCTTTGAAGTTATTAAAGGGGAGTCTTTAGAATATATTTTAGAACAAAACACATTATCAACTGACAAAATTTTGAAATATTCTGCTGACATTTCAAATGGTTTGGCAGAAATGTATGCGGCAGGAGTTTGGTATCATAGAGATATTCGTCCCGCAAATATTATAATTGATTACAATAAAGATCGTGCTGTTATTATTGATTTTGCTTTTGCCACTACCAATAAAAATGCAGTACAAATAGCTAATGCTCGTTTTGGAGCTCCTAATATTAATGATTTACCAGCAAATGATTTTATTTCTTTAGGACAAGTTATGTATTATATGGCTACTGGCGAGCATGTTTTTTTAGAGGCAAAAAATCATTCTAGAAATTTTATTAAAGAGAAAAATCAGATTCAAGAATTCAGGAATAAGCTTTATGGAGGTTTACTTGATTGTAATCTAGATGATTATCTTAAGAAAGTTGATAAGAAAATTTGGAATAAAGACGTCCGGGTTTTGGTGAAAATGTTTTTAAAATCAACTAATATTTTTTATCATAATGTTCTCAGTTGCTACAAAACACAGCATTGAGGGTGAGAAATAAAAATGAGTTTAGAAGAAGATATCCAAGAAGAATTTGATGAAAGATTTAGTGAAGAAGATATTAATAAATTTAAAGAAAAAGAAATACTGCCTCAAATAGTAAATAAATATGATAAAAGATTTGATGTTGAAGATGTTATTCGTTTAATTGAAAATAATATCGCGCACATACATGCTAATCGCTATGATAAAAGATTTGGTGCTTGGTCAATTTCCATATTATTTTCAGCTCGAATTTTTCCTCAAAAAGCAAATAAGTATAAACAAAAGGTGTTGGAAATTAAAAAATTAGTTCAGGCCAAGGTCCCTGCTGAAGCAGCTAATCAATATGAAACAAGATTTTGTTGCAAAGATATAATAAGACTGCATAAATCTAAAGTTACACCTGAAAAAGCTAAAGAATATGGGAATCGTTCTTGCGGAAAAATAATTGCTTTTGTTCAGGCAAACATTCCGCCAGAAAAAACAAATCAATATTTTCCTAAATTATTGTATTATATGGATAAATCACCTTATTATTCTATACATTCAATTGAAGAACTCATTAAAATTGAAGAAAGCGGATTCAGTTTTTTAGATATCAATTGGTTAAATGGTGCTAAGATTTCTCCAGAGAAAGCTGCTGAATATGATGAAAAGTTAAATATCCAATGCATAATAGATTTAATTAAAAATGATATCTCTCCTGAAGTAGTTCAAAAGTATAATAGATTCTTTAGAAAACTAGATATAACTGCTAAAGACATAATTGATTTAATTAAAAAAGGAATTTCGCCAGAAAAAGCTAATGAATATGGTCCAGAATTTAGTGGAGAATTAATTGCTGAATTTTGTGAAAAAAATATTTCTGTTGAGCAAGCTAAAAAATATAAAAAAAGATTCAAATATGATGAAACAATATTGACATTAGTAAAAGCAGGAATGTCAATAGAGAAAGCCGAAAAATATAACCAAAAATTTTCGGATATACAGCTTAAGGCTTTGATTAAAGCAAATATTTCTCCTGAACAAATAAAAGAATACCCTAAAATATTTGATGGTTATGACCTTATTGAATTAGTTGAAATGAACATTTCTGCTAAGCAAGCAAAAGAACATCTTACACAATATGATAAAAGATTTGGTTCTAGTATTATAAAATTAATTAAAGCAAAAGCTGAGGAGTATTATCCACGATTTAATGGAGAAGAAATAACAGAATTAACTGATAAAAGAATTTCTCCTGAAATAGCAAAAAATTATGATATTAGGTTTTTCGGAAGCGAAATTGTTAACTTAATAGAAAACGAGATTTCTTCAAAAGAAGCTGATAAATATAACAAAAATTTTAGAGCATTTCATATAATAATTTTGCATAAATTAGGCGCGGACTATAAACTTGCTGAAAAAGAAGGATTATTCGATTTATTGGGCGACATAATTAATAATAAAGAAGTTGAAAACAATCTAGAACAATTTAAAATTTTAGGCGCAGGAGCTTCTGCAGCAGTATTGTTAAAAGAAAATATAGCATGGAAATTTTCATTAGAAATCGCTGAAGAATATGAAATATTAAAAAAGATTCAACAAAAATATAAAGGAAATCAAAAAAATGTTATCAAACTCATCAGAGAACCTAAAGAAAAAATTGCTCTTGAAATTGAATACATAAAAGGAAATTCTCTTGAAAATCTAATTAAAGAAAGCAATTCTTTATCCAGCGAGAAAGTAATAAAATATTCTTCTGACATTATGAATGGTTTAATTGAAATGCGTCAAGCAGGCATTTGGTATCATCGTGATATTCGTCCTGCTAACATCATAATTGATGAGGAAAAGGACAGAGCTGTTATTATTGATTTAGGTAAAGCAACTACTGATAAAAATGCTTTGCAAATTGACAATTCTCGTTTTGGAGCTCCTAAGATTAAAGGATTTCTTGCTAATGATTTAATTTCATTAGGGCAGGTAATTTATTATATGGCTACAGGAGAGCATATTTTTGCAGAATCTGAGAGTCAAACTAGAACTTTTAGTGATCTTCTTGAGGAAATCAATGATTATAGAAATAAAGTTTATGCAGATAAAAGTGGAGAATTGTTAAAGAAACATTTGAAGGAGATTGATGAAACAATAGAAGACAAAAAAGTAAGATATTTTATTAAAGCGTGCTTGACTTCAAAACATTATGATTATACAAAAATAAAAAGAATGTTTAAAAAATAAAATCCTACCTAATATATCCACCTTTCTGCAAATTCCATAATCTCTTATACAATCCTTTCTGTTCGATCAATTGCTTATGTTTTCCTTGCTGGACTATTTTGCCTTTATCTAATACTATTATCTCGTCAGCCATCATGATTGTTGATAATCTGTGAGCAATGATAATTGAAGTTCTGTCTTTCATCAATCTCTGCAAATCATTTTGTATTTCATGTTCTGTTTCAGAATCAAGTGAGCTTGTAGCTTCATCTAATACAAGAACTTTCTTGTCAGCAAGAATAGCTCTGGCAATTGAAACTCTTTGCTTCTCTCCTCCTGATAATTTGACTCCTCTCTCGCCAACAATTGTATTTTCTTTTTTAGGAAATTCTTGTATAATCTTCCATAATTGTGCAAATTTCATTGCTTTCAAAACATCTTTTCTTGAAGCTTTTGGATTTGAAAATGCAATATTGTTGTAAATAGTATCATCAAATAAGACGCATTCTTGCGGAACTATGCTTAATTCTGACCTTAATGATTCTTGTTTAAAGTCTCCGAGGTCTTTGCCGTCAATTAAAATCTTACCTGAATCAACATCATAAAACCTGTACAATAATCTTACTAATGTTGTCTTTCCGCTTCCTGACGGCCCGACTAAAGCAATCTTCTTATCTTTAGGAATCTTTAAATTAAAATTAGTGAATATTTTTCTTTTCTTATATTTGAAATTTATATTATTGAATTCAATTGTACCTTTTTTTATTTTCAAAGTTCTTGCATCTGGGGCATCTTTTACTTCATTTTCTATTTTCCCATACATAAATAAATCCTGAAAGTCAGCCATGGCTCTGTAATAATTTCTTATGCCATGCACAAAGCCAAATAATGGACCCATTAAATTATTAAAAACAGTATAAATAAAAACCAAAGTACCTATTGTTATCTCCGCATTCAAGAACTTTACAACAGAATACCATACTAATGCCAAAGTGCCTAATCCTATGAGGATTCCTTGTCCGCCGTCAAGCCATCTAAAATAATTCCAATTCTTAAGCAATGCTTTTTTTGTTTTGTCTGCAAAATTCTTATAAATCTTCTTTATTCTTTTTTCTTTTCCAAAGTATTTGATTGAATCAATATTTGTAAAGACATCGCTTATGTTTGCTTTTTCTACATCTTCAGCCCTATTCACTAATATATTTGATTCTTGCTGTAAATTATTTATTATTAAGCTGTATCCTATAAATAACATAACAAAAATTATTGAAATAAGCGCAGGAATTATTCCTATATATAATAAAGCCAAAGTTACGATTAAAAATTGAAAAAGTAAAGGAGCAAAATTAAATACTATCACATCTGTCATTCGTTCTATTGCATTTCCTCCTCTAATCACTCTGCTTATCAAAGAACCTGTTTTATGTGTTGTATGAAAATCATAAGATAAATGAATTATATGATTGAAGAATTTTCTCTTTAAATCCATCATCAATCTCGAGTCTAAATGATTTACCATGTGTATTCTTAGCCAATGCCCAACAGAATTAAACAGCATTAATCCTAAATAAACTGCTAAAATTATCATTAAAATATGCATAAATTGCGTTAATGGCAGCAGTCCGCCAGCATATTCAGTGCCGCCGTCTATTATTTCTTTGAATAAATATCTATTTGCAGTTCTTTGTGCTTCTAAAAACAAAATTAAAATTAGCAGAACTATGAATAATAATTTATATCTTATCAATAAACTCCAATATATGCCAAAGTTGTATTTGAAGTCTATTTTCAATTTCGTTTTCTTTTGTTTTTTATCATTGCACAAGTTTTAAATAATTTGAAATCTTAGTTTTTTAGGTATGCCCGACTATGACACCTTAGTTAATAGGCCTAAGCCTGATAGACGCCGCAAGGATTTACTAGATGATTCTGATGATACCGCCGCTTGCGAGGAAGAATAAACAAATCTTCACTCTTTTTCTTTAAAAAACACAGTTTTCATTTATAAGTGTTTCTGTTCTTTTATGGTCAAGGGCATATACAAAAAGTTTTTATAAAAGATAATAATTTATTTTGTTATGGATTTTTCAATCATATTTGACATGGATGGTGTATTGGTCAATACCATCCCTTATCATAGACAAGCTTGGAGATTGTTTTGTAAGAAATATAACTTTGATTTTGAAGGTAAATTAAATAATATCCTTCCAGGCAAAACTACTGCATTTTTGTTGAATCATCTTTTCAAAAGAGAACTTCCTGAAGAAGAGCGTAAAAAATATGCTCTGGAAAAAGCAGGTTTTTACAAAAATCTTTGTTATGAAAATATGCTTTTAATCAATGGAGTAATTCCTTTTTTAGATAAAGTTAAAGAAAAGAATATTCCTGTTGCGATTGGAACTGCTGGTTCTCCTCATAATGTTAGTTTTATTATGGAGAACACTCTGTTAAAAAATTATTTTAGTGTTATTGTTGATGCTTCTCACGTGTCCAGGAGTAAGCCAGATCCTGAGGTTTTTTTAAAAGCAGCTGCAAAAATAAATGCTGATCCTAAGAAGTGTGTTGTTTTTGAGGATGCTATTGCAGGAATTCAAGCAGCAAAAAATGCTGGCATGAAAGTTATTGCTCTTGCTACAACTTATCCCAGAGAAGAATTATCTGAAGCTGATTTGATTATTAATGATTTTTCTGAGATTGATTTAGAAAAAATAAGTTCATTGTTTGAATAATTCGCTCGACAAATAATAATATCTTCCTGTGCAAGGATTGCATCTTGTTCTGCATTCTTTTTGGCAGTATTCTGGTGTTTTTTGTCCTATATATTGTACATAATCTCCTCCTATTCCATAACCGTGCTCATCTATTCTATAAGCATTTCCTTTAGTTATACAATAACAATGGCTTAAGGTCAATCCATAAGGCCCTCTATATCCTAGTTCTCCTGTCCAGCCATAACTATATCTTGGGTCATCTTTGCCTCTGATTGGATTCATTCCAATAGCAGGAGTATTTTTATCTGCTGTGAAGAACATCGCCACACTTAGCATCCCTATTAGAAATATCAAACACACACTAATTATTAATTTCTCTTCATGACCTAATGTCATAGAATATTGTAAGAAAATTGATTATAATAAAGCTGCGTATGTACTATATATACTATCAATAATTTTTTAAACAAAACACCACTTTAGCATATCATACGGGTCCTTAGCTCAGCCTGGCTAGAGCACTCGGCTCTTAACCGAGGGGTCGGGGGTTCGAATCCCCTAGGATCCGTATTTATTTTCAAAAAGAGGTCAAATGAGAAAAAAGCTCAAAATCCTGTTATTCGCATCCGCATTACTTATGCTAGCAGGAGGTCTTTTTGGACCTATTTATGCTGTTTTTGTTGAACAAATAGGAGGAGATTTGCTTACAGCAGGCGGAGCATATGCTGCTTTTGCAATTGCGTCTGGTGTTTTAATTTTCTTTCTCAGCAGATGGGAAGATCATGTTAAACATCAAGAAAAATTAATAGTTGCAGGTTATTTTTTGAGTACAATTGGTTTCTTAGGATACTTATTCATTAAAACACCATTACATTTATTTATAGTACAAATAATACTAGGGTTTGGGGAAGCAGTAAGTTCGCCTGCATTCGATGGTTTATATTCAAAAAATCTTCAGAAAGGAAAGTTTGCTTCTGAATGGGGCATGTGGGAATCTTTGTTTTACATCACAACAGGTGTTGCAGCCATCGCAGGTGGTTTTCTTGCTCAAGAATTTGGATTTAAAGTTTTGTTTGCGGTAATGTTTGTATTCTCTTTATTAGGATTAATTAGTTCTCTATTTTTGCTGAAAAAGAAAAAAAGAAGAAAATAGCCACTCTTCTACATAAAAACTTATTAAAGATAGATGATTTCTATTAGATTAAAATGTCTGAAGAATCCAAACCAGAAAAAGTTCCTTTTAATATCAAAGACCTTGAAGGTATGAAAGGCAAAGAATTATTATTGAGTTCATTCAATAAGCCAGATTTTCCAGTAACTGGGTGCATATCAGAAATAATTTCATTTCATCCTTATGGCGGAAAGTTTTATCAGTTAGGTTATCTAGATAAAATAACTTATGAAGATGGTTCTATTATTACTGCTAAAAAGCCAACGGAAAATTATTTATTTTTGTTTGAGGATTTAGAACTTCCAGAAAATCAACCACCTATTCTTAAAGGCAAAGTTACAAAATCAGAAAAGAGTGAGCTGCCTGCAACGATTACACTTGATAAACAAGTAGTTCTTTATCTGTCTGAAACTCCAACACAGAAAGAAAAAGTAGAGTTGACTTGCCTTTTTGAGAATTAAAATCATCACAAAAATCTCACAAACTTATTCTCCTTATCAACTAGAATATTCTTTGGTTTGATTGTTTTATCACTTAATTCAAAGCCCATGATGATTATTTCATCTCCTGGTTTGATTAAATGAGCTGCAGCGCCGTTCATGCAAATTGTTCCAGAACCTTTTTCTCCTGAAATTACATAAGTATCTAATCTTGCTCCATTTGTGTTGTCAACAACTAATACTTTTTCTCCAGGCCATAAGCCTGCTTTATCCATAAGTTCTTGATCAATTGTTATACTGCCTATATAATTTAGATTTGCATCTGTTACAGTTGCTTTGTGTATTTTAGATCTTAATACTAACCTCATTTTATATTATTAGAATTATTTTGCTATTTAAACATTATTGATTTAGAATCCAGAGAAACCTTTATAAATAAACCTTAAATTCTAAACATTATTATCCTATGAGGTTTATGAGGCCAAATATGGCTGAAATTGAGGACTAATAATTCTAGTCCTGGAGGAAGAAAATGACTGAAAATAAAGAACTTGCTTTAGAAGCTATTGAAGTTGCTAAAAATACTGGTAAGATCAAAAAGGGCATTAATGAAGCTACTAAAACACTAGAAAGAGGCACTGCAAAACTAGTTGCTTATGCTAAAGATGTGCAGCCTGCGGAAGTAGTTATGCACCTACCTGTTCTTGCAAAAGAAAAAGGAATTATTTGTATTGAAGTTCCTTCTAAAGAAGAGTTAGGAACTGCTGCGGGAATTCCAGTTCCTACAAGTGCTGTTGCTATTATTGTTGAAGGTGAAGCTAAAAAAATTATTGCACAATTAAAAGCTTCTATGACAGTAGAGAAGCCTGCAGAAAAACCTAAAGAAGAACCTAAGAAAGAAGAAAAACCTGCAGAAAAGAAAGAAGAGAAGCCTGCAGAGAAAAAGGAAGCACCAAAAAAAGAAGCTCCTAAAGAAGAAAAGAAACAAGAAAAGCCAAAAGAAAAGAAAGAAGAGAAGCCTGCAGAAAAAAAGGAAGCACCAAAAAAAGAAGCTCCTAAAGAAGAAAAACCTGCAGAAAAAAAGCCAGAACCTAAAACAGAAGAAAAACCTGCAGAGAAAAAAACAGAAGTAAAGAAAGAAGCTCCTAAAGAAGAAAAGAAAGAAGAGCCAAAAACAGAAGAAAAGCCTAAAGAAGCTCCTAAAGAAGAAAAGAAAGAAGAGCCAAAGCCTGAAGAAAAGAAAGAGTAAAAATGGCAGAAAGAAAAGATAATAAAAAAGGAAAACCAGAAAAATCAGCTGGTGTTAGGTTTTCTCCTGCTGTTCCTGCTAAAGTTGAAGAAATAATTGGCAGAACAGGTACAAGAGGAGAAGCTATTCAAGTCAGATGCAGAATTCTTGACGGCAGGGATAAAGATAAAGTTATGAGAAGAAATGTTAAAGGACCTATTCAAAGAGAGGATATTATTATGCTTAGAGAAACAGAGATTGAAGCCAGACCATTAAATAAGTCTGGCAGAGGTGGCTAAAATGTCTAAGTGTTCTTTTTGTAAAGATGATATTCCTCAAGGTACTGGAATTATGTTTGTCAAGAAAGATGGCAAGATTTTATTTTTTTGCAGTTCTAAATGTGAACGAAATTTGTTAAAATTAAAAAGAAAAGCCCGAGAACAAAAATGGGTGGTGAAGAAAAAATGATGGAAAAATCTTTAGTTTTAATTAAGCCTGATGGAGTTCAGAGAGCTTTAATAGGAGATATAATTGCTAGGTTTGAAAAAGCTGGTTTCAAAGTTATTGGAATGAAGATGGTTTGGGCTGATAAAAAGCTTGCAGGAAAACATTATGCTGATGATGAAGCTTGGATGAAAAGTCTTGGCACTAAAACAAAAGCAGCTTATGAGAAAAAAGGCAAACCTCTGAAAGAAACTGCTGTTGAAGTAGGCAGAAGAATTAGAAAATTATTGATGGACTTTATTAGTATGTCTCCTTCTGTTGCTTTATGTATTGAAGGTCATGGCGCTATTGAAAAAATAAGAATTCTTGTTGGAGCTACTGCGCCTATTCTTGCTATGCCAGGCACCATCCGAGGAGATCTTTCTTTTGATTCTTATGAGTTATCAGATGCTAGCGGCAGACCGTTACAGAATTTAATTCATGCTTCTGACAGTAAAGAAGCTGCTGATAAAGAGATAAAAATTTGGTTTAAGAAAGAAGAGCTTCATCCTTACAAAAGAATTGATGAACCTTTATTATACAGAAAAGTTAAGTAGGTGAAATAATGGCTGCTGAAAAAAGTATTGATAAGATTAAAAGGCTTGCAAAAGATCCTGAGCATATCAGAAATATTGCAACTTGTGCGCATATTGACCATGGTAAAACTACTTTCTCCGATAATCTTCTTTTCGGAGCAGGTATGATGTCTGAAGCTTTAGCAGGAAAACAATTAGCATTAGATTTTCATGAAGATGAAAAAGCTAGAGGTATTACTATTGATTCTGCTTCTGTTAGTATGGTCCACGAGTTTGACGGTAAAGAATATTTGATTAATCTTATTGATACTCCAGGGCATGTTGATTTTGGCGGCGATGTTACTAGAGCTATGAGAGCTATTGACGGTGCTATTTTGTTAACTTGCGCTGTTGAAGGTGTTATGCCTCAGACAGAAACAGTTCTTAGACAAGCTTTGAAAGAGCGTGTCAAGCCTGTTCTTTTTATTAACAAAACTGATAGACTAATAACTCAGCAGCAATTAACTCCTGAAAAAATGCAGGAGCGTTTTGTTAAAATAATCACCGAAGTTAATACATTAATCAAAGATATTGCTCCTGAAGAATTTAAAGAGAAATGGCAGGTTAATGTTCAGGATGGAAGTGTTGCTTTTGGCAGTGCTTTTCATAATTGGGCTTTAAACATTCCATACATGCAGGAGAAAAGTATTACTTTCAAAGAAGTTTTAGATGCTTATGCTAATTCTAGCACTCCTGAAGAAGCAGGCAAGATTCTTGCAAAAAAAGCACCTATCCATGAGATTGTTTTAAACATGTGTATTAAGCATCATCCAAATCCTAAGGTAGCTCAAGAATATAGAATTAAAAAATTGTGGCATGGTGATTTAGAAAGTAAAGATGGTAAATCTCTGCTATCTTGCGACCCTACAGGTCCTTTGTTTTATTGTCCGATTAAGATTGTTGTTGATCCTCAGGCAGGAGAGATCGCTATTGGAAGAATTTTTTCAGGCACTATGAATAAAGGAGATCATGTTTATCTTAACAGAAAAAAGATACCTGCGAGAATTCAGCAGATTTTTATTGTAAATGGTGCAAAAAGAGAGATTGTTGATTCTATTCCTGCAGGTAATGTTATTGGTATCGGCGGTGTTGCAACTGCTGCAGGTGAGACAATTACTTATGAACCTTCAGAACCATTTGAAGAAATTGTTCATTTGTTCGAGCCTGT
Organism: Candidatus Woesearchaeota archaeon; assembly: GCA_017609645.1. Taxonomy (GTDB): domain Archaea; phylum Nanobdellota; class Nanobdellia; order Woesearchaeales; family ARS49; genus JAFCDQ01. Next base: position 252,145 of record JAFCDQ010000003.1, read on the forward strand.
TATTACTAAAGCTATTGAAGCTACCAAACCTGCAGACCTTCCTAAACTTATTGAAGTTTTGAGAATTATTGTGAAAGAAGATCCTACATTAAAAGTTGAAATTAATGAAGAAACTGGCGAGCACTTATTGCATGGTATGGGCGAGTTGCATCTTGAAATTATTGAAAACAGGATTAAGACAGAGAAAGGTGTTCAAGTAAAAACTAGTCCGCCTATTGTTGTTTATAGAGAGACTGTTAGCAAGGATAGTGATATTTATGAAGGTAAAGCTCCTAATAAGCATAATAAACTTTATTTCAGGGTTGAACCTTTAGATGCTGCTGCTTACAAAGCTATTAAGTCTGGTGAGATTAGAGAAGGCAGGAGTAAGAAAAAAGATATTGCACTCAGAGATAAGTTTGTTGAATGTGACTGGGATAGCAAAGAAGCAACTAATGTTAAAGATATTTTTAATGGAAATGTTTTTGTTGACTCTACCAGAGGTATTGTTGCTTTGCCTGAAGTTATCGACATGATTCTTGACATGTTTGAAGATGTTATGAAGTTTGGCCCTATTGCTAAAGAGCCTTGCATTAAGGTTAAAGTTGTTTTAACTGATGCAAAACTGCATGAAGACGGCATTCATAGAGGTCAAGGCCAGATGTATCCTGCTGTTCGTGATGGTATTAGAGCTGCGATGATGGGCGCTGCTCCTGTTTTATACGAGCCTTTACAGATTCATTTGATTGAAGTTCCTGTTGATTATACAGGAGAAATCACAAAACTTGTGAGCAATAAAAGAGGACAGTTGCTTGAGATGAATCAAGAAGACACTCGAACTATGATTAAAGCTAAGATCCCTGTTGCAGAGATGCTTGGCTGGAGTAGTGATTTAAGGAGCGCTACTGCAGGCAGAGGTATTTCTAGTTTAATGGATCAGATGTTTGAGAAGCTTCCAATGGACTTGCAGAATAAGATCATTCAGCAGATTAAAACTAGAAAAGGTTTGAAAGAATCACAAGTCGGTGCATGAAGAAACACACTACAACATTAATACGTGCCTTGTGCCTAAATTTAATATTTACTTTATGCTAAAGTAGTGAATTCAGAAAGTTTTTTATATTTTCTCATCTATAACTATCTTAACATTAAAAAAATTTATTTGTATTTAAATTCTAGCTTTTTTTTTGCATGGCCCGCAGTTAATTCTCCTTTAAATACTGTAGCCCATACTTCTATTCCTGGTAAATCAATCACTTTTGATTCAATTCTTTTAAAGGAATTGTCTAAATCTCCTTTTTTATAATCTACACTCCTCTGACTTAATACTATTACCTCTACTGATGTAAGTGCAGAATCTGAAGTATTCGCTCCTAAGAAATATAATGGATAACTTAAGTTTTCAGATAAATAACTAACTTCAATAGGTTTATGCATTACATAAAAAGGAGCATTTCCATCTTGACTACAATCAAGATTAGCAACTAATCCTAAACCTTTAGCAGCAACCTCTAGTGGAAACATTTCTTCAGCCACATCCTTATTAAAATAACCGTTTCTATTTTGGCCACCCCATTCATTCCACATCATGAATTTAGACAAAGAATCAACACCATTAACATTAAATAAAGGACTTTCAGCACTTTTCAGAGAAGAAAGATGTAATTTTAAACAGACTAATTCCATTAGTTTTCCGTCGCTAATACTATACCTTCCATTAGGTAAACCAACCATTACATCAAAATAAGTATCATCTCCGCTGAAAGATAATTGATTAAAAGTCACAATCCTTCTCTTTCCACTGTGATGCTCATCATCCTTAATCAAAATCCTAGCCTGAGCAACACCCTTATAAGGATCCTCATTATGTAGCTTATACTTTAATGAACCTCTAACATTACCTACTGGTTTTGGAGGTCTTGGAGGGGGAGCTCCACACATAATTACATCAGTCACTAATCCAGTCTTTCCTTCTTGAGATGCCATCACTTCCTTAATAGCATTCCCTAAATGAGAATCAAGTATTATTCTTTCTACTTCTCCTACCTTTAATTTTTTATCAACTAAATTCCACAATTTATGTTCAGTTAAGTATTTAGCTACTTCACCAAAACGTTCAACTAGAATTGGTCTAGTTGGTGTTTCATAAAAAACAATATCTTTATCACCCATAAAAAATCATCAAAAAAATATTAATAAAACCAATATATAAATGTATGTATTAAAGCTTAGACGCGGTCTACCCCAACCTAATCCAAGGTATTGAAGATTTGACAGAAACTAGCAGGCCTTATAAACTTCTTGCAAAACAATTTAAAAATAATTTGAAAACTATTTTAAATAAATACTCCTTTTTCTTTAAACAAAATGAAAACAAACCTATGCCAATTCAAACACTTAAGCTGTTTTGGCTGTTGTGGCCATGATTGGAAAACTAAAGATCAAATTCTTGAACAAATAAAGAAAAACACAATAAATTGGAAGAATCACAGCTTAAATAAATTCTATAAAGAAAGTGAAAAACATCTCTCAAGATGCGGCGGATGTAAAAGTCTTATACTAAAAAACAATAAAATTGTCTGCGCTCTCCACCCATTTCAAAATAAAGGCGATGATTTCAGGGATAAAAATTGTAATAAGAATTATTTTTGTCAAACATTTAAAGAATTCTTGAATTGGGATAAAAAAACACAAAATTCTTTCTTAAAATTCTTAAAAAACAAGAAAATTAGCCATCATGAATACAGCATGGGCATGGATTCTGGCAATTTTTTAGCAGAATTCACAAAATTTAAATAAAATTCTCAAAAAACTCAAAACTATGCAATTAGGATTAAAAGATAAAAAAATCATAGTAACTGGCGCAGCTAATGGCATTGGTAGCGCTATTTTTCAGGCTTTGTTAAAAGAAAAAGCTTTTCCTATAGGATTTGATTTTGAAGAATTAAGAAATTCTGAATTAGAAGAGAAAATTAAAGAGTATAAAATTTCAAATAATTTTGATTTTTTCCAAGCAGATGTTTGTGATGAAGAAAGATTGAATTATATTTTTAAAACACATATTAAAGAGATAAGTGGTCTTGTTAATAATGCAGGTGTATTAGGAGGAGATGATGCACACGGAGGCAGAACTAATGCTGCGTGGGATAAAATGCTTAATGCTCATGCAAAGTCAGCTTTTTTATTAACAGAACTATCTTATCCTAAAATGAATAATGGTTCTATAGTTAATATAGGTTCTATAGAATTAGAAATGGCCGCTCCTGGTGTTGTTTTGTATACTGCTGCTAAAGGAGCACTTCTTGGTTTGACTGTTTCTTATTCTACTCATTTGGCTCCAAATATCAGAGTTAATATTGTTTCACCAGGAAATGTTAATACTAAAAGAAATCTTGCTCAATATAAAGAACATAAAGAATTAGTAGATGCTTTTGAAGAAAAAACGCCTCTAAAAAGAAGTGTTGAGCCAGAAGAAGTTGCTGATTTAGTATTATTTTTACTTTCAGACAAAGCGAAGGCAATTACTGGTCAAAACCATATAATCGACTGTGGTTACACAAAGGCATTATGGGATCCTATTTGGTCCAAAAAAGATCTTAATGACGTCTATAAACAAGAATAACTATTTTTGCTTAAAATACCGCTTTTGAAACCAAAATGTTTATAAATGAATGCCCTAATTCTGAGTTAAAGATAAACAAACATATTAGGAGGGTAAAATATGGCTAAAACAAAACCACACATTAACCTTGTATTCATTGGTCATGTAGACCATGGTAAATCTACAACCGTCGGCAGGTTACTTTTTGATTCAGGCAATATTGACGAGCAAGCTATTAGAAAGTTAAAGGAAAAAGCTGAAGAGCTTGGTAAAGGCGGATTTGAGTTCGCTTTTGTTATGGATAACTTGAAAGAAGAGAGAGAAAGAGGAGTCACTATTGACTTAGCTCACAAGAAATTCGAGTCTGACAAGTATGATTTCACAATTATTGACGCACCTGGTCACAGGGACTTTATTAAGAACATGATCACTGGCGCAAGCCAAGCTGATGCCGCTGTTCTTGTTGTTTCTGGTAATGCTAGTGACGGTGTACAAGCTCAAACTAAAGAGCACGCATTTCTGGCAAAGACTCTTGGTGTTAGTCAAATTATCGTAGCTGTTAATAAGATGGATATGGTAAAGTATGATGAAAAGAGATTTGAAGAAGTTAAAAAACAAGTTTCTGATCTATTGAAGATGGTTGGTTATAAAATTGAAGAAATCCAATTTCTTCCAATTGCAGCTCTTCCAGGAGATAATCTTGCTAAGAAATCTGAGAATTTTGGATGGTTTAAAGGTCCAACTCTTTTAGAGGCTATTAACAACTTGAAAGAACCTGAAAAGCCAACTGAGCTTCCTTTAAGACTTCCTATCCAGGATGTTTACAAGATCTCTGGTATTGGAACTGTTCCTGTAGGAAGAGTCGAAACAGGTGTTATGAAGGTAGGTCAAAAGATTACTGTTGTTCCTGCTAGAGAAGGCAAAGGTGTTACAGGAGAAGTTAAGAGTATTGAGATGCACCATGAACAATTACAGCAAGCAGAGCCTGGTGATAATATTGGATTTAATGTCAGAGGCATTGAGCAAAAGGATATTGCAAGAGGAGATGTTATCGGTAGTGCTGATAATGTTCCAACTATTGCAACTGAGTTCACAGCCAGAATGATTATTTTAAATCATCCAACTGTTGTGACTGTTGGCTACACTCCTGTGTTCCATATTCACACTGCTCAGATTGCATGTCAAATTACTGAGATTATCAGAAAGATAAATCCTGCTACTGGTGAAACTCTTGAAGAAAAGCCAGACTTTGTTAAGAATGGTGATGCTTGCGAAGTAAGGATTAGACCTACATCTGCTTTGGTTATTGAAAAGCAGTCTGAAATTCCTCAACTGGCTAGATTCGCTGTGCGTGATTCTGGTCAGACAGTCGCTGCCGGTATGTGCATCGATTTAGTAAAGAAAGACATATAAAATAAATTTTTTATTTTATTTTGATAGGTTAAAATGCAAAAGGCAAGAATTAAGTTAGCTAGTATCGACATTAACAAGTTAAACCAAACTTGTGACTTTATTACTAATATAGCTGAAAAAACAGGTGTTGAGATTCGCGGTCCAATTCCTTTGCCTACTAAAAAATTAAAGGTTACAACTAGACGTTCTCCTTGCGGCAATGGTGCCGAGACTTTTGAAAGATTTGAGATGAGAATTCATAAGAGATTAATAGATTTAGGACTTGATGAAAGAGCATTAAGATTAGTTATGAGAGTACCTATACCTGAGGGTTTGAATATTGAGATTGAGATGATCGATGTTTAAGAATTCTAATTATTAATACCAATTCAAACCCGAACGACCAGAAAATTCGTAAGAATTTTCGCTGCCTGAAGGTCTTAATATTGAAATAGAAATTATTGATGTGTCAAAAACCACCAGTCATAAACTAGTTGCATATCGCGTGGTTTTTGACGCTCAGAATTCCACGAAATGTGGATTTTCGAGCAGATGAGTGGAATTATGTTGTTTAATTATATTCTTGAGATTCATTAAATTTAAATACCTCTTATAAAAATGATTTCTTATGGATAATATAGAAGAATCTGAACAAATAAAACCTAAAAAGAGATATCATTTTGACAAAATTCTATTCATAATTCTTTTAATTCTTGTTGCTTTATTTGTTAGAAAATATATTGCTTCTCAAAGTACTGAACTTTTGCCTGATAAAACTGAAGAAATTACTAGTATAATAAATTTAGATGATGTTGCTGAAGATATCAGTATTGAAGACAGGGAAATTAATGTTGATGTCATTCATCATAAAGATTGTTTTAAGTGTTTTGCTACTGAACACGTTTTAGATTATTTAATTAAGAAAGGTTTGAATTTAACTATTAAAGAAAATTATATTCAGGATTCTGAGGAATATGCAGAACTTGTTGAAAAATTAGGTATTACTAAGCTTCCTGTTGTCGTATTAAGTGGAAACTTAAAAGGTTTGGATAATATTTTAACTGTCTTTGAAAAAAGAGATGAGTATCTTATTTTTGAAGCTGCAGAACCTGCTTTCTATTACATTCCGTCTAAAAAATTCATTGGTTATGTTGACTTGATTTATTTGAAAGATAAAGAGTGTAAAGTTTGTTCTAAATTAGGAGCTTTTATTGAAGATATGGATACTAAAATGGGCGTTACTTTTACTGAGAAAAAAGCAGTTTATCCTGATTCAAAAGAAGGTAAAGAACTTATCAAAAAATATAATATAAAGAAAGTGCCTTCTTTAATATTCACGAGAGAATTACTGGAATATTCTTATATTGCTAAAAGCTGGGATAAGATTGGAAGTATTGAAAGTGACGGAGCACTAGTTTTAAGGGAGATTACTCCTCCTTATAAAAATCCTCAGACAGGTGAGGTAGAAGGTATTGTTGACGTCACTGTTTTGATTGATTCTTCATGCACTGATTGTTTAGATATTGCAAAAGTAGTAGAACAAGTAAAAACAAAGTATAAGCTTGTTTTTGGCATTTCAAAAACTGTTGATGTTAAGTCTGAAGAAGGCAAAGAACTTATCAAAAAATACAGTATAGAAAAAGCTCCTACTTTCATTTTCTCAGACAATGCTAAACTTTATCCTGGTTTGATGATGGAGTGGGAGAAAAAACTGGGAGTTTTAGCTGAAGACGGTAAATTTGTTTTTACGAAGATTTAATTTTCACTAACTTCGTCTAACAAATCTTCTGCAGTATTTTCCAAATCCTCAACAACAGCAGGTTTGCTGCAATATGGACACAATTCAGGGTAATTGAATTTGTGGAACTTATATTTGCATGCATTGCATCTGTATTTTATTTTTTCCAAACATATCACCTGTCTTATAGTCTGAGCATATAGAAAATAATATTTAAATGTTGCGGCTATTTTTTTTACTCAAAAACAATCCTAACATCTACTGCTTTGCATGTTCTGTCAGCACAGATTAAAGGATTAATGTCTAATTCTGTTATTTCAGGTTTATCTTTTGCGAGTTTTGATAAAGAAAGTATAGAATCTATTAAGATTTTTTTATTGGCTTTCGGAAGGCATCTAAAGCCTTCAAGTATTTTTTTGTTTTTCAAAGAAGTTATCATAGCTTCTGCATTTTTTCTGTTGATAGGGCATACTCTAAATTGTACATCTTGTATTAACTCTACAAATACGCCTCCAATACCGAATACTATTACGTGTCCAAATGATTTATCTTTTTTTAACCCTAATAACAATTCTATGCCAGGCATATACTCTTGTACAAAATATTTGCATTTAGGAATTTTAAATTTATTTTTTATTTTATCAAAATCTTTCAATACCTTGAGCAAGTGTTCTTTATTAACTACTTTAACTACGCCTCCTGTTTCTGTCTTATGGAGTATTTTTTCAGATGAAAGTTTCAAAATTAATGGAAATTTTTTACAATAACCTAGAACTTGTTTTTTTGTTGCAAATTCTTTTGAATCTGCAGTTTTTATATACTTTTTAACAAAGTTTAAAGCTTCTAATCCTACTAATACTTTGGACATTTTTGAAGTATGATTCCTCCTAGTATAAAAAATATCACTAATAAGATTAATGCTGCAGTATAATTGTAAAGCACAACCAATCCTCCGAATGCTGCTGGCCCGATTATTCCTGAAAACTTGCTTGTAAACTCAGAGAAACCAAAGAATTCTCCTACTTTCTTTTTTGGTGTTAAATCAAGTAATAATGGTCTTATACATGTTATTGTAGCACCCCATCCAACTCCTCCAATCAATCCTGCAAGTAAAAATGTTGTGAAATTGCTTACAAAGATCAACAGCGTAATGACAAGAATCCATAAGATAACTGATATTGTTAATGCTTTTTTTGCCCCTATTTTGTCGCTTAGCTTTCCAAAATAAATCGCCCCTAATATTGCAGTTATAGAGAATAGACAGAAAACAATCATATATTGTGGAACCGTAAGATTAATTTGCACCCTGCCGTATAAATAAAGAAATACTATTGCTGCATTGACTGCATTCATTATTAAGAACGTGCTTATCAAATAGTATACCAAGCCTTTGTATTTTTTCAGATGTAAAACAGTCATCTTGACTTGTTTTACTGCTTCTTTAAATTTAGCTCTTTTGCATTTTGTTTTTTTTTCTTTAATTAAGAAAAAGGTTATTAGTGAGAAAAATAAAAAGAATGCTGCTGTTAAGAAGAACATTGATTTTATTCCTTTTATTGTTTCCCAACCTAAGATTGAAAGTACTATCGCTGCTGCGCCTATGCTTAGAAAGTTTCCTGCATATCCAAAGCCAACTCCTATTCCTGAGATTTTGCCATATTCTTTTCTTGCGCCCAGCCTTGGAAGTATTGCATTATATGTTGTTAATGCTGCATGATATGCAAAGTTTGCTAAGCCGCCTAATAATAATGCACCTATTAGATGTGTAAATGGTACGAGAAATGTTGCACCTACACATATTAATGTGAATAATATTACAAAAGGCATTCTTTTTCTTATGATGTCTGAGTACGCGCCTATAAATGGTACAAACAATGCTACAAACAGCATTGATATTCCAAATACTAATCCTATTTGAAATTCATTTCCATCTAGAAATACTTTGATATATAGTGGGAAAAAGAATGTTACAAATAATGAACTAAATCCTGTATTTGCTAAGTCATAAATAGACCATCCAAACATCTCTTTTTTCATAGTTATACAAATAGTAGATGGATTTTATAAAATTTTGGTAAAATGATATCTATATATTCTGCGCCAAAAAGGCGCACTTTAGTTTAATCAAAGAACCTAAATTTCCTTCTCAAAACCATATCACTTTCCCACAATAGTGAATAAACCATTTATACTCATAAGTATAAATACTAAACCATGTCAGCTTTTGCTATATCAAAATGGTTTATCTGGCCTTTGCTTAGAATTTTTATTAGAAAAATTGACGGTATCAAAAACATTCCTAAAGGCCCTTGTGTTGTTGTATGCAATCATGCGAGTTTAATTGACGGGGTAATTCTCACATTTTTGTTTGCTTGGCATAAAAAAAGATTAAGGTCTATTCTTACAAAAAAACATTTCAATAATTGGTTTTGGAATTTAGTATTAGTTAAATGGGGGAAAGCAATAAGAGTTAATGGTTCTGTTCATGAAGCTATCAAAGCATTGAAAAAAGGAGATTATATAGTGATTTTTCCAGAAGGTAAAAGAACTTATACAGGCAAAATTGGAAAAGTAAAACATACTGGTTCAGGAATGTTAGCGTTACTGACAAAAAAATCAATTCTGCCTGTTGCCATGAATACTTTTAATTGGTGGAACAGACATCATAAATTTCCAAATTTCAAGAGAAATATTAAAATAATTATAGGCAAACCTAAGAAATATAATTTAAAATCTACAAAAGCTAATGCAAAGAAAGTAACTGACGCTGTCATGAAAGAGGTGAAGAAGTTAAAATGCATGATTTCCTGAATATTGAACAATTAACTAGTCTGACTTTTGAAGACATTGAAGCGATGCAGAATATTAAATTTAGGGCAGCTGCGCATCATCTTCTTCCAAGAACTAAATTTTATAAAGAATTGTTCAAAAAATATAAAGTAGATTTCAAAAAAATTAATGGCGTCGAAGATTGGCTAAAACAAGGTCTTCCTTTAATTAAAAAATCTGTTTATATGAAGCGTTTCAAGGATTTTATTGTCAAGCCTGATTTAAATAGTCATTTGAAATATCTTGCAGGTCTTCATCAATTTGGAAAAATTACAAGCACTATCGGGGATGTTATTAAAAAAAATGCTAAAGAAAATTTAATGCAGTATTATCATCCTAAGATGATTTTGTTTAGTACAGGAACTGAAAGCGGCATGCCAACTCCTGTGATGATTACTGCTATTCAAAAACAAAAGATTTTGCCAGAGCTTATGAAGATAATTTATCAGATTACTCCTGAATTAAAAACAAAAACCGCTATGAATTTATTTCCTTACGGCCCGCATCTTGCTTGGCACAGTACGCATATTGGTTTTGAAGTTGCAGCAGATCTTAATTTATGCACTGCTGCCGGCGGAGCAATGCGGACTGAAAATCTTGTAAAATTAGCAAATGACACAAAGCCTAATATTTTTGCAGGTATGTCTTCTTATTTAAGGCAAAGATTTTTGCCAGAATGTAAAAAACAAAAGATTAAGCTTCCTGAGAAAGTTATTTTCATTAATGGCGCTTCTAAGATGCTTGAGGCTGAAAGAGATGATATTAATAAAATGGCTAAAAAACTTGGTGTGAAGAATTGTTTAGTTCTTGATTGTTTTGGCGCTAGTGAATTAAAAGAAGATATTATGCCTGAGTGCATGCCTGGCTCAGGTTTTCATCATATTGCACCTTTATCTAATATAATTAAGACAGTTAGTTTCAAAAGAGCTGAAAAAGATTATATTCATGATTGGGAGTTTGCGGATGAAGGTTATGCTGCGAATTGGAATATTGATGGGGGAGGTACTTTATTGCAGGGTTATGTTCTTGGTGATAAATTTTCAGGGATTTTAAAGAAAAGATGCCCGCAGTGTTATCTTAACGTTGTCAGAATAAAAAGTATTGATAGAATCCGTGATGTTGAAGCGCAATTATCACTTTTTGGTTTTGTTGAAGCAAAAGTTAAAGGAACAAGAATTAATCTTTCTGCTCTTAGAAACAAACTTTTATCTCAAAAAAATATTAAAGAAGTGCAAATCGTCGCTGAAAAAGATAAATTAACAATTTTTATTGTTCCTGAAACAAGCAGAGTTGCTTTGCAAAAAGTTAAGCAAGTTCTAAAAGCATTAGAAGTTACCCCTCAAATTAAAACAGTTAAAATGAAAAATTTACTGACAGATAAGATAAAGTTTGAAGGCATCATAATTAAATCTTAACTTTTCTGAAGTAGTTAACAATGTTTATAAAATAATCTTCTCACTATATTTACTATGGGGTGGAAAGATACTTTTGACAAGTTGAAATTGCAGTTTATTAATACAAAGAGCGCTTTTCTTGAATTGAACAAAGAAAAAGGCATTACTAATGCGTTCATATTCTTGGTCATTCTTATCATTGCTTATAAAATCATCAGTTATGCCGCTGTTTATGTTTTATCAGCAGTTTTGAAGTTAAAGTCTTTTCAAGTGCCTGTGTATGATTTCACAGATCATTTCATTTCTTTTATTTATATGATTGTAGGCAGTTTCTTGATTGTTTTGCTGCTTCATGCATTTATCAAATGGTTCAAAGGTAAAGCTAATCTCGCCAGTACTTATAAAATCTTTATTTACAGTATCTGGCCTTATCTGCTATTAAGACCTATTCCTATTGTTGGAAGGCTTGCAGAAGCTCTTTCATTGTTTTTTTACATCGTAGGCGTTTGTTATATTCATAAATTAAAGCCTATTCCTGCTTTTTTCACTTTTTTCATTCCTTTAGCTTTAATTGGAGCGCTTATTTTTTATTTGTCACTCAAATCAATTTATTTGTTTGGAGGAGTCTAAATGGGTTTTATAGGAGTTATTTTATCAGGTTTGTTGCTTGCAATCATAGCAACTGCATTCATGGTATTGCTTAACTCTGGCATAATTCATTTAGTTACTTTGTTTTTAGAATTCAAAAATATTACTTACAAAAAATCTTTTTTCTTTGCGTTTTTCGTCGGTATTTTTAATCTTGCATTATCCTTGCTTGTTATTCCGTTCAAGAATTTTGTGCTGATATTGCAAATTATTGGCTTGATTGCTTTTGTTTTCATTAATTATTTTATTGCTTCAAAGATTTATGAAAAAGAATCAAAAAAACAAAGAATGCTGCTTGTTGCTGTTTTGCTGATATTTTCAATTGCGATTAATTTTTTGATTACTTTTTTGATTACTATTTTGTTTAAATCTTTAAGGTTTGGTTTGGTTTAAATTTCATTTTCTTCTTTTTTGCTGCCTTTTCATGAACTTACAACTTTTTTTTGCTTTCAGCAACAGGGGGTTGCCCCCTTCGGGGATGTTGCTATTCAATTAACTCTGCAATCAAGTGAATTGGCAGCAAAAGAAAAAGTTTTTTTGACATCTTTTTTCCGTCGATTTCTTTATAAAGAAAAAAAACCAAAACATTTATAAATGATAATTAGTTTTATTCCTTAAGCATTTAAAAAAGGGGGATTAGATGAAATACACTAATTTAGTGATAATTTTAGTTGCGTTAGGTTTCTTATTTTCCTGTGTCAGCGCTCCAACAAGCCTTGTAAGTTATGATGAATATGAAGAAATTTTAAAGTATAATGAATCAATTTCTAATGAAGATTTTATTGAAGCAGATGAACCTTATGTTCCTTCTTTTGAAACAGAAGAAGCAAATGATCCTTTTAGAACAGCCGCTACAGTTGCTGTTAATGATTGTTTTAAAGCTTCAGCAGTTGGAGCAGCAGGTGATGAATTTATTTTACAAAATAGTGTGATTTTTGCAGGAACAGGTGATTGTGTTATTCTTGACTTACATGACATTATTTTTGATTGTGATGGATATACTATTCTTGGAAATCCAGGAGTGTCGGATGATGGAATTTATGTGAATAATAAGTTTAATGTTACTATTCAAAACTGCACTATTGAAGATTTTGCAAATACTAACGATACAGGCGGCGGTGTCTATGATTTTTCTTATGGAATTGTTGTTGGAAGAGCTGCGGGAAACGTAACTATTTTGAATACTGTTATTAGCGGCATTGATCCCCCTAATCCTCCAGGCATAACTGGAGCTGGCGGAGGAGGGGTCAGGTTTAATTCTCAATGGTCCTGTTTTCCTGCTTATTTGAATATAACAAATCTTACTGTTGTTACTAGTAACAATGGCGTTAGAATTGGTTCTCAAACTCTTGCTTGTCCTGGTCCTGTTCCTGGTTTTATTCAAGGCCCTTTCTGGACTCGTGATAGTAATTTTTCTGGAAATACTTATTTTCAATATGTTGCTTATAATACAGAAGGAAATCATATTATTGATAATACTGTTTTCCGTGCTGGAGAAGATAGGTCTGTTCAGATTACAGGTAATCGCAGTCTTTTTGCTACAAATGGCCATATGATAGAAAATATTTCAATTACAAATTGCACTTTTTTTGAAGGTTTTAATCGTTCTGATATTTTTATTGAAAGAGCTTACAATGTTTCTATTGTGAATAATTCTATTTACAAGAATATTTTCATTACTAATGCCACAAATATCTCAATTGTCAACAATACTTTCACTGAGAATGATACTGCTAATAGAAGTTATAACAGCATTTATGTTAATATTATTGAAAATCTTACAATTCTTAAAAATCTTAACGTGCCTGAAATGTTTGATTTAAATGATTTAACAAGGGCATTTATCAGACATAATACTTTTACAAATAATGGTTTAATCAGAATTCAAGAATCTGTTGCAGGCACTAACGCTAATGTTGTTATTGAAAATAATAATTTTTCTGATATGAGTATTCAAGGCCAGACAGCAGGAGGCATATCTTATTCTGGAGGCAATGCCAATATCAGCTTTAATAATTTTCTTAGAGGTATTATGTATTCTATTGAAATTGTTGGTGCCGGAAATAGGATTGTAGGAAATCAAATTAATGATACAAGAGGCATTGTTTTCAAAGTTAAAGGAGATACTAATCAGTTCATTAATAATTCTGTTTATAATCATACTGGCACTGTTTTTTGGATTAACGGAACAAGCAATATATTTTTCAGAAATGATTTGGTTTTTATATTGAAATATGTGAACACTTCTTTGAATTATGATGCAAAAGGTCCTTTTTCTCAAGTTCCTGAAGGCAGTATTGGTTTCTTGTTATTAAGAAATATTAATACCAATATAACCCGCAACACAATAGGAATTCTCAATCCTTTGGCTTTGATTAATGGAGTTTTTGGCATTAAAACAGCCAATACTACTAAAGGAGTTTTAGCAAATCTCGCAGTATTAACTCAAAATATTTTGATTGTCAATAATACTTTTGGCTTAGCAAGTGTTTCAGATTTTGGCCCTAAAACTGCCATTGATTTAACTAGTTCGTTTAATGGCATAATTGAAAACAATACTGTGCGTAATTGTGAACATGAAGGTATTGTGATTAATGCAGGCCAGGATAATAATTTAACTACTAATAACATCACCCAACTTAACTGGAATCGTGTTCCGTATTATGCTGAAAATGCTGTTAAGATTTTCAGGTCATTCAATAACAGGTTAACGAATAACACAATAATTAATTATGACACTGGAATTTTTTGTTATAATTCTACATTTGATACTTTTAAAAATAATGATATTAATTTCAGTTCAAGGCAGGGAATTTTCTCATTTCAATGTTTGAATACAACTTTATCTTCTAATGTGATTTTTAATGCAACATCTGGAATTAAGCTGTTTTTCAGTAATTTAACTTCTTTGATTAGAAATACTGTTAATCAAACAAAAATTGGTTTTGATTTTAATTATGCATTCAATAATACTGCAAGTAATAACATTCAGGAAAATTCTACTATTGGTTTGAATCTTGACTTATTTAGCGGGAATAATACTTTCAATAATAATGATTTTACTAAAAATACTGATGTCGATGTGTTGTATGATATGTTTGCTAAGACTAACACAGGAGCAGGTAATAATTACGCAACAAGCAGGTCAGAGAATTATGCTTCAGGAAATTTAATATAAATGACAAAAATATTTAAAAAAGGGGGGTTATTGTTTTTCTTCTTATTACTCACAGCCATCTCTGTCTCTGCAATTACAGATACTGTGTTTAGTGATATTGATGGAGATGGTGATCTTGATATTTATTTAGAAACAGTAATTGAAAATAATGCAGGTGTTTTTTATAATAGAACAAATGCTAGCGGCATTCCTTTGTTTAATGATTTAATTAAAGGCCATTTTGTTGATTTTAACGGAGATGGCAGGGAAGATTTGTATATTGTTCGTGACAACGCTGTTAATCAGCTTTATTTGAGAAATGCTTCTGTTAGTAATTGGAATTTTACAAATTATACTAATTCAGTTATTGGCCAAAGATTAAGAGGAAAAGCAGGAAGTCCTGTTGCTGCTGTTTTTGCTGACTTCACTAATGATGGTAATATTGATGCTTTTGTTAATGGAGAATTATGGCTTACAACTACTACTAATTTTGATTTTAATGCCACAAACAGGTCTAATGTTGATGAAATGCCTAATTTAGTTTGGGTTAAAGCTAAAGATGTTAATTTAGATAATCTAACCGATATTATTGGAACAACGGCAATTGGAAAAATGGTTGTTTATTTAAGCTTAGGAGATACAAATAATGATGAGGCTCCTGAATTTTATCCTGCAGAAGTTGATATAGGTTTGAGTTTTGAACAAAATATTTCATTTGTTGAAGTTGGAAATATTGAAACAGGTCTTGCTTATAACAGCAGTTTGAATTATTATCCGTTTGTGAACGATACTCCTCCTTTTGTTCTTGATAAGTTCGAGGATTTTTATTTAGTTAAAGAAAATGAAACAAATGTTCTTTATACACAGCTTTGGCCTCAGCTTCCTGAAAAGTTTTCTACAATTAACACAAGTGATTTTTATCTTCCTCAATTATTTAATTTGCGACCAACTAGTGTTAATGATTCTAGGAATGGAAGTATGGCGATTATGGCTGATTTTGACAATAACACTTTTGTGGATATCTTAGTTGCTAATCATGATAATGAAAGTTTGATTATGTTAAGAAATGGTTCTAGTTGGTCACAGGAATTTGTTGATAGCCAAGCTAGATTCAACACAACTACAAATATCAAACTTATTGAAACTGTTGATTTGAATAATGATGGTGAACTTGATTTTGCAATTATTGATCCGCAAGAAATTAGTTTGCAACAACTTCCTGTTTCTGGTTCTAGTGATGTGAGTATTCCTGCTGGTGAACCCTGCACTCTTGATCCCTTGAATACTTTTGGTGATACAGAAGTAGAAGATTTTACTGAAATGGAAGAATTTGCTGAAGGAGCAGCAATTCCAAGTCTTACTTTTGAAGAAGAAACAGCACCTTTGACTTCAGGTTATCCTGAGGTAAATATTAATTTTCCAACTCATGAAGAATTTTCAGCTAATCCTCCTGCTCTTGCAGAAATAGAAGGAGATTCTATTGGTTATGTTACTGAGCAAGAAGATGGAACTTGTACTGAAACAATTGATGGTGGAGAATATGATGTTGACGCAGGAACTAAAGAATTAAACGATGGTGAAATTAATAAAGAACCTAGTCCGCCTCCTCCTGTTGTTGTTGGCCCTCCTACTATAGGAGGCCCTGGTGGTAGAATTAACGTTATTCAATTCAAAATAATTTGTTGTGACCCTAAGACAGGAACTTTTGAAGAGTTTATGCTAACTCAAGAATTTAAAGAAGTTTTAGGAAGTGTTTTTACTGGCATCCAACCGCCTGCTGAAATGCCTTTGCCGCCTGGCGGAATTTTGCTTGAAGCACAGCAAAGTTTTGGTGATAATTGTGTCCAAGTTGGCGAGAATTATGTGTTGCAAGGACAAGGCGGTCCTAGTATTGAGAATTGGATGTCTGCTCAGCTTGCTTGTATGCCTAAGATAACTGAAAGAGAACCTCCTGAATTTTTTGATGAAATTCCTGGAGATTTTGAAGATGAAGAAGTTCGTAAGCCCAAGCCAAGAATCACAAGAACTGGCTTAGAATGTATTTGCCCTCCTGAAATAACATATTGTGATGACGATATTTGCGGCGATATTAATTCTTTTTGTACTGGTGAACAAATTAGTGTTGGTCCTTGTGGGGGTTGTGGCGTCAAGCCGGCTGCTCAAGTTACAAAGATTTTGAGAGATATTATTTTGCCTCAGCAAGCTACTTTTGATGCAGAGCATTTGAAATGGGAACCTCCTAGTGATAAGATTGGTCCTATTAAACCAAAAACAAAACCTCCTGTTCCAGAAGCTCCTACTAAGATGAGCACTACTCCTAAACCTCCTAATTTAATGATTGAAGAAGTTTTTGTTTGGAAAATTTCATATCCTGAAGAAGAACCTATCGCTGCGGTTGCTGCTGAGACTGCTTTAACTGCTGATTCCATTTCTGTTGAAATGAGTGAGTTAGCAGAAGATATTATTTCGCCAGAAGTAGCTGTTACAGAAGTTAGTGCTGTTAGTATTACTGGCGCCGCTATTTCTGATATTGTGCAAGAAGAAAGAACAATTGTAAATGAAGTTACTGATATTGAAATCAGTCCAATTTTATTTGAAAAAGAAAACTTAGTTGTTGTTGATAATACTCCTCTTGATTTAAGGGTGTTTATGCCTAGTGAAGAAGATGAACTTAATGATTTGATTGATCTTGTTACTGTTGATGAAGCGGATTTGTTAAGTGATAAAGATCTTGAACAAGTTAAGTCTGAATTAAGAAAATTAGGTATGGAATTATTGCATGAGCAAAATGATTTGCATTCTGTTAGTTTGATTTGTTTAACAGAGTTAAAAACTAAACTTGATGATGTTTCTGAGAAAGAAGGTTTGATTCCTCCTGGTAAGGCAGATGCTGCTATTAATGATATTTCTGATGTTCTTGTTAACAGCGCATCTAGTTTAGATATTGCTAATTCTAAAGATAAATTAACTGCAAGTATTGGTGTTGTTGAGAATTATGTTAATGAAGTCAAGCCATATAATGATCTGAAAGATACTTTGAACAGCTTTAAGGCAAAATCCGAACTTTCTGGGCAGTTTAATTATGATTCTTTTATGAAATTAAGTGAAATTAAAGAATTAACAAATGATTTGTATGATGAAGATTTGAATAATGATTTAGAAAAGTTAAATGATTTGATTTTTGCTAACAAAGTTGATGATGCTAAAGGATCGTTGAAAAAGTTTGCTGAAAAGTATGAAGATGTTTTGTTAAATCATTACAGCAAAAAGATTGATAGTTCAATTGCTGACTTTAAAGATGCAGTTGCTTTTGCTGATTATGAACAGCTTATTTCAGCATCTAGTGCTATTAGTGATTTTGTTGATAAGAATCAAGGCAATAATAAGATTGCTAGATTATTGCAGGGTATCGAAAGCGATATGTTGAACAAAAATGATATTAGCAATAAATTAGTTAGTTTAAGCGAGCTTATTTCTTCTGATGCTACGGAGATTCCTGAACTTAATGACGGCTTGATGAGGTTAGGTGAAAAGCTAAATGATAATGATATTCAAGGCGTTCTTGATGAAGTTTCTGGAATGAAAAAGCAGGCCAAGAATTCTTGTTTTATTAGTGACGGCCAGCCAATTGTTTATGAGTATTTCACCCAGGATTTCGAGTTAGCAAATAAGCAGATTCAGGAAAAGATGAAAAAAGCTAGTGAGACTGTTTCTGAGTTATATACAATTGTTGCCAAGCTAATGGGCCAGGTTGATGATGAAGATGAGGATTATGATTTATCAGATCTTAAGTTCGAGATGTATGACAAAATCAAAGAAAGCAGTTCATTCTTCTTTTTCAAGAATCAGTATTTTGAAGATTTGAAGTTATTGTTCAAGTTATCTCCTGTTTATTCTTATATGAAAGATTTGAGAACTGCTATTTTTTCAGTTTCTGAAGAACTTAATAGTTTAGATGTTGTTAAGCCAGAGCAGATTGATTATTATAATGACCGGCTTGATAAGATCATGGCAGGCATTAATTCTTTGCGTGCTGTTTTGTTAAGCCAGTCTGGTAAAAATATTGATTTAGCTTTATCTCCTTATTTCACAGGAGCTATTGATGAAGGAACTCTTGATGTCAGAGTGTCTGACAGAGCTCATGCATTGACTGCTGAGATCATGGATAAAGTTGATAATGATGTTCCTGTTAGTGATGCAGCTCGTGCTGCAAATATTCTTGCTGAAACTTTTGAAAAAGAAATTCCTGAAGTTAAAGATTTAACAGAGCCTTCTTTTGAAAAGTATGAAGAAAAAGAGAAAATTGCTGAAGCTAAAGATTTGCTTGAGAAAGAGTTGAAACAAGATGAGTTTAGTAAAGAACAAGCAAAGATTGCTGATATTAAGAAAGAGATTTTTGCAAAGACAGAAGAGAGGAAGTTAGCTGATGAGTTAGCTGCTGTTTCTGATAAAATTACAGACGTTAGTGTTAAAGAAACGCTTGCTGAAGAAGTTGCTGAAGAAGAAAAGGCAGAGGAAGAAAAAGCTGAGCCAGAAGAAAAGAAGAAAAAGAAAGAAGAAGAGAAATTTAGTAAAGAAGAAAAGCTTGCTATGGAGAAATTCTATAACAAAGGTATGTATGCGTTTAAGAATGAAGATTATAAAGATGCGATTAAGAATTTTGGAGAGTATTTGCGGATTAATCCTTTGAATGCAGATGTGTTATGGCATACTGCTGATTCTTTGAAAAATGTTGAAGAGAATTATTTAAGCACAAAAACTGCTGAAGCTGTTGAGAAAGTTAAGGATTGGAAAGAGTTTGTTCAAACTTTAGAAGAAATCGAAGGAACTCCTGAAGAAAAGGTTTCTAAGTTTGTTTCAGAAGTTCAGGAAAAGGTTGAAGCTCCTTCGTCTAGGTTTATTGAGCCTGCTGCTTATGTTTTGCTTGACATGACTGACTGCTTTACAGAACCTTTGCAGGAGTTTGTTGTTGAAGGTAAGATTTACAATTTCTATGGTGTTAAAGAAGAAGTTGATGAACAAGGAGCAGTGAAATACTTTATTGAAGCTACTCCTAATGATAAAATTGAGACTGTTACATTCGAGATTCCTGAATTGATTAGTACTTTGAAAGAGCAGATTGGTTTTTGTAAAGTTGATGAAACAGAAGAAGAAAAGAAACCTCCTAAACCTACGCCGACAAATGATGATTTTGCTCAGGCTTTGGCTAATGATCAAGCTAGGAAGTCTACTTCTCCAGATGGAGAAGAACAAGTTTGTATGGAAGTTGAATCTGATGTTTCTGCTTTGTCTAGTGTGATTGATGTTCAAAAAACTACAGCAGAAGTTTGCGCTCCTTATGATGATGTTGCTGCATTAAGTGACTTTAAAGAACCTGACAAAGAGATTAAACTATTTGAAGAGATGAAATTCCCAACTCTTGAGCCTGACTTTGAATTATTAAAACAAAGTAATGTTCGTGAGAATTTGTATGATATTTATAGAATAACTCAGGTGCTAAATATTGTTGGTGATTATCAGCTTGATTCTGGCGAGAGTAAGTTGTTTGTTCTTGGTGATAATCTCTTTGAAACTGTGAAAGTTAGGAGAAAAGTTAGCAGAAAATTCCTTAATACCTTAGAAAAAATGGATTATACACCTCCTCCTAAATGTTCTTTCAAAGGAGGATCAGCAACTTGCACTCAATTTGATCAATGCGTTGTTATTAAAGGCAAATTAACTTGCTCTAAAAGTTTTTCAGAAAAAGATTGTACAGAAGTTGAAGGGAAATGGATTTGTGAAGGTTATAATGAATGCAAAAAAGAAGGTGAAGAAATAATTTGTGAGCAAAGACTAAAAGAAGACTGCATTTTTGGCAGAGATGCGGAAGGTAATATTGTTGTCGAACAGTGCGAAGGTTTTGAAGAAGGTGAATGTAAGATTAATGATGAAAGTGAAATTGAATGTGAATCTTCAAGTGTAGAAATTCCTAGTGATTGTGAAAGAGTAGGATTAGGAGATGAAGAATACAACTTAATATGCGCTGGTTTTGCAGGTGCTTCTTGCAAAATGCTTGATTCTGGACAAGTTTACTGCAAAGAAAGCGGAAAACTTCCTGAAGGTTGTGCTGTAATAAAAAGTAAATTTGTTTGCGAAGATCCTGTTTTGCAGGAAACATTAAAAGATTGTGTTATTGAAGAAAAAACAGGTGAATTTTCTTGTGGTGAAGGAGATCTTGAATGGTTTTTTGATAATAGCACATTAAAGAGCAGACCTAAGCCTAAATTTTCTGAAAGACCTGGAGAAGATTGTGTTTATGTTGATGATAAATTTATTTGCGGTGAAGGTCTTCCTGAAATGAGAAATATTCCTCATGGTTGTGTTTTAGTGAATGATGAGCTTGATTGTTATTATGATCCTAAGATTCAAGAAGGCTGTGCGTATAAAGATGGCGTTTTGGAATGTGAAGGTTATGAAAGAGGCGCTTGTGGCTTTAAAACTGATGAAGAAGGCGATGAGCAATTTAGTTGTGTAAAAGTTGATGTTGTTGAATTTGAAGAAGGCTGCACTATTAGTGGTTGTGAAGGTTATTCTGCTAGTGAATGTGGCTTTAGTAATGGTGAATATGTTTGTGAAAGTGCTGAAAAGCAGAATTTTCCAGAAGGTTGTGATTTTGATTCAGATAATGGCAAGATATTATGTGGCTCTGCTGAGCTTGATTTGCCTGAAGATTGCGTTGCAACTAGTGAAGGAATCAAATGCAACAGTAAGAATTGTTATTACAAATTAGGAAAGTTAGTTTGCGAAAATGGCTAAAAGATTAAATAAATTAATGGCATTATTGACGGTGTTTTTGTTAGTCTTGAATCCATTAATTGTTAGCGCGCAGGATAGTAAAGCCTTTGAGAAAGATAATCCTAACAAGCTTGATGCTGTTGTTGATAATTTAAAAATCAGCGGTAAAAAAGTATTGTTCGATAGTGCGGCTGCTTTAAAGAATGAATTGATAGATGTTAATACTGATTTTGTGACTGATTTAGTCAGCCAGGGTTATGATATTGTTGTTGATGATACGCCTTTATCAACTGATGCTATTGCTGCTTTAGTTAATGATGCTTCTCAAGATTATATTGTTGATGAACTTCCTTATCCTGATATTCGACTTGCTTTTGACGATATTTCTTTGCTTAGTGCAGAAGGAGACCTATTAAATTTAGCTTTAGCTGAGTTCAGGGAAAAATGTTCTGGAAAAGCTTTTGATAACCTTAAAGAATTAGAAAAATCTGACGCAACTCTTGGTGAAGTTGTAAAAGAAATTGCAGATATCAAAGCTCCTGGCTGTGATGCGGCTTCTTTGAATAAGATTCTAATAAAAATTCATGAACAGCAAAAGGCAGAAAGAAAATTTGTCAAAAGACCTAAATATGATCCTTCTAGACCAAAGCAAGAACCTATTGGTGGTGTTATTGATTATGTTCAATGGGGCAACTCCTTAACAACCCAAACATTTGATTTTAAGCAAGATATTGAATCTTTATTTTCTGATGAAGAAAGAGAGAAATTAACTTCAGGCGAAGGTTTGCTTGACGAAGTTTATTCTTTACATAGTTATGTGAATAATCTCAAAGTTAATACTTTAGTTACTGAGATTAATAGTTTGTTTGAAGAAAGGTTTGGTCAGGAACAAAAGCCTGCTGATTGGGAAAGTTTAGATGCAAAAATTAGTGCTAAGATTGAAGAATTAAAAGGGTTAGATTCAGAATTAGCAGAAGATTTCAAGAAATATCATGAAGATTATTTGAAGTCAGATGAGATGAATGTGTATTACACTGAATTAAATGATATTGTTGACAAAATGAATTCTCCTTCTTATGCAACTAGTAAGTTTAATAGTGATAAAACTCGTGTTAAGCAATTGCTTGATACTTTAAAAGAAGAGGATTCTTTAAGCGAAGATGCTGAGAGTTCTTATTTGAATTTCTTAAGTAATTTTAATCCTAATGCTAAGAATCTTGCGCATGATAAGTTGAATGATAAGATGCAGAAAGCTAGTGAAGGTTATACTGATGATAAGAATTCTTTGCGAGAACTTATTGGTTTGGTTGAAGAATTAGAGCCTATTGTTCCTTTAGAAGAGAAAAAAGGTACTGCTGAATTAACTGCGGTTCTTACAACCATGGTTGGTGATGCTCCTCATAATGATGGAGAGCCTTTGCCTGCTGAAGTTAATGGTGCTGTTTTGAGTTTGATTGATAAAACTAATTCAGAAGCTAATTTTGTTAGTGTTGGCAGAGCATTTGGTTTAGAAATGCTTAATAAAAACTTTGACCCTTCTGATTTGAATAAACCTTCTCCTGAACAATTATCTAGAATGGTTTACTTTAGAGAAGAAGCCAAAGCTACTAATTTGTTTGAGAAATTGTTTATTAAGAGTCAGATTGCTAACAGTATTATTGAGAAGAAATTATCTTTATCTGAAATTTCTCAGAAAGTCATTGATAGAAAATTAAAGAATAATAATGATGCTGGTTGTAATTTTGCTGCGGGTTTAATTTCAGGCTTGTCATTAATTGCTGGCGCTAATACTGAATTGCTTGATGAGTTTGAGTGTGAGAAAGTTAATGTTCTTGAGCCTTTTATGTTGTCTGAGAATATTGTTACTGCTATGCCTCCTCGTGATCCTATTGATTTTAACAGGCCTTTTATGAAAGGAGATCCTGTTGCGCCTCTTGTTCCTTTTGCTATTGGCATGACTGATTTGTTAAGATGTCCTGATATTGATAACGATGATGTTTGTGATAAAATTGATCCAAATCTTGAACAGCCAATGCATATTCCTGCCGAAGATGAAGCTCCTCCTGGTGTTCCTAAAGAAGAAGAACCTGAGGAAGTTCCTCCTGTTCCTAAAAAAGAAGAAGAACCTGAAAGTCCAGAAGATGTTCCAGTTAGTGAAGATCCTAATACTGGCGAGGCTGATGTTGATCCTGATATTTTAGATGAAGCTATTGAAAAAGAACCGCCTGAGGAAGAAGAGCCAATTCCTGATTGGATTGTTGAAGAAGTTGGTGTTGCTGCAAGATTAATAAAAGAAGACGAAGAACAATTTGGTGCTGGTAAACAAGGTGCTGAAGTTAATGAAAAATTATTTGATGATCTTGTTGGCAGGGTGTTTAAGATTCCTCAGTTTAGTATGGACGAGAAAAAGATTGATTATAAAGGTCCTAAGCCTGCATTTGAAGGTGCATTTAATTCTTTTTATGGTGCTATTAATCAGATTCCATTTTATTATGGTACTAACTACAAAGCTTTAGAATATCATTTGAAAGATTCTGGAGGAGGTGCTAAAGCTCCTTCTGGTAAAACAGGGCAGAAGATTGTTACAGAGCCTGTTGCTGTTGCTCCATCACAACCAGTTAGTATTGGTAATGTCGCAGGTATTGATAAAATTACAGGAGCTCAATTTATTGGTCCGCAGCCTAAACTTGGCGGACCTGGTGCTGAAATTGATTGTTCTACTCCCCCCACTGCTGTTGTAGAAAAAGCCATGGCAGAGTATCAATCTATGCAACAAGTTGTTGATAATGCAGAAGCTGCTTATAGACGTGGGGAAATGAGTGAAGCTGAAGTAAAAGAACAAAAAGCATTACTGGATGGTTTACTTCAAAATATAGCCCAGAACATTGAAAACGCATTTGAAGAGTATCTGAATGCTGAAGGTGATTGTGTTTTATATCAAACAGGCACTACCAAGTTAAAAGAAGAAAATCTTATTACTTATCAAGCTGTTAAGGGATATGTCAAGCCTGACAGTCAAGCAGATTACGATCATCAAAAGCGAGCTCAGTTTATTCATGATTTGCTTAGACCTGCTTTTTGTGCTATGCAAGGAGAAATTCAGAGATCTGCTCAGGCTCAATCTAATCTTGCGAATAATCCTACAGTTAGAGAAAGTATTCAAAATGCTCTAGATACCGCTGAAGATAAAAATGGAGATAACAAAATAGACCTAAAAGATATTGATATTGATCAAGTTATTGGAAATATTGAAGATGCTTTAGGTGAAGGACTAGATACTGAAGGTTTGTTAAATCTTGAAACATTAAGAGAGAATAAACAGCTTAATAATTTAATTGCCAGAATGCTACAAGCTGCTATAGATAAAGAGTTAGATAAATTTGCTGAAGAAGCAAATAATAATGCTCAAGCTGCTGCTGCTAAGCAAAAAGAGATTTGTGAAGATAAAGGAGGAGGTCCTGTCGGACAGTATATGGGAACTTTTGGTTTCTTAGGTTCTGCTGGCGCTATTGTTGCAAAAATAGGTATTGGCGAGGAATTGTATTCTCCTGCAAATGTTTTCTATTCTCTTGCTAGTTTAAGATTATCTGCTCAATCTATTCAGACTTTAACTGAGGAATATAAAGAACATAAAGCGAATTTAGAAAATAAGGAAAGATATGTCAGGATTAATGGTCTTGCATTATTGCATAATGTTGGTTATGGTCCTGCGCTTTTGCCTCCGGAATGTGGAGGTAAAGCTAGTGTAAGTACTGGAATGCCTGCTAGTAATGAAGATGAAGAAACTGAAGAAGGAGAAGAGGAAGAAGAGACTGAAGAAGGTGAAGAAGAAATTGGTTTTGTTAGAGAAGGTCTTGGTTGGGGTGAAGGAACTGCAACTACAGGAGGAACTCTTGACTTAGAAAAACCAACACCTAGTGGACCGCTTGGTAAAACTAGAGCGGCTACTAGAGAAATGTGTAAAGATCCTGCTGAAAAATTAATTGATAATATTCTTGAGAACTTTAAAGCACAACAAAAAAGTGTTGATAAAACTATTGAATCTTATAAAAATCAGATTAGTTCTGAGATTAAAAGACAAGGTCTAGCGTTATCTTTTGCTGTTAATAATTTAGGAAAAATTAAGTCTAAGATTGATAAAGTTATTCAAGACTTAAATGGTAAAATTAGTGCTGCAAAATCTTTCGCTGCTTTTATGGGTTGTGAAGCTTCTTCAATGCCTGCAGAAGGAGAAGGTGAAGGAGAGGGTATTGGATTGCCGTCTCTGGGTATGCAAGAAGAAGTTATGGTCTTGCCTGGTGTTGGACTTTCTGGTGTTTCAGGTACTGGTTTTGTTTCTGGTATTAATGCAATCACAGGAGCTATTCCAATTGACCCTGGTGCTGCAGGTATTGATGTTATGGCCGCTCCTGCTGCGCCAAATGGAGCTGGTGCTCCTGAACCTGCAGGCGGTGGCGCAGCTGCAGGTATTTCAGGTCAATTAGCTGTTTTTGAAAAATTAAGTAATCAAGAGCATGGTCTTGCTGTGTTTGATTATGATATTACTTTAAATAAAAAAGAACCAGTTGCTAAGTTAGGTAAAAATTATAAGATGGGTACGTTTCTTTGTGGAAATGCAGTAAGTGCTCTGGGCGCTGCTGAAGCTGCAAAGAATGCGTTGGCAAGTTATAAAGCTGCGTTAGGTAGTTTGTTCCGTGAATTACAGTCGCATAGTATGTTTGAGCAAGAGTTGTCTCTTAGAACTTTTGAAAGTTTAGGTTTAGATCATTTAGATTCTGCTATGGCTGCTTTGAATAAGTTTGCTTCTAAATTTTATGGCGCTGCTAATAAAGCAGTCGGTGGTTTTTACAGTTTAGGTCAATTTTGGGCTTATGCTAGTGAATTTGAAATGAGTTATTCTGTTCAACATCATAATAATTTCCATGCTGACTTTAGTGTTGCTCCACCTCCAGAATGTGTTTGGGTAGAAACAGGAGGTCCTTTTACTCCTTTGCCAACTTCAACTGGTGAAGTAATGGTTATTGGTCGATCTCATCAAACAGTTCCTGCTGGTACAGGTGCTGTTATTGCAGATGTTTCTGGAAAACAAGTATTTACTCCTAGTCCTGCTAGAGCATTGCGTTTTACTGAAGAAACAATAATTACTGTTCCAGGTACACTAGACTGTCCTATGTGTGAACAAGCTAGAAAAGATGCAGAAGCTGTTCAAAATGCAAAGAAGCTATTGAGTGTGGCTGCTGCAGAGGGTTATTCTGTTGCTTCAATTATTCAAATGATTCTTTCTGGTAAGATGAAAGGCGACAGTGCGCTTGAAGGTTTAAATCTTGGTCCTTTGAAATATGATTCTGATTATAATAAATTAAGTGCTAAAGATAAACAAGCAGTTCTTGATGAATTAAGAGATTTATTTAGTTTTTGTGATGGTTCTGCTGAAGAGCCTGACTTTTGTGACGGTGTTAGGGATATGATTGATTACTTTGAAGGATTGTTAAAAATAAATAATATTAATGAAAAGTTAACAGAGGATTTGAAGAATGCTGGTGAGGAAAAGAGAAAGCTTGGTGAGAAGTTAGAAGAATTAAAAGAAAAGATTGATGCTAAGCAGGATTATTTGAAAGAACTGCAGGATAAACTTAAGAAAGTTAAAGAAAAAATTATTGATAATGTTGACCAGCTTGGTGGTCAAGCAGAAGTTCAGAAGTTTAAGAAAGATGTTGAAAAGTTTGCTGCTGAATTTGAGCAATGTAAGTCTCAAACTAGGACTCCTTCTGAGTGTGTTAAAGAATTAAAAGTTAAGATTAATAGTAAAGCGTTTGATAATTGTAATAAAGAAGATTCTGAATGTAATAAGATGCTTGAGGATTTGAAGTCTGATCTTGAGCAGATGAAAGATCTCAGTGGAATGATTGATTCTGAGAATAAAGATTTGAAAGAATTGAATTCTGAATATTCTGAGGTTAATGTTGAGTTTAATGTTGCTAATGTTAAAGAAGGTGATTTGTCAAAGAGTGCTTATGATAGAGCAAAAGAAAGTATGTTAGAGCTTAAAGAAACATTGCCTAAAGTTTTAACAGCTTATGCTGACAAGAGTATTAAAGATTATGGTAAATGGGCTACTGCTTGGAATGAAGTTAAAGATAAAAGAAAAGTTGGTTTAAAAGCTAGTGTTGTTCAATTGCTTGGAGCTGCTAGCGGCAGTAAAGAAGATATTGAAGATGCTATGAAGAGGTTAAAGACTATCGACGGTATTGATGAAATTATGAAATCTGATGATTTAAAGAAATTAACTAATGCTATGGAAAATCCTTCTGGAGATAATTTAAAAGACTTTATTGATGCTTTAAAAGATACTAAAAAAGCTGTTGATGGCGAGTTAAAAGACTTACAAAAGCAGGCTAATGATTTGCGTGCCAGGGTGATTGCGCAGAAAGCTATGGAAATTGTGGGCGGCTTACTTCCTGGTTTCGGAATTGAAAAAGCAGATCCTGTTTTAGGATTTAAATTAGGAGAGTTTGATAATGCTGTTACTCAATTAAAAAACACTAGAACTGCTTTGTTTGGCGCTATTCCTAATATTTTAAGCCAGATTGATGAAGAAGATGAAAGAAAAGATGTTCTTGAAAAATTTAAAGGATTAAGAGATGAATTTAAAGATTTGAAAAATGAAAGAGATTCTGTTTCAAAAGAAATGGATGAAATTAAAAACGAAATGAATCAGATTGCTGATACTGAAAGTCCTATGTATAAAGAATTAGAAGCAAAGTTTAAGAGTTTAGATGTAAAATTTAAAGAATTAGATACTGCCTGGAAAGGTATTGATGGAGCTTATAAAAATGCAGTAATTGCTGACGCTACAACTACTTTAATGCAAAAGATGCAGACAGCAGAAGCTGATGATCCTCTTTATGTTTATGTAATTATTAAGGACTATATTACCCGTCTTGATCCTGAATTAGATGCTGATCAGATTAAACAAGTATTACAGCCATTAATTGATATATTAAATAAAAAGAATTATTTAGATCAGACAGATGATAAAAGTTATGAAGATTCTATTAAAAAATTCTTTGATGAAGAGACAAGTTGGCTTAAAGATATTGATCCTGAGCTAAGAGATAAAATTATGTCTGTTGCTGGTGAATTAGGTGAACAGGCTCTTGCTGACAGAAAGTTTGCTTCTGCTTCAGTTTTAATTGCTCAGATTGAAATGTTTGATCCTAAGAATGTTGATGGTTTGAATAATTTCATGAACGAAATTAAAAATGCTATGGCACAGGGCTTCTCTTTTTATGATACGCCTGAGTTAATGAATTTGATTTATAATGGTCTTGCTGTTTCTTATGATGTTTTTTGGGATTTGCAAGGAAAAGAAGTAGACTCTAGCGTAATTTATAATAGGATAAGTGAGTTCCACTTAGGCCAAAAATTCTTAGAAAAGGTTGCAGGAATTTCTGGTCAGTTATTATTTTTAAACTCGAACATGAGGCATGATGGTATAATCCCTACTTTAGAAGAAGCAAAAGAAAAAGGAATGGCAGATCTTGAGAAGATTGGAATTATTTATATGGATGCTGCTGGTCTAAAGAAAGAACTTGCTGCGCTTAAAAAATTAATGAGTGAGATGGATCCTATTACTCGTGCTATGAAAATGGCTTTGTTATACACTAAACAAGGTGAATTATTAAGATTGTGTGATAATGCTTTAAAGGTCACGACAACTCAAGCAGAGTTTGATGAAGTTGATAAAGTTATTTCTTCTATCTTAGTTGGTTTAGATAAGTCTGATCCTTTTATTAAAAATGAAGTTGATAAAATATTAGACACTAGAAGAAAAAAATTTGCAGATTCTATCAAAAAGCCGTCTGAATTAACTAATGTCCAGAATGATTTGACTAATAAAATTGAATTATTAGGAAATGAAATGTTTAAAACTAAAATAGAAATAAAACTTGAGAAGAAAAAGCTTAAAGGTTTAGGTTTAGATTCAGCTTCCGAAGAAGCTATGAGTTTAAGAGAAAAAATAACTGCTTTAGAAGATACTTATGAAATGCTTTCTGATGATTTAAATTTCTGGAAAGAACAATCAGTTAAAGTAAACAAGGACTTGGATAATTATAAAAAGGACCTTCAAGACGAAAAAGAATTTGATTCTCAAGCTAAGAATGAAGTTAAAGTTGCTAGTATTTCTCAAAAAAGAAGCGAGATTAATAACATAGAAGAGCACGAGTCGTATAAAAAAGCTCGTCGCGAGGGTATAGGAAACATTAAAGAATTAGATAAAGATGGCCAAAAAGATCTCACAAGTTTGACTGGTAAATTATTGCTTGATTTAGAAGCACTTAATCATGATATTGATGCTGCGTTTAAAGGAACTGCTAAAGGGTCAAAAGAGTCAGCGATTGCTAGTTCTTTTGATTTAAGTGACAAACTTGGTAAGAGAACTGCTATTATGAATAAATTGACTGAGATTTATAGTAAGATTAAGCCAGATCATGCGTTAGGAATGTCAAAAGAAAGTCAAAAATACCTCGATAACTTGCATAAATTCCAGCAGCTTGCTTCTTTGCTTGATAAGATTGATCCTGATAGAGTTGCTGAGCATAATTATGTTACAGGCGGCATAAGTGATGATCGTAAATTAGAACAATATGCTAAAGCTGCTTTTGATGAACTTAAACAAAATAATGATTTCTCAAGTATTTATCTTGCTATAGCTACTGAAGGAGATCCTGTTAAGGCTTGGGCTGAAATACTGAACAAAGATCTTCGTAAGATGCTAGATCTTAACGAAAGAAGCGAAGCTTGGAGTGGTTGGGGTTCAACGGAAAATAGATTAAGAGGCTTGCAAGAGCAAACTAAAGATCATACTTTTTTACTTCAAGCTCTTGCTCAAAGCGGTCTTGCACAAGACTATCCTTTTTTCAAACTCGTTCTTGAGAATTCAGAAAAAATCAATATGATGTTTGAAGTTCTTTATAAAGATTCTATAGCAGATAATTTTGCTTTAGATGAAACGTCTAGGACTATGACTTTATGGGAGAATGGTAATGAAGAATATAGAAAAAGCTATGAGTATAAGTTAGTTAAAGCAGGTACAAGATATGCTGAAGAATTCTTGACTGATTTGATTAATTA
Organism: Candidatus Woesearchaeota archaeon; assembly: GCA_017609645.1. Classification (GTDB taxonomy): domain Archaea; phylum Nanobdellota; class Nanobdellia; order Woesearchaeales; family ARS49; genus JAFCDQ01. The sequence continues at coordinate 282,792 of JAFCDQ010000003.1, forward strand.
TTTAGACGGCACAACTGAGAAGTTTGATACATCTAAGTATGAAAAATATCATGTTAAAGCAGCACTTAAAGCTGCTTATGAAGTTGATCCTGAAAAGCTTGAAGAAAAAAGAAATTTTTGGGATAACATGTTTAATGTTCATACTCTTGTTGCAGATGTTGCTCCTATGTTAATGACTGCTGGAACAGCAGGTGCTGTTGGTCAGGGTGTTAAAAAAGCAATCAGTGCAGTCTTATATAAAGCAACTGCTAAAAAAGCTTTAAAAAATGTAGGAATGAGTGCACTTAAAAAATCAGCGGTTTCAAGAGTAGTCTCTAGTCAACTTACAAAAGCATTTGGAGATAAAGGTTTATGGTTAAAAGTGATTGGTAAAAAAGCAGGAGATCTTTCTAAAGAAGCTACTGAACAATTTGCTAAACAAATTTCAAAATATTCTACAAAAGGACTTACAAAATTTGCAAGAGGTGCAAATTTAGTTAGTGCTGGCAGGATTAAAACAATTGAATTTATGGCTCGTACAGGTGGTTTTCTTGCAGAAGCTGCAACTTTTGGAACAATTATGCATACTGTTAATTCTTTGAAACAAGATAAAATGGGAATAACTGAGTTCTTCCCAGGTCTTTTAGGTGAGATTGGACATTCTATTATGATGATTGGAGGCATGAAGTTTGCGGGAGGAATTGTTCAGCCAGGTGTAAAGGCTATTGCTGGTAAGTCAACTATGAGTGCTTTAGAAACTGCGGGTTTCAGAGGTTTAACTGGTGTTCAGCTCGGAAGACATCTTGCGTCAAAAGCAGTTGGTTTTGGTGCTGAAACTTTTGGTATGGGCTTTGGTACTATGACTGCTGAGATGGACTTTAGTAAATTTGGTGATGGTGAGTTTTGGCTTGAAACAGCTAGTGCTGTTGCTCAGTTTAAGATTGGTCATGTTGCAGGTGTTGAAGCATTTAATAAATTAGTTTCTGGAAAAGTTGGCAGTCCTAAAGTTAAGATTAGAGATTATTTGCAGCAAAATATTGAACGTGGCAGAATGATGGCAGAAAGTTCTAGAAAAGTATTGAATAATTTAAAAGAAATGCCTGTTAAAAAGTTTGCTAGTGAGTATGGTCTGCCAAAAGCAGAAGCCGCAAAGTTAAAAAAACAATTTTATGAAAACAGCAATTATAAAAAACTCAATAAAGAATTTTATAAAACATATGATAAATTAAGTAAAAAACAAAAAACTGCGTTCTTAAAAGCTAAAAATAGAGCTAAAGTAAACGCTCAAGATCCAAATACTAAATTAGGTAAAGCAAGGATTGGATTAGAAGCTGCTAAGAAAACTGGCGATCCTAACATAATTCGTGATGCTTCTAGAAGATTTGGTTTTGAATTAATGAGAGAAATGGGAAAGACTCTAAAGATGACTCCTGCAATGGAAAATGCTATGAGAAAATATAAAAATGCTGAGAAATCTTTTGAAAGAGATATTAAAGGATCTGAATATGATAATATGTTTAGAAGAGCTGAAGTTATTAATTCAATGAAGAATTATGCAGAATCAATTAATATTCTTGGTGAATTAATTCCTGAAGTTTATGAAACTATTAATTCATTCTCTAAAGATATTCCTTTGACTAAAAATAAATATTTGTTTGATATTGTTTCAAATATGAGAACTCAGTTTGGAAAAACGCCTGAACTTGCTCGTTATCAAGTTTTAGAGACTAACAGATTAAGATTAAAAGAAAGAATCAAAGAATCTGTTAGTAAAGGTGAAATAGAAAAAGCCAGATCACTTGAAAAAAGATTAGTTGACACAGTTAAACAACTAGACAAAATTAAAAGAAATAAAAAATTAAAAGAAATTGTTGATACATTAACTGCTGAAACAAACACTGCTTTAGAGACTTTCTTGAAAGATAAAGGAATTCCTAAAGAGAGATTACAAGAGTTTGTTGACAGAATCAAAGCAGATCCTACTGAAATTGCTAATATAGAAGCAGAAATTAAAGAGACTGTTAAAGAGAAAGAGAAAATACCTGAAAAGATTGAAGAAGTAAAAGTTGTTGAAGAAGCTCCTGTTGAAATAACTCCTGAAACAGCTGAAAGAATTGGTAAAGAAAGTTTTGATTTAATTAAAACTCCTGATGGAAAACCTCTAACTGTTAAAGATTATTTAGCTAATAAAAAAAGTTTTGATCGTAAATTAAATTTGGAATTAAACAATGCAAAAAGAAAAGGTAAAGAATACTATGACAAAGTTACTACTGAAATAGAATCATTCAAGAAAAAAGCAGAATTATTTGAAACTATCCAAAAAATCCCTACATTAAAAGGACTTGAATTAAAAACCCAACTTGAAACTCTTGAAAAATTAAAAAAAGAGATTAAAGGTGTTGAAGAATTACTAAAACCTAAAGTTAAAGAAGTTCCTATATTAGAACCAACTATTAAAGATAAAGGTAAATTAAGTGAAAAATTGGATGTTGACAGTATTCTTGCAAATGGACCTGAAGCTGTAGGTTTTAAAAACTTAAAACAAGCCCTAACAAAAGAAGTTGGAAATTTCAAGGATTATAAAAAACCTATGCAAACTGCAAAACAAAAATTTGAAACTGCTAAAAAGCTTTATGAAAAAAATTCAAATAAAGTTAACAAAGATAATTATAAAGAAACAATGAAAGAATATAATGAAATCCTAAAGAAATCAGCTCAAAGCAAACAATTAGAAGTAATAAATAAGGAATTTGTAGAATTGCAAAAAGTTAAAGAAAAAGTTCAAACATTAAAAGAACGAGTTGAGAAATTAAAAGAAGGCAAAAAGAAAATAAAAGCTAAACAAGAATTAATTGAAGCTGAGAATGCTGTTAAAGTTCAAACAGAAAAACTAAGTAAATTAATTGAAACAAAAGACTTTGTTCTTGAGAAAACAAGTAAGCGTGAAATCAATAACATGATTGATCTGATTGAAATCAGGCAAAGAGAATTAGAATATGCAAATAATATTGCGATGAAGGATATTCTTTTCAAGGCTAGAGAAGGTCAGCTTAAGAGAGCTATTGATAATTTATTAAATGATAGATTTGGTTTTGAATTCCCATTAGCAGGAGGAAAAACAACAACTATTGCTCCTTTAACTTTAGAGATTGCTCTTGAACTTTATGGAAGAAAAGGATTATTCATATTACCAGAAGGAAAATCAAAAGATGCTGCAAGTGAAATAAATGCATTTATGAAATATAAAGGAAGAAAAGTCGCAACTTTTAATCCTAAACAATCAATTGAAAAACAACTAAAGAAGTTATTAGAAGCAGACCATATAGTAGCAACTGTTAATGACATAGGGTTCTTAATGACAAAATTAAGATCTCCAGGATTAAGTAAAGCAGAAATGAAAGCTGTTAAAACATTAGTGGAAGCTTTAACAAAAGACAGACAGACAGTATTTGACGAGATACATATTACAGGAGATCCTAAGACTGAATTTATTATTTCAAGTGTTGAAGGTATTGCTTTACCTAAGAATAGAGTTAAGATTGCAACTGATATTGCTAAAGCTTTAGAGAATATGAAAGTTCTGACAGTTGAAAAAGGTATTGATAGATCTGTGCTAGAAAAGAAAATTGAATCTAAAGAAGAGGGAGTTATATATGAAGTTGGCGGCAATAAGTTTAATGAAAAAACAATGAACGAATTGATTGAGCGTGTTGCAGGATTAGAAAAGATTTCTGCAGAAAATGTTAAAGATATTTTCAAAAATGCTAATGAATATCAGAAAAATCCAGAAAAATCTCCATTAAATACAAAACAAACTAAAAAACTTTTAGAATATCTTGATCAGATTAATTCTTTTGCAGACTTTATTAGTAAATTTGCAGAAACAGATTATGCATGGAGTTCTGAGCAAGGCAGAACAGTGCCATCAAAAGAAGGTAATGCTCAGCCTAATCAGCAGTTTAGTAAAGCTGGAAATGCTCTTGCTGCTCAATTTGTTGGAGCAATTGCTTATGCTAAAGAATCAGGAGTCAAAAGAATTGCTGATGTTAAGACAGAAGCGATGAAAGTTGGCGGTAAGGCTGTTAAAGGAGATATTGGTGATTTCCTTGCGATGCAAGGCAAGAATACAGGAGTAAATGTTATGACTGGCACAGGCAAAGGAGTTGATATTATATTTGAATCAAGAGGTTTCACGTTTGATAAGTCGTTTGCAGTTGAAGAAAAGTTCTTAGGCCATGGTAAAGAAAAAGGTGCTATTGAAGCAGAGAGATTTATTCTTGAAAAAGAAGGCACTATCTTAGATGTAAAAGAAGCTGTTGATATGATTAATGAAAAATATAAGGATAATGGTGAATTTAGTAAGAGCAAAGGCATGGATTCTAATGGTAATTTAATGATTGAATTAGTAAGACCTGATATGATTCCTACAAAAGTAATGGAACAATTAAGAGCAGGTCAGTTTGGAAATCATAAATTCTTAATCAGAACTAATGAAGGCGTGTTTAAGCTTTATGATAAAAATGGCAAGTTTGAAAGAGTTTTAGAAACAAAAGAAGCTGGCGAGTATTATTTGGGTGAAAATGTTCCTCCAACAGTCACTATTCTTGGTCAAGGCGGAACTGTAGGCACTAATGTTTTGATGAAAAGAAATATTCCTCATATTCAAATTGGAGAATATAATCTTGGTCGTGTTACTCGTTCACTTCAAGAGCAGTCTTATGGAAGAGCAGAGCGTATTGAAGGTGAAATTCCAGATATTTGGACAATTGTTACAGGCGCGCCTAAAGAAATGTCTAAAGTTGAATTTAGAGAAAAATATATTGAACAACTGGAAAAGAATCAGAATCTTGAAAAGAAAAATGCTCTTAAGCAGGAATTAGAAAGAAGAATGGAAAAATCTGCTGCTAATGAATTATTTGAGATAATTGATAAAGCACCTTCTGAATCTCAAAAAGAATTAGCTAGAAAAGTTCTTCAAGAAATGCAGAATAAAGACTTTGGTAAATTAGATTTAGAGATGAAAACTGGTTTAGAAGCAACTCTGGAGAGTATGCAAAAACGTGCTGAAAGTGTTGCTGAATTCTATAAAGAGTTAATGACAAAGAATGGTCCTGATAATTTGTATAAAGAATTTAGAAATTCATTAACTCCTGAACAATTGAAAAGATTAGAAGCTGGCGCGGAATCAATAAAACTTGAATTTGCTGGAAAAGAAATGCCTATAGATTATAAAGCTACAAAGAGCATTCTTGAAGTTAAAAATCCTAAAGAATTTGAAGCTTGGTTTAAAGAGAATGTTTATGAAAATATGCTGAATAAAGAAACAGCTACAGGTCTAAGAGTAGAAACTCCGACAATGAAAGTTGAAAAAGCTGTTGCTGAAGCAGCATTTAAAGAAGCTCCTAAAGAATTTGTTGAATCCACTGTTAAAGAAATTAAAGACTTTAGAAAACAAGCAACAAATCCTGATATTTCCCCAGAAAAAAGAGCAGAAGGTGAAAGAAGTGCTCGTGAACAAACAGCAGTTCTTGCCTCACTAGGATTTAACGCATTAGCTCAAGGCGAAGTTGATGCAGCCATTCCTATTTTTGAAGGTATGAAAGATATTTATGCGGATTCTCCTAAATATGCTAAAGCACATGAAGCTCGAGTAACTGCACTTAAAGCATTTTCTAAGATACAAGAGGATTTAATTGAAAATGAATTTGTCAACTCAGATGGAACTATTGCTGAAAAAGCTCCTGAAATGCCTCAAGAAGATTATGAAAAAATAGTCTTGCCTTACTTCACAACTAAAACAAAACTAGAAGTTGACAGTTTAAAGCAGTTGAATGAATTCTATCCAGTAGGTGAAAGTCTTAAATTAGACGATATACGTACCGATATTATATCTAAATTAGAAGATAATGATTATGAGGCAGTTAGTAATACAATTAATTCTATTTTAGCTAAAGGCACTTATGATAATAATATAAAAATGCAAAACTTTGTTGCAGATGTTATGAAGATGATCCCTACAAAAGACTTTGAACAATTAAGAGAAATTGAAGCAACTGTTGATAAGTTAGAAGCTTCTAAAGTTATTTCTGAAGTTGAAACAGAAAGCTCTGCAAATGTTGAAAGTAAAATTAATAAATTATATGATGAAGCTAGTGCTGTGCTTGATATTGCAAACATGTTCCAAAACGCTGTTAGAATAGTGGGCGTAGAAGATGAAATAAAGCTTACTGCCTTTGTTAAAGAAGATAAATATAAAGCATTAATTAAAGATGTAAAAAAAGCGTATGGCTTCTCAAATAAAGAAATAGAGAAAATTGTTAGTGAAATTGATAAAGCAATTGAAGAAAATCCTGAAATTGGTCAGCAAATTAATGCTATTAATAACTTAAGACGTGATAGAATTAGCAAGATTGAATCTATTGTTCCTGTTGAAGAAATAGAAATTCCTGAAGTTATTGAGGAAGTTAAATTCTTTGAAACTCCTGAATTAGGTAGAGTTGAAGAAGGTCAAACTTTAAAGATTGGTGAAAGAGAGTTCAAAGTTATTTCAATTAGCGATGATTTAAAGACTGTTGTTGTTGAAGTTGCTGGCGAAGAAATGGAAACAAGTCCTGAAGGTTTAAGTGCTGCATTAAGGCAAGCAGAAGTAGCCGTTAGAGAAGCTAAAGTTAAAGAATCTCAAGCAGAACTTAATAAAATTAACAGATTAAGAAGCAATAGGGATAGAACATTTAGTGAACAGCTTGAATCTATTGTTAAATTCTCCTTATTAGAAAACGCTGATGATCAAATGATTTATGAGACTTATAATGATGTAATCAATCCTGATGTAATAACCGCAGGAGATTGGGTTAAGAATATTCCTGTAGAAGAAAGAGAATTTGGAAGATTCTATATTAATGTTAAGTTCAATAATCTAAACGATATTAAAGAAGCTCTTGCTGAGAAAGATATTGATATTGAAAAGATGAATTATAAATATGATAAAAGTAAAGCTAAAGTTCATAGATCTGATTATTTCATTATTTCAACTATTGACCAAGCAGGATTTAATAAATTACAAAAAGCTCTTAAAGACCTTGTTAAAGAACATGACAATTGGTTTGAAAAAGAAACAGTATTGTTTACAAATCCTGAAGCTAAAGGAATTAGTTCTGCACAAAGCATAGGATTAATGAGCCCTGTTGAAGAAGGAGCGTACAAAGGAAAATATATTTCAGAAATCTTAAATGTCCCAGTTAAAGCAGAATTCAAAGATATGAAAGCATTAAGTTTCGGCAGATTCATGTCTGGTTTGATTTCAACAACAATTAAAGAAAACAAAGACCAGAGTGAGAAAGAAATTGCTAATAAGATTTTAGAAAAATTAATCAGAGTTGGAATTAATCCAGAAAAACCATGGTTATTGTTTAAGAAAGAAGTTCCTGTTGTTGAAAAACCTTTAGAAATTGTTCCAGAAGTTAAAGTAAAAATTACTGAAAAAGAAGTGATTGATGACTTAAAGAAAGGTGAAGTCGGATTTAGTATATTTACTAATAAAGGGGAATATAAAGTTGCTTTACTAAAAGATCATGCTGTGGAAGGTAAAGATGAATTTAAAGGTTTAAAGATTACTGCTGAGAAAGGCGCTGCTGAAAGAGGTAATAAAAAAGTTGTTGGTGTTAATGAAAATGCTTATGAAAGAATACTTACTCGTGCTTTAGCTGAGAAAATGAATAAAAATTGGAATTTGTTATTTGTTGAAAATGAAGATGGTTCTTTATCCATCGCAATCGGATTTGAATTAGGAACTGATGTTGCGGGCAGACCAGGCAGGGTTTCTATGACTTTGAATAGAGTGCCTAGGGCGTATGTTGATAATCTTTTAGCAAATCCTGAAACTATAAATGAAAGAATTAAAGAGCTTTTCAATTCAGCCAAAGATATTACTAGCAAACAATCTAAATCAGAAGCAATTCAACTTGCAGTTGGGAAAATTTTCAGAAATGCCATTTCTATTAAAGAAATTGACTTCCTTACAAGCAGAGAACAAGAAGGAGTTATAATATTAGATGACAAAATAACAGAAAGTGAATTTAAAGAAAAACTAGCAGAAGATGTTTTAATGACTCGTCTAAAAGAATCCACTGCCAGATTTAAGAAATTAGCTGAATGTTAAAAAAAAAGAATTAAAATTAAGAAAGAATTATTCCTTCTGTTGGTTTTTTATCTTGTTTATATGGTTTTATATTATAATTCTCTGACATTGTTTTAATATATTGCACATCAAAGAATTGTCTTCCTGTTGGATTCTTAGCACAATCCAATAAAGATTGAACTGCTTTGTCAAATTGTAAAATATCACTTTTGCCTGCTTCAATTAATTTTGTTTCAAAACTCAAGATTTTTGCAAGACTTGTTTTTAAATTTCTATAAGCAGCAATACTAGGTGCTAAAGCCAAAGGTGCTTTTTCTTGTTTTTCATTTTTTAAGTAAACAGCAAGCATTCTTTGTGCAAATTTTTTCCCAGAAATAAACTCTGGTTCACTGCCCCTATGCCTGTAGGAATCAAACCATTTAGAAACAAAATCATCATTCATAACTTTTTCAGTAAATTCATCTACAAGAGAATCATACAAATCTTTTAAAGCAGTCTTAGCTCGATAAGTTCTAAGTTGGAGTTTATCTTCAAAAGGTAAAGAATCTAATGGCTGGAGAATGGATTCTTTAAGTGTCTGTTCTCCTTCAACAGCTAAAAAAGAATTATTATTATAATTAAATTTAACTTCAATTTTTTCTTCCATCACATTAGGCTTTATATGCAATTCCAAAGCATATTTTTTTTCTAAATCTTCTAAAACATCAAATAAATTTCTTCTAAATGAATCCATTGAAAATAAAAAGAAATCATATTTTTCAAAAAGTGCTCCATCTTCTTTTTCATCTACTGGAGTGTCTTTTGGATTGCCATTCATATCATAATAAGTTGCCATAACATCTGCATGAACAGCAGGAATACTGCACCAAAGAAGATGAGTCCAACTTCCATTTTTTTTAGTTATCTCATCTACGCCTAAAACAGTTATGTCATCTAATGATAATGGTTTAGAATTAAAAGAAGGCCAATTATAATTGCCAGTATTAACTGATTCTATCAATCCTTCCTTAGCCCAATATATATCTTCTTCTAAAGATTGCTGCTTTGTTTTACGAATATTCAAAAACACCAATTGATCATATTCTACCATTTTACCTACCTATTCATACTTATTGATTTCAAGCTATTTAAAGCTTTCGTTTTTGTCATTTAAAAGTGGCTAATTCGCCAATTTTCTTTAAATCAACGAAATATTTAAAAACAAATGGATTTTACCATTAAACAGTAGGTGTAAATATGACGAACTTAATGCATTCCGGCTTTAGATATGTTGTTGAAAGAAAATTAGGTAAAGGTGGAATGGGTATTGCTTTCAAAGCAAAAAGATTCAGCCAATTTACAGATGATAATGTTGTTCTTAAATTCCTTTTAGAAGCTAAGCCAGAAAACTTGGAAATGTTAATTAAAGAAGCTAAACAAGCTGTTTACTTCAGCGATCATGATAATATTGTAACAACTCATGGTTTAGAAAAGAAAAAAATCTCTGAACTTCCTTCTATAATCAAAGATGAAATCAAAGTCAAATCAGACAAAGGCTTTGCTTATTATATGGTCATGGAATATGTTAATGGCGCAACTTTAGACGATTTATATAAACAACAGTTAAAAAAAGATTCTTTGATTCCAACCCCAATCAGTGCATTTATTTTAAGCAAAATATGCAGTGCATTAATGTATGCTCATAAATTTATTATTCATAGAGACATTAGTCCAGATAATATAATAATTAGCTCTCATGGCTCTCCTAAATTAATGGATTTTGGTATTGCGTTAGGCCAAGGTGAAGAACACCAAGAATTTGCTGGTAAATTCAGTTATTTTTCTCCTGAACATATTGATCAAATAACAAAAGGAACCAACATTGACAAAAGAAGTGATATTTATGCTCTTGGGTTAGTTGCTTATCAAATAATAACAGGAATAAATCCTTTAGCATACCCTAAAAATGCTACAAATAAAGAAATCATCACAAACATTATGACAAGAATAGCTCAAGGTATTCCAAAAGCAAAAGAAATAAGAGACGATGTTCCAGAAGAATTATCTGAAATAATTTCTAAAATGCTAGAACCTCGAATTGAAAAAAGATATCAATCTGCTGCTGATATTGCTATTGATCTGAGAAAAAGTAATATTTACATAACTGATGAAAACTCACTTAGCGCTTATATTTTAAAAAATTATTTTACAGCACAGAGCCTTATTTCTGATGATGTTAAAAAATACCTAAAATTAATTGAAGAAAAAGACGTAAATGTTAAAAATAGAGAATTTACATTTAATTCTTATACAGAATCAGGCAAAAGATTAATCAAAGAAACACAAGAAGGTCATTTGCCTTCTACAATTTTAGCAAAACAAGAAGAAAAATAAATTCAAGCAACGAACTTCTCTATTTCAATCAAAGCTTCCTTTGCACTTTTCTTTATATGAACATCAGGAGTTAAATAATCTCCATTACAGTTAGGATTTGGATTGATGCATATCACTTTACTACCCTCTCTTTGATAATCAGCTGCATAACTAACATTTGTTGGCACGCCTACATCACTTCCAATTAAAATAACTGTATCAATATTTTTTGTTCCAAAAGCAGTTAACTGAGACTGTTGTTCTAAATTATGAATATAAGCTGCATCATAAAACATTAAGATATTTGGTCTTAATACAAATCCATTCATTCTAGGCATTGATTCAGATTTGACAAGCATTGTTTTGTCATCAAGATCACATAAAGGTACTTGATGATTCTCCGCAATATATTTATCTTCTTCGTTTAGACTTTGAAGTCTCCACATTGACCCATGGATTTCATATATTTTATTTTTAGGAGTTCCGCTTCGTAAATGATACCCATCCGTATTTGTTGTTATTAAAAATCCATCAAATATTTCTAAGAACTTATTTATCATATCATATCCTTCATGAGGTTTATTTTGATGAGCATTTCTTCTTCTCCATTCATAAAATCCCCATGATTCTTCAGGAAATTGTAAAAAATTATTGCCATTGGCTAAATCAATTGGATCAAGTTCTTTTTCTTTATAGACTGGAAAATTGTTCCAAAAACCGTTAATATCTCTAAAAGTAGGTATTCCAGAATCAGCAGACATTCCTGCTCCTGTTAGAAAAAGTATTTTTTTAGTGTTTTCAAGAATCTTTATTGCTGCTTCTAATTCTTTCATTTTATCTTGAAAAACAAGACGCATTTTATAAACCTTTCTTTTACTTTACTACTTAAAAGTGATTAGAAACAAAACATTTATAAATGCCTCCTCAATCATTGAAATTCAGAGGCAGCCTAAATGATAAAAATCAGAAACGTCAAATACCATCATCTTCCTAAAGAAAGAGGCTCTGAAGAATATGACGCCTGTCTAAGGCAGATAATCAAAGATTCTGATGCATATTCTTTTGAGCTGCATAATCTTGATGATGTTTTTTTAAAAGAATCACAAGCATTTGTTGATATTCTCAGAGGTTTTGTTGCAAAAGCTAAAATGCCATATCCTTTCAAAATTTTGCATGAAGAAGCAGTCGAGCAAAAAACTCCTTTATTTTTTCTTGAAAGAAAAAAAAGTCTCGAGGAATTTTATTTTATTTCTGATTATATTACAATGGAAAAAACAGTTAACGAAGCTCTTAATGGGGAAATATCATTAGATGAACTAAAAAAATATCTTGAAAATGTTAGCTATAAAGAAACAAATGATGTTCAAATGAGAGATGGTTTTATGATCAGGGAATCTGATTCTGTTGAAGATGAAATAAGAACAATGTGTCGTCCCCATTTCGATCTGCCAGAAGAAATGATTTATTCTGTTTTCACAGGAGCATATCACAATTTTGAGAAAAAAGCTTATCCAATATTCAAAAAGTATGAAGATTTTTCTTTTTCTGTTTTAATTCCAGAAGTGGGTTCTGATGATCAAGAATTACTTTATATGACTATTATTATCTCAGAAGCAATTTCAGATAAGCAGGATTTTATTTTAACTGGCAATTACTACTCTAATATTGCTGATTGGCTGATGAAAGATGCAGGCATAAAATTATTTAAGAATGAATTTAATATTTATTTCAAAGATACATTAAAGCAATTAGATGAAATCAAAGGAAAAGAAGTTTCTTTTGAAGAATTTGATGAAATCATGCAAAGCGCTGATTTAAATAAACTTGAAAGAATCAACCAAGTTCTAGAAAATTTAGTTAATAATTGGATTAAAACAAAGCTTCATTTCAAGAAAGAAAAAAATTAATTTTATCGAGGATTTCTTTATAAAGAATAAAATGCAAACCTTTAAAAAGGAATAATCTATTTTATACTTAAAAAGGGGGGCTAATGAATAATAAGCTAGTTACGTTTATTTTAGTGATTTTGCTAATTTCAAGTACGGTTCCCGCTAATGCTCAGACTCCTAATTATTGCGATTATAGCAAACTTCCTTTAGATGCTGACGATTCAGAAACTAAAATTCTTTTTGATCTTATTGATTCTTTTCTCAAAAAGCCTTCAATACTTCCTGAAACCTTAGAAATCATGGCAGATCTTATTAATGACTTATTTAAAAGCATTAAGAATGCAAACACTTTATTTAAGGGAAATCCTGAAGATTATTTTGATGCAGGTGTTTATTATTTTATGGCGTTAAGTGCTAAAACTCCTGATTATGATCCTGATTTGTTAGAACAATTTCCTAAACTAAAAAAAGAGTTTCTTGCAAGATCAGACAAAATAGAAAAAGGCGTTATTCCTGATTTAATTGCAGCAAGAACAGTTGTAATGCCCTCTGTTAAAGAAATTACAGAAGTAGATGAGAAAAATATTGAAGATTTGTTGGCTGTAAGAGATAAAGCAACTGATAAGGAAATTAGAAAATTAAAAGCTGAAACCTTTAGATTCACTAAAGAACTCGCCCCAACTGAGCAAGAACTTTTTTTAAGAAGAAAAGAGATGAGAAGAGATGAAGTAAGAATTCCCCTACTTGAACCAGAAAAACTTACTGCAGAACAAATAAGAGCTATTAACGATGAAGTAATAGCTTTGGAAGTAGAGATAAGAGACCTTAAAAAAATTCTGCCTGTAAGAGATCAAAAAAAAATTGAATTAGAAGAAGAAATAAAAAAAATACTAGTGCAAATTAAGAAAATAGAGCAGGAACTTGATGTTGAACTAGAGAAAAAATTAGAAGAAACAAAAGATACTGCTGAAAAAATAATAGAACACGCCAAAGCTATTAAAAAAAGCATAAATGATTTTGAAGAAATATTAAAAGAAAGCGGGTTAACTTCTGAAGAAGAAGCTGACTTAAAAAAATCTCTTAAAACTGAATTTTTTATTGGTAAATATTTATCTTCTGTAGATGAAAAAACAAGCGAAGATCTTTTAGCCAAAAATCCTGATATGAAACCGTTTCTTGAGGAAATTTACAAAAAACAATTTAAAAGTCTTTATTCTGTTGCTAAAATAAATTTTCAAGATATGTTAAACAAAGGGCTGGATGTTGATGTTCTGTTAAAAGATGGCAATTTAGATGATGCTTTCTTATTTGACAAAATGTTTTATTTAGAACTTGAGAAAAGAACAAAATTAAGGGAATTAAAAGAAAAAGGTGTTGATTTTATCTACAAACCAGCTCTGCAATTCTTTAATGGAGATTATATAAGAGAATTTAATGGTATTTTAAGTACTTTTGACTTTGAAGGAGAAGGCTGGGCAGCTGTGTTGTATCAGGTTCTGGTTAATGAAGATTTAAAAAAGAAAATTGATGCTGATTTAATTAAGAAAAAAACTGAAAAAAATAAAATTTTAGGTTATACAGGCAGGGATTTAAATGATAAATCTACATTAGAAGCCTATGTAAGGGAACTGCAGAATTCAATTAATGAAAAATATCAAACAAAAATAAAGCTTCCAGGAACTTTTATCCTAGGAGATTGGATTGTCGATTCAGGAGATACTACCTATTCTTATGTTGATGAAAATAATGAATTTCAAGTTCATGATCCTGGCTGGGTCTTAGGAATGGACAAAAGAAGAGATCAAAAGCCAATTGTCATTGAAGCGAATCCGATTCCTAGAACAGGAATATTAATTTCAACAGATGCGATCACAGAACCTAAAGACGTAGTGGTGGAAGAAGGATTTCCTGAAATAAATTATTGGGGCATTGCAAAACACTTGTATGATTATATCGAAACTCCAATTCTTGTTGAAGACCAAGTTGATGCAATCCTTGAAGAAGGTTTCAACATCAGAGATAAAAACGGAAAAATTACAGAAAAATATACTATTATAGATGATCTTGCAATTATCATAATCAAACCAAAGCCTTTGAGTAAAGAATTAATCGAAGCTGAATTAGAAGATGATGACGAAGATGATTTCATAAGTACTCTTTTCAAAGAAGCAGAAGCAATCCCTGTTCTTGAAGAATTTGAAATAGTATCACCAATCATGGGAGTAACTCCTCTTATTCAAAGCAACATGGAAGAAGCTTATGATGCTAGCAGTATTTTAGAAGATACAGATTTAGATGATATTACTTTTGCCACAAAACAAGATGTTGATGAAAGAAAACCTGAAGTATTTTTAATTGAGGATAAAATAAATGAAATTCTGGCAAAAGAAAAATATAATATTGATGTTATAGAAAGAAAAGCAAAAGAGTTAAATCTTGATTTAACAGAGAATGAAAAGACAGATCTTGTGCAAATTCTTTCTAAATTATCTGAAGAAATCACAGATACTAGCAGTCAGGAAATGTTAGATCTTATTTATGATCTGCCTGAAGAAAAAGTTGAAAAAGGTTTAAAGAAAGGAAAAGGCTACAGGCTGCTTGAAGATATTCTTGAAGAACAAGGCTTTGTTTTAACATTAGGTCCTAGAATAAGAGAAGTTCCATTACGTGAATATTATGCTTATGCAATAAGTAAAAAAGCACCTTTAGAAGAAATTGTCGGAGAAGAAATTGATGGTTTCCAAATCTTTAAAACAGAAGAACTTGGCATTCCTGCATTATCAGGTGGTTTTGGTAACATTCATTTTGTTAATTTCAAAGATAAAGAGTATATAGTAAAAAGTCCAAAAAAAGCAGCTTATGATGAAGCATTCAAAGAAGAAGCAAGACTCAGTAAAGAAGCTCCTTATAGTGCAAAACCTTTAGGCATTTTAGTTGATGAATTAGGAGATTTTAAAGGCATAATTTATGAAAAAATTGAAGGAGATCATATCACTGTTGATGAGTTTGTTGATTATACAAAGTATGTTTATCAAAGAGATAAAGAGAAAAAACCTGTTGAAAGAAGATTTGTTGAAGAAGAATTCTTTGATGAGTATGGCAAAAAACTTGCTGAAATAGTATTTAAAACCTGGGATAAAGGTATTGCTCATGGCGACTTTAATTCTCATCTTGCAAATATTATTCACAAATATGTTGGCCCAGACTTAGAGTTAACCATGATTGATTTTGGTGAAAGTAGAACTGCAGGTCAAGGCGCAGAATATATTGGTGCTTTAATTAAAGATTATGCTGCTTTGAAGAATTTATTGAATTATTTTGTTTTAGATGCTGATGAAATTAAAAGTTTACTTGTTCAAGCAAGAGAAAAAGTCGCTAAACAAATGCTTGCTGAAGGAATAACTAACTTGAAAGAATATGTAGAAAATGAAGATAATAAAATAACAATTCCTACACGAGAAGGTAGAGTTTCTGAAACTTTCAAGGTTTTCAGTGAGTTCCAGCTTGAGAACGTTGGTTTAGCAAAGGATTATATTAAAGATATAGTAGCGCCATTACAAGAAGAGATTGATAAATTATTACCTAAAATTGTGGAAGAAGAATATAAAAGAAAACTAAGTGAAAGTATTAAGAAAAAGACTGATGAATTAGAAAAGCAAGAGGAAGAAAGCACACCTGACTGGCTGAAAAAAGACTTAGAAAAAATTATTGCTTCTCTTAATCCATCTAACAAAGATCAATTCTTAGCCGTGATCAAAGAAGAAATCGAATCGCCATTAAAAATTAAAAAAATTATTGAAAAAGCTGAGGATTATCCTGACTTATTAAGAGATATTTATGAAATTTTAGAAGATGAATATGTTCTTAAAACAGCAAGTGATTTTCCAGGGGATGCTTTTAAATATTTAGAATTAATGCAATTCACGACTAAACTTTTATCTGAAAAAGTTGAAGCTCCTGAAAGGATTAGCCTTGCAGAAAGTATTGAAGGCTTAGAGCCTGATGAGTTCTTGAATTTAATCTTAAATATTGATAAAGGAGAAATCATAATGTCAGATGAATCACAAAAATTTTTTAAGCAGTATATGAATAATGATGAATTCTTATCTTTTGATAAAGAAACAATAAAGTTCTCAGGAAAAAGCGCTAAAAATGTTAAAAATATGTTTGAATTTATCAAGCAGAGTCTCCTGAAAGGTTATCGTGAAAATGATCCGAGATATTTTTCGCAAGCTGTTCAAATGGCTAAAGTTGTAGGTTATTTAATCAAAGCAACAACTGCTGCAAAGCCTGACGCACATTACTATTGCGCACCTGAATTTTATGAATTCCTGAGGTATACTCCTTTAAGATTGACTTTACCATTCACTTCGGTTAACGAGGCAATAGAATTAGATTTTAAAAAATCATTTGATGCTTTTAATAAAGGAGAAATCAGCCGTTCTCAGCTTATAGACGCGCTTAAATTTAAATCAAGCTTGTTGAAAAAAGGAGAGATTCCTGAAGAAGTAATTTATAGAATTGAAAAAATGGTAAATAGACAAGCTGACGGCAAGGCTATGCTTGTAACTGATCCGATTAGAGAAAATAAAATTTCTGAATTAGAACTAAATCTAATTTTCCAACAACATTCTGGAGATAAAATCTATGTTTTTATTGAAGATGGAGAAATAAAAGTTGTTGAAACTGAAGAAGCAGAGGAAATAGAAGCCATTTCTGAAATCAAATTTGAAGAATTTGATTGGAATGAACGCCAACAAGCAGAGATAGAGAAATTCAAAGCATCAGAAGAATTGATTGATAAAGAATCTTGGTTTGTTAATTATCCTTCAGAAGAATCTTTCAAAGCTTATTATGATGAATTAAATAAGCCTAAATATGCAAGATTAGATACATTACTTGATTATTTAAAACTCCAAGTAATTCTTGCTGCTAAGAAATATTTGCCTCATAAAGAAATTCAAGATATTATCACTCCTTTGGTTATTGACGATGTAGCTAAAAAAGTTAAGGCATTGTCTGATAAAGAAATTGATATATTAAGCAGGCCTTATGTTGAAGTTGAATTCAAAGACAAGAAGTTCATTGGAACTTATGCAGGTGTTTATCCTGGAAGTAAAATTGATAATCCTTTGATCAGCATAAAAATTAGTGAAGGTGTTTTTGATAGAATTCCTTTAAAAGAATTGGATGTTAACAAAATCAATAAGATTGATATTGATGAGGTTGGTATTGAAACTATAAAAATATCACCAACGCCTCTTGGCAAAGGAAGATTTGGCACGGTTTATGAAGCAGAATTTAAAGGCGAGAAAGTTGTTGCTAAAATGCCTAATTCTTTGCATCCTCATGTTTTAAGAAGCTTGAATAATGAAATTGCAAGATTCCAAAAAATTTCAAGATTAAATATTAAAGGAATTCCTGAATTTAAAGGTGTTGCTAAAGTAAACATTCAAGGCACAGAAGTTCCTGTTCTTGTTTCTGAATTTGCTGGCGAGAATTTTGTTGACTGGCAAAAAGACAAATCTCCTGAAGCAAAAAAAGTAGTTCTTGAAAAAGCAAGAAAAATATTAGAAGAATTGCAGAGTAAAGACTTTGTTCATGGAGATGTTAAAGCAGATAATATTGCTATTAAAGGGGAAGATGTTTATTTGATTGATTTCATGGATGCTTTTGAGAAAAGTGAATTAACTACAAAAGCATTTGAAGATAAACAAAAAGAAGATTTCAGAAAATTGATTGCTTTGATTCGTTCTGTTGAGAAAGAGGCTGAAGAACTCGCAGAAATCAGAGAAGTCTTCCAAGATGAATTAACTGATGAAGAAATAAATAAGTTTGCAGATTTATTAAAAAGTGAAGCAGAAGTTAAAATCCTCCCTCGCCGTGAAGAATTAGCTAAGAGAATAAAAGTTACTTCTCCTAATCCTCTTGAAGATGAAACATTCATAAAAGAAATCAGAAATATTCTTAAAGCAAAAAAACCTCTCAAAGAACTTTTAGAAAGTGCAGAAGCAAACTACAATTTTGCTATAGGTATGTTTGATGTTGAGTTCTTAGAACAAGGTAAAGAATATTTCAAAGACTTAATTTCTCCTTTTAAGGCAATAATTAAAAAATATCTTGGAAAAGATGCTGAATTAGACTTTAGAATTGTTGACGATGATTTTCCAGTTACTTTAGAATTTCACATAAAACTTGAAGGAGTGCAATTATATGATGATCTAAAACTTAAGCTTGTTCTTCAAGATGGTAAAGTAAAAGCTAAAATGGATGAACTTTTTGTTCCAAAGATTTTTCAGGAAAAAGGCTTGGGTTCTGTAGGAACACATATTAGAAATCTGATTGCTAGTTCTTTAGGCATTAATGATGTTTTTCTTGAAGGAGCTAAAATGGGAAGATATCGTTGGGGCATTAATAATTTCTATTATTTCTCAACCCCAGAGTATATACTTACAGAATATGCAAAATTCACTGGAGAAGATAAAGAAGAGTTAAGAAGCAAAATTAAGAATATTGCTGATCCTTTAGATTACCCTGATTTAAAGAAACTTGAAGCTTTTCTCAAATTTAAAGAAGAAGAAGTAGTGGAGTATCATTATTCAACTGAAGAAATTCCTTTAAGAGCTTTGAAGATATTGAACAGAAGAATAAAAGATATCAAAAAAGACTATAAAGCTAATGAAATTCCTATAAAGATTAATGAAAGATTATCTAAGTTCATGCCCCCTACTATTTATACTTATAATGACTTGCTTAATCTCAATAAACGAGAAGAGATAATAGAAATATTTAATACTGAAAATCTTGGTTCAGAAGTATTAAATGAAATTGAAGATTTAGCTGCTGAGATTAAAAAAGAAACTGCTGTAATTCCTTTCAAAATAACCTCGCCTTCTATTGCTAAAGATGAGGAAATATCTGAAAAAGCATTTGATTTAACAGCGTTATTTGAAAGACTTGAACCTCTTTTTGAGCAAGCTAAAGGAACAGAAGCTATTGACAATATTCAAGCTCAATTCAGCGATATTTTTGAATTTTTAGAAACAAGACTCAGAGATTATCTTGGTGTTAAAAAAGAACAAAAAGTTGAATTTAAAGTTGGCATTCCTTTTGTTCCAATGCTTATTGATAAAGCAGGCATAGTTTTGCGTATTGATGTGTTAATCGATGGCGTGAATGTTTTTGATCAATTTGAATTTGCATTTAATTATGACTATAATAAAAAAGAACTTTCAGGAGAAGATATAGTTACTTCTGTTAGAGAGGAATTTCAAAAGAAAAATCTTGGCTTTTTAGCAACGCAGATTAGGAATTTATTATACGCTGCATTTGATATTGATGAAGTTAAAGTTGATGGTGTTGACCAAGGCATAACACATTGGGGTCTTAATTATGGTTATTATTTCAGAGAACCAGGAGTCATTGCTGAAGAATATAATAAACGCACTACAGAAAAAGTTGATGAAAAATATCCTCTAATAGATCCTTTCAAATATCCTGATAGAAAAGCTCTTGAAGAGACTCTTTTATCCTTCCCCGGAATAGAATATAAATATAGTGTCAAAGAAATTCCTTTAAGAGGATTAGAAATTTTTGACTGGCATATAAAAAATATTAAAAAGAATAATAAAGGCAAACCTCAAAAGATTCTCGATGAAATCAAGAAATTACATTCTTTGTTCATTCCAGGAACTCTTTACACTTTCAATGATTTACTAGATAACGTAAAAAGAACCGAAATGCTTGATTTGTTTAAATCTGATGCAGAAACAAGGAAAAAGGTTAATGAATTATTGCCAAAAGTTAGAGAAGAAATTGAAGTAAAACCACCTATTCTAGAAGAAATAATTTCATGGTCTGAAGCTAAAATAATTGATACTAAACCTATAAGATTCTTAGCTTCTTCTGGTTTAGAAGATTCAATTATTGACTGGTATGTTAACTTAGAAACAGGCATTCCTAAATCCTTGGTAAAAGAAGATGCAGAATCTTTTTGGATTAAAATGGAAAGCATTAGATCAAAATTCAAGAGATCTGCTGAAGAAATAACTGAAACTTCTGAAGAAGCAGAAGAATTGTACAGAAAAATATTTTCAGATTATTTAAATGAGAATTATTATAAAACATTTGTATCTAGTGAGATTTTTGAAACAGACGTCTTGACTAATTTTATGTTTGCATTAGCAAAAAATCCTGAAGTAAAAGAAATCATTTTTGATCCTTTATTTGGTTTTGGTCTTGTTTATGATTCATTAGAAAATGCAGAAAAAGATATTACATTAGATCTGCTTTTAGATTATTCGCCAGAAGAAATAACAGATAAATTTATTATCCCTGCAGATTTAGAACCAACAATTAAAAAAATAAAAGATGCAATTGCTCCGCTTGCTTTTATTCCTGAAAAAGATATTCTTTTAGAACCAACCATGGTAAGTTTAATACAAACTAAATTAAGAAATATACTTTTTAAAATCATTCCCGAGCCTATAACTAGAGAAAAATTAAATCTAGCAAAATTAGTGTTTTACAGAGCATTGATTGAAGAAGGTTATTTATCAAGCCAAATAAATCAAATTTGGAATATTCTTGAAAAAGAGTTTATTGATTTATTTTTGCCTCTTATTAAAGATATTCCTGAATTAAACTATGTTACTACAGAAGACAGACCTGTTTATTCTTTACAACAAATAATTGACTTATTTGAACCTATAGCGATTGGGGGTTTTGGAAAAGTTTATGAATCCTCCCTAGAGAGGGAAGGAAAAATACAAAACGCAGTAATAAAAGTTCCTTTATCTCATTGGATGATGGGTTTAGCCGAAAAAGAAGCTGAAAAAACAGAAGTTGCCGCGGAGTTAGCACCTAAAGTTCTTGGTTATTATGCTGAAAAAGGTGAAAACGCTGGCGTAATTTACGAATTTATTGAAGGTTTTGACCTGGCTGATTTTTTTGGTAAAATAAAGACTATCCAAGGGATTCAAATGCTACCTGAAAAAGGAAGAAAAACTCATTTAAAAGCTCTTAGTGAAGACTTGCAATTAGTTAATGAATTAACTGAACAAAATAAATTATTGCCTGTTTTCGAGCAGCTAATTGATGCTACATTAAGCTTATGGAATAGAGGTCTTGCTCATGGAGATATTGGAAAACCTCATTTTAAAAATATTTTTATTGAAACAGAAATTAAAGATGGTAAATTATTGTTTAAAGGAGTGCGCTTTATTGATTTTGGTCTTAGTGAATTAAAAAAAGACAGTCTTGAAGGTTTTAAAGAAATGCTAAAAAGAGATGTAGAAGGTTTAGAAGAATTACTAGATACAATGCGTGATCTTGAATTAGATGAAGATGAAATAAATCGTTTGAAAGCAAAAATAGAATCTGCTGCTGATAAAATTAGAGAAAAAGAAGAAATAGAACCAATCCAGCAAACAAGAGAAATTGTTATTGAAGGTAAGAAAGTTCCTGTTTCATTTATCAATCCTGAAGTTGAAGTTAAGACTTTAGAAAATATTATTAAGAATACAAAAAACGTATTAGATTTATTAATTGCCGAGGAAGATAAAATATCATCTGAAAGTATAATTAATATGTTCTTAAAAAGTGATGAAGACAAAAGAAAGAAAGCAATTTTAAAGTTAAATGATTTAAACAGCTTCCTCTCTGCTCAATTTTCTGATTTGAATATACTGCCTTTGTTGTTATTTATTCAAGCTCAGCAAGATGGGAAGAAAGTTTATTATGATATTCCAACTAAACAATGGGGAATAATTAAGGGTGAATTCAATCCTGTAAAAATTAAGGAAGTTGAAACATTAACAGGTGAAAAAGCCTTAAGTGATACTCTTATAAATGAAATTCTAGATATTAAAAATTTATTTTATGTATATGAAACCGAACCTGAACCCGATGGACCTTATTTGCCTTTAGAAGAAGTTGAAGACTTTGTTATTCCTTTAGATTCTGTAAGAGAAATATTTGAAGGTTTAGAAATTGAGTGGAATAAAGATAAATATAAAAAGTCAAATTTAGGTTATAAAAGATCAAGAGAAAAAATAAGTTTAGAAGAAAAGATTGGTGAAAGAGAAGGATTTGAGCGTATTAAAGGTGCTGACAATGAGTATTACATATTTGATACTGCTGGCAGTTATGGTGAGATTTACAGCACAGCTGATGATAAATTTGTTATTAAAATTCCAATAAAAGGTTTGCTTTCTGAAGAATTCATTAAAGAAGCTAAATTAGCTAAAAAAGCTGGAGAACTTGCTGCGAAGCCAGAAGGAATTTTTGTTTCCGATGTAAATGGTATTGAAGAAGATCGAGGAATAATCTATGAGAAAATTAAAGGAGATTCTTTCCATGCTTATTATGAAGAAGCTACTACTTTTAAAAAATTGATTGATAAATTAGATAATTTTGAAATTCTTTCGCCCGAGGAGATTGAGGAGTTTATTCACATAAGTCCTTTTTTCAATAAAATAATATTTGATGAATTAAAAGAAAAACGAGATCAAGGAGAAAAATTGACACAAGAAGAATTAAAAGAGTTTGAAGATCTCGATAATATTAGAGAAAAAATTAAAATTATTAATGATTTGAATAGAGAAATTGAATTTGATGCTTTCTCAGATTATGCTGAGAAATTAGGTAAAAGAGCAAAAGAAATTATTATAGAAGAAACAAAAGTAAATTTGCAAGAGCCAACTGAAAAAATTATTAATGTATTCAAAAAATTATGGGCAGAAAAAGGAATTACACATGGAGATATAATATCTCATTTTGAAAATATTATGATAACTCCAGATGGTGAAATCAAATTAATTGATTTTGGTCTTTCTTCTGAAATTAAAGCAGATATGTCCGATATTGAAAAATTAAATTTAATAGAAACGATTTTAAAAGATTTCCAAGGTTTGAAAAAACTTATTGAAGCTTCTTATCCCGGCGCAGAAAATAATAAAATCAGAGAAGAAAAAATAAAAGATTTAGCAGATTCAATTGCAATTGCTTTAGATAGTGCTAAAATTTCAGCTGAAGAAATGATGGCATTTATTAATGAAATTGACTTAGGTAGTGTGTTAAAAGATGTATTTAGTTCTAAAGAAGCATTTGTTAATTCTGAGGCATTAATCCGTCCTATTTCAACTGCTTTAAAAGTGAAAGTAAAAGAAATACCTCAACTTTCCCAACTCCAGCAAACCATTGAACAATGGGACGTGCTTCCTGAAGAAAAAGAAAAAGAAGCTAAGTTTGCTGAATATTTAGATCTCGTCGATAAATCTTTAATTGCTCTTAATGAAAGAGCTAAAACTGCTTATGAGAAAGTTTATTGTGACAACGGCAATAATAAACAGTTAGAGCTTGCTAAAGAATTGTTAAGGTTATTGTTTATTAAAAAGTTAGTAGAAGGAGTGTCTGAAGTGGACGCTATTAAGGAACTTAATGCAGATGAAAATATTCTCAAAATTGCAAGAATTGTTTTGAAAAAAGAAGATGCTCTTGCCATACATGAAACAAATGGAGTTTTGTCATCAATAACAAGAGTTAATAACATTATAACTGCCTGTGTTGCTTGTGTTGATGTGAAAATCTCCAGAGATAATTATAGAGTTATGGTTAAAGAGTTTGGTACTAATGTAAAACAATTGCAGAGATATATTGATAATTATTACAAATACAGAGTATTGGATGATAATGATAAAACTATTATCCAAAATATTATTGCGGTTTTAGGTAATGATGATATTGATGTTTTTGATAAAAAAGCAAAATTAAATGTTTTCATCAGCGACTTATCAGATCCTGGTTTTGATGTTTTAAGAAGATTATTGTTAAACAAAGGATTTGTTGTTATTGAAACTCCTACTGACGAAATTATTTCTGTTGAGATAAAGTCTATTGATGAAGTTAGAGAAATTTTAAAGAAAGATATTGAAGATATTAAATATGCTGAAAAAGAATATGAAATTAAGTATTATGCAGATGACGAATATCATAAGCTTGATTTAGAAATTAGAAGAGCTTTAGCTCCTCCTGAATTAGAAAAAATTCCTTTAATAAAACCTAGAATCCTGCCTAGTGTTTGTGAAAAGTTCAATGACAAAGGAGAAATTATTCCAATTCCTAAAGATGAAAATCCTTGTTGTGATGGCAATGGAAATCCAATAGCGGCGTCTAATGATGTTGTTACTGCTTGTTGTGATAACGGCGAATTAAATTCAGGTAAATTATTTGCTTGCGATAAAGCTAGTTGTTATTCTTACTGGCCTGATTATCCAAAAGGTATTGGAAGTAATGCTTATTGCTTAAAGAATTATTGTGAATGTACTAAATCAGCTGTAACGCAGGCTTCTGATTCTATTATTAATTTCAATAAAGGTTTTGCTAAATATAATGCAGTTAATACTGCTGAAAATAGAGGCTGGATTAGGACAAGTATTGATAATTGTAATTTGTTAGGTCCGCCGTTTGATTTAGTTCAAAATCAAGGCAGCTTATCAGCTGCCGCTAAGTTCTGCAAAGATGCAATTACTAGTGAAAAATGCATTCCTGGCAGCAGAACTGCTTGTCCTGAAAATTTAAATCCTTATAATAATATTGGCGAGTGCAGGAATGGTTATATTTTATGCAATGAAGATAGTACTTGGAGTAAAGATTGTCTTGATTCAGTCCAACCTAAAGAAGAAATTTTGAATGGAAGAGATGATAATTGTAATGGTCTTATCGACGAGATTTTCAAGTGCGAGCCTGGCCAAAAAAGGTCTTGTTATCCTGGCGCTAAACAAACTTCAAACGTTGGAATTTGCAGACAAGGAACTCAGACTTGTTCTGATTTAGGTGCTTGGGAAAATTGTAAAGGCGCTATAACTCCTGAACAAGAAGTTTGTGATGGTGTTGATAATAATTGTGACGGCAGGATTGATGATATCAATAAATATTGTTATGATGGAGCTCAAAACACAGCAGGAATAGGCATTTGTCGTGCAGGAATTAAAGAATGCAATAAGGGAAAATGGTCTGAGTGTCAAGGTGAAATTCTGCCAAGTAAAGAATCTTGCAATGGTTTAGATGACAACTGTGATAGATTTATTGACGAGAATTGTAAACAAATTATTATTCAAAGTGAAATAGAATTATGTAATGGCATTGATGACAATCAAGATGGACAAATTGATGAAGGTTTAGAGATTTTATGCTATGATGCAGATCCTGAAACAGATAATGTTGGAGTTTGTCATAGAGGATATAGAGTTTGTATTAATGGTGAATGGTCTGACTGTAAAGATGAAATTACGCCAACTAAAGAATTATGCAACAACTTAGATAATGATTGTAATGGCATTATTGATGATGATTGCATCTCTCCAACTTTTGGAAATTCAATCATGCTTGGTTTGAACAAACTTACCATAGGTAATAAAGATTCTGTTCCTAAAGATATTAGTTGTTATCTTGTTAAGGATGAAACTAGTAGTTTAACAAGTCAAAAGATTGAGATTGATGCTAAGAATATTCCTAAAGGTTATGATTTGATTGATCCTTTCAAGTTAAATTGTCAAGGCGAGTGGCTTGACGTTTCAATAAACATTCCCGATGATGTTACTGATGTTCATGTTATGCGCTGCAGAGATAATGATTGCGGTGTTTTCAGCACGACAGAAATTACTCCTCATCAAGGTTTGATGTGTTACGGCGAAGACATTAGTGCAAGTGCTAAAGGTGAAACTGTTAGAGCTCCTAATTTCATCTCAAACAAAGTAGATATTGAAGAAGGTGTTTCTTTAAGCACTCCTGGAAGAATTGCTGTGAAAGGTTATGCTGTTTACTTGCCTAAAGTTGAGAAAACTGTTAATGGTTTGTTAAAAGGCATTGATGTTCCTGTTAAGTATCCAACAAATTCTAATGTTAAACTTGTTGGCGGCCCTATTATATTCAAATTAAAGCAGCCTCTTCCTGCCCCTCCTTTCCCTATTAATCTTGAAATTCCTTACAAAGCTGTTGATGATGTTGATGAAAGCACTATAAACATTTATGCTTTGACTTTTGATGGTTGGACTAAGCTTGACAGTGTCTTAGATAAAGAAGATGGTGTTGTTAAAGCAGATTTAGATGATGTTTACCCTGTTCTTGATATTAGGAATCAAGTTACTCTTGCAGCTTATGGTTTAAGTACTGTTGCTACTGGTCTTGTGTTTGAGAGAAAATATTTAGGAACTACTACTAATGCTGCTATTCTTGTTCCAGGTCTTGGCGGAAATCCTAATGCTTTTGATACGTTTGTTAAAGAATTAGAATTAACTTCTCAGCCTTGGCAGGTTTGGACTTTAGGTTATCCTCTTGATTATGATGTTGATCAAGCTGCGGATTATCTTGCTCAGCAGATTGAAGTTCATGCTGATGAATTTTCAAATATTAACATTATTGGACATAGTATGGGTTCTTTGATTATGCAAAAGACTTTAAGCATCTTAAATGATATCAGACCTGATATTATCAAGAAAGTTCAGAATGTTGTTTCAATTGGCGCGCCTAATGATGGCTCTCCTGCTGTTGATGTGTATCAAAACTTGTTAAATTATATTTTAAAGCAAAAAGCAGATACTCCTATGTTTGAACTTACTCCTGCTATTTTAAATGATTTGATTAAAGGCAGGACTATTCCTAAAGTTTCTGGCCCAAGTTATTTTGCAGTTGCTGGTGATAAAAGTTACAACTTCAATGTATTGTTTTTCAGAATTGGCACTAAAGATGTTTTTGTAGAAGAGTCTAATGATGGAATTGTTACTACAAAAAGTGCTCAGCATGTTGGCAGAACTTACCTTGCTAATAAATGCAAGGATTATTTTGAACTTCCTTTGACACATACTGAATTAAATGATGCTCCTATTGCTAGAGAAGTTATGGGTTATACCCTGAGCCATGCTTTCAAAGGCGCTCCTGATCTTCCTTTGCTTGGTCAGAATCAATATGCTAGATTCCAGATTGATAATTGCCAGGATGGCGATATTTATTATCTCGTCGGTAAAAGTGTAGAATCAATTAAAAAATCTACTGTTGCTGATTGTGGTTGTGGCGACCGGGTTTGTGCTATTGATGAGAATGAAGTTACTTGTCCTGAAGATTGTGCCAGGTTTATCAGCAGGTTTAATATTTGTATTAATACTGCGTTTACTGCTTATGTTTTAGCAGGATTGTTATTATTCTTTATTTTATTAATGACATTTAATACTTTTAGAAGAAAAGAAATTATATGGGTTAATAAATTAACTTATCTTGCAATTGTTCTGCAGATTATGCTTCTCACAGTTCAATATTTCATTTGCGAGAGCATCATGACTATTCCTATTGCAGGATTAGGTGTTGTGTTGTTATTATTAATTTTTAATTTAATTAAGAGAAAATAGTTTTATTCTAATTCAACGCCCTTATATACAGGGAATCCTTTGCATAATTCTTCTACTTCTTGTTTAATTTTTTGTTGTAATTCAGTATTTTTCACGTCAGCTATTATTTTGTTTATCCATTCTGCTATTTGTTTCATTTCACTTTCTTTCATTCCTCTTGAAGTTACTGCAGGAGTTCCTAAACGTATGCCGCTTGGATTAAACGGACTTCTTTGATCAAATGGTATCATGTTTTTGTTTGTGCATATCATCGCATTATCAAGTGCGGTTTCAGCGTCTTTTCCTGTTAATCCTTTGCTTGTTATATCAATTAGTATCAAATGATTGTCTGTTCCGCCTGAAATAATTCTAAATCCATAATCTTTCAAAGAATCGCAAAGTACTTTTGCATTTTTTATAACTTGTTCTTGATATTTTACAAATTCAGGCTGCATTGCTTCTTTAAATGCAACAGCTTTCGCTGCTATTACATGCTCTAAAGGACCGCCCTGCATTCCTGGGAATACATTAAAGTCAACTTTTTGAGCAAGATTCTTTTTTCCATCTTTATCAAATCTATCTTCTTGTTTTGACAAGATTAATGCACCTCTTGGCCCTCGCAATGTTTTATGAGTAGTAGTTGTAATAACATCCGATACGGGTGTAGGATCTGGATGTAGTTTTGCAGCAATTAGTCCTGCTATATGCGCCATGTCCACCATTAAATAAGCATTAACTTCATCAGCAATCTGTCTAAATGCTTCAAAATCTATTTTTCTTGGATATGCTGAAGCACCTGCAAGAATTACTTTTGGTTTATGTTCTAAAGCTAGCTTGCGAACTTCTTCAATATCAATAACTTCATTCTCCTTGTCAACTCCATAATGTACAAAATTAAACAGTCTTCCTGAGAAATTAACAGGGTGTCCATGAGTTAAGTGTCCTCCATGTGGCAGGCTCATCCCTAATATAGTATCTCCTGGTTTCATGACTGACATGTAAGCCGCAAGATTTGCCTGGCTGCCTGCATGCGCTTGTACATTTGCATGTTCTGCATTAAACAACTGCTTAGCTCTGTCTATTGCAAGTTGTTCTGAAACATCTACGTGTTCATTTCCGCCATAATATCTTTTGTTAGGATATCCTTCACTGTACTTGTTGGTAAGCCAGCTTCCCATTGCCTGCAGCACTGCAGGACTTACTATATTTTCAGAAGCAATTAATTCTATCACATTCCTCTGTCTGTTTAATTCATTCTTTAGAACTTCATATATTGCAGGATCAACCTCTTGTAATTCTTTAAAATTAAACCCCATTATTTAGTCAAAATTAGTACTGGTTTAAATAGATTTTGTTACTGTAAAAGAGAAGATTTTTAAAGCTTTTATAGACTTGCAGAAAAATATGAAAAAATATGAAGAAATCATGAAAGATTATAAAAAAAGATTCGAAAATAGAACTGTAATTACAATTAATGAATCAATTTCTGTTTTAGAAGATATCTTAAAAGATCCTGATGACGAAAAATTAATTTTAAAGCTTAGTGAAGAAGAAGTATGTCGTATTCTTCATAGCCCTATAAATTATCAAGGCATAGAATCTGTTATTAAAAGTAAAAATTTTAATATAAGTATTATGAGCTGGATTAAAAATGCTATTTGGGATTTTGAGACATATAAGAATCTGTTTGATATTATTAAAAAACGCGATGATAAAATTTTTTATATGAGAAATGGGCTAGGCGAGAAATCTTGTGCTGTTTTAACTGAACATATAAAGGATATTGGGTTATTTCCTCTTTTAGGTGAGAGAGAAAAAATTGAAAGCATTTATCATTCTCAAAAATTTCGTGAATATATTGATTTTTTTGGTCCTGGTGAAGAGGAATTAAAAGAACTATGTGAAAAATTGTTTTTACCGATTGATTTAGACGCTTTTGATAAATTAACAAATCAGGTAGCATTATCATCACGTGTAAAAAAAGGTTTGCGTGATTTTAAAACTTATGGCAATCTTTTAATGAAGTTAGATTTTTGGGGTCAAAAGCTGATATTACTAAAACCAAAATATGGTGATAAAACAATAAATTTAATTCACACACATTTAAAAGATGTTGGCTTAGATTATTTTATTGGTAAAAAAGAGATTGTAAAAAAAATTTATAAATCAAGAAGAATGTCAATCAATATTTCCTGACTTCAATTTCTCATCAAATTGTATTTCACTTTTTAATCTTCCTAGATAATATTCATTTTTGTTAACACGCAAGTATTTTGCTAATAATGGAAATATTTTTTCAATCTCTTCATGTGTTTGTTGTGCTAACTTGCGGTAGCTTTCATGTCCGTGTTCAGAACTTCTTAGTCGAATAAAATGTTCTAGTTCTCGTAGATTCCATGTGAATATCATTTGTTTTCTGTAAGCATATGGCACTATATATTGTGCTTCTTGCGGAAATTTCTTTTTAACTTTGTTATAAAGTTCTTTTGCTTTTATCATAGCCAGATCATAATCTTCTTTAAAGCCTGCTGCAATCATATCAGGAGGTGTTTCATATCCATGGTCGCAGGTGTTTAATTGCACAGTTTGCGTAACTATTCTATGTCTTTGCACATCTCTGAATGCTCCTAAGTCCATTATCAGTTCTGTTGTGAAATAAATATGTTCTAGTCCTCTTAACGGATAATCATGCGGCCCCATTCTTTTCAAGTATTCATCTACTATGTTTTCTTTTTCTTCTGGGCTCATTTTTCTGACTTTTTCTAAAATGTCAGTATAACTTTGTGAACAATAAGGATATAACATCGCGGCGACTAATTTATCTTCTGTATCTGTATCATAATTCACTATTTTTACTGGTTTTTCTAAAGTGATTGAGTTATCTCCTATTTTTTCTTTTGCGATTTCAAACATTTTTTCATTTGTTTCAGAAATATATGGATTTTGATCTGCGAAAAGCAGTAGTGTTGGGCAGATTTTTTTGCCTTCCTCAAGCATTTTCTTGCCAATAACTTGTGATTCTTCAAGAGGAGAGGATAATAATTTTCTTATTGCATGTGCTGCGCATCTTGCATTTATTGCCATTCCTAAGCTTGTTAGTGTTGATGCTGGCAGTATATATCTTATTATGTCGCATGCTTTTGCTTTGACACTTGCTTCATATGCTCGTTCACTTACTGTTTCCTCTCTAGGCATTCTTTCTCGAATAAATTGCATCATTGGTACTTGTAAATTTTCATATGTGTCAAAAAGCAAATGCATTAAATTTAGATATTCTTCTTTGAATTCTGATTCCATAATGTTTTTTGGTTTATAGAAATGGTCTTTGTCAAATATCACATATCTGCTTGACTTTTCAGTGAAACTGCCTAATCTATTGTCTTCTATTATTTTTGTAAAAACATTTGATATGTTTTGCAGTGCATATTTTATGTTTGCATGTTCTGCTATGCTTGAATGCCCGAAGTTTAATACCCATTTTTTATGGAATTTTGCTGCTTTTTCTTTTGCTGCAGAGTATTCTTCTCCATCAGCATAAAGATCATTAACATTTGATAAATCAAGATCTCCTTGTTCCATTATTTGCAGCAAGTTCTCTCTGAATGTTTTCTCGCTTCTGCTGTAGAATGCAAATAGTACAGCTACTACTTCTTGCGGAAGGTTCTTGATACAGTAGACATCACTATTATTATTCGTGACAAATTGTGATAATATCTTTTTTTGTTCTTCAGTAAAAGTCTCAGCCATAATTCCCCCTTTAGAATTGAGTAGAAAATTCAATCTTTTAATAATTTATCTTCTCTAGACTATATGATTCATAGTAAAATTTATAATATAGTGTTTGTTACTAAGTAGGAATAAGGCAAATTTAGGTGGGTGTATGAATACTGAATCAATAAATGAACTTGTTGAAGAGCTTAAAGGCTTTAAAACAGTTGTAAAATTTCAAAAACCTCCAAAGTATTTAAGCAGATTTAAAACAAAACCAGAAGTAAAAAAACTTGCGAAAGCAATTCAAGAAATATTTCCTTCTTCTTCAGCTTTGTTGAAATGGTATAGGGATATTTTTGATCAATTTCCAAATGCTCCTTTTGAATCAAATTTTGGCAATTTATTGCCTGATATTATAGATTATATCTGTGATGAATATAATAGAAATCTTGTATATACTGCTAAAAAAAATTCAGAAAATGGAGGAGTAAATGAATTAGCACTTCAGAAAGAAGAACGTCTTGCCAATTTTATTTTAAAATTTTGCGCAGGCCCTCCAAAGCACACTCTTTTAGAAGATAAAGCTTCTTCAAATGAGCGATCCAGTCATATGAGAATTCTGGCTGATACTGAGGTAATAGGTTCTATTCCTAATCTTGTATTTATAGATAATTTACCTATTATGATTTATCTAAAATTTGGCAAATCAAGTGAGTATAGATTAAATAATTTTAAGAAAATTGGCACTTTTGTTAAAGAAGCTTTTGGGCATCCTGCCATGATTCTTGTGTTAGATCAAGAAGATTATTTTATAAGAGGCGGTCAAGAAAATGGAGAGTATGATGATATGAGGCGTCAAGTTTCTCATTATTATAAAAAACACGGCATAGTTACAACTTGTTTAGCTAGACCAAGGCAATTCCTCTATGATAAATTACAAGTAGATCATGCTAGAATCAAAGCTGAAAAACGTTTTAGTAAAACTGTTTAAGTTATTTGCTTTTCCATAATCCATGAACATTACAATATGCTCTAGCGCTAACATTTTCTGCTTGAACAAAAAATTCTGCTTCT
The DNA here is from genome assembly GCA_017609645.1 of Candidatus Woesearchaeota archaeon. GTDB lineage: Archaea > Nanobdellota > Nanobdellia > Woesearchaeales > ARS49 > JAFCDQ01. The sequence goes on from JAFCDQ010000003.1 coordinate 315,314, forward strand.
GGTGCATCTCCTGGTTTTAAGAATTTCTTGCCTGACTTGCCATCTGCATTTATCTCCATCCATTCAATATAATGTTCTGTTTCCATTGGATGAGGCACACTGCTAACTTTAATCTTATAGCCTTTTTCTGTCTTTTCTATTACAGGAACATGTTTTTCATGCCCTTCTTCTTGTGACTTTTCTTGTTGTAATTCCATTGCCTGTCCGCAGCATACTAATTCTCCTTCTCCAGAATGCAAGACTTCGACTATGTTTCCACAGACATTGCATTTATAGATTTGTTTTTGTTCAGTCATTTTCCTGTTAATTCTTCTACTTCTTTTTTGCCTTCTTCCATTTCTTTAACTTGCTCTTCATCAAGCTTCAACAGCATTGCTTGAAACTCGCCGATGTGTGTTTTTTCTTCTTTTGCTATGTCTAGCAAAATTTTCTTTATATCAGCATTTTGTGTTTCTGCAGCTAGCTGTTCATATAAACTCACAGCATCAAGTTCAGCAATCATTCCTATTCTTAGAATTTCTTTGTCTATGTTTTCTTTTGATACTTTTGACAAATCTATTGGTATTTTTGATAACATTTTATTTTACCTCCTTTATTTCATGAAAAGTCTCGTTATATTTATACTTTGCTCATTTAGAAAATACGTGTCCTTGACGCCTATATTCAAAATAAACACAGCAACATTAATACTTGCCCTTGGCAATTATTTCTTAACTAAACACTACGACATTAATACGCACCCTTAGTACCT
>JAFCDQ010000004.1 GCA_017609645.1 Candidatus Woesearchaeota archaeon
GAGCGTGTCTAACAATTAGTATTTGAAGTTCTAATTTTCCTTCTTTAGCTCTAATAATTATTTTTATTTGATAACTCACCATCCTTGCAAGTATTCTTACTTGCATTGCTTCTTTATTAATTGCTTTAAATCTATCTCCAAACTCATTAGTTAAACTTCCAAACATACTTTCTCCCCTTCCTCTTTGCCTATATCCAAGACGATGTACTGGTTGATTGTATATTTTTCTTGCTCTTTTTCTGTAATATCCTTTCCATCTATTCTTGTTTGGACAAATAACTGGAATATATCCTTTCTCAAACATCACTCCAATTGCTTTGTTTGCATCATAGCCCGCATCTGCATAAACAATTCTACTCCCCTGTGGAAGACATTCTTTTATTGCATCATGAATTGTTTTTGTATGAAAACTAACTCCAATTGGATACAATGTATTTTTTGCAATTCTATTAGCTACGTGAAATTCTATTTCTTCAATTTTCAAACTACTAAACTTAGTTGCATCAACGAATGTAAACTCCGGTTTACAGAGTTTATCTAAGAGCCTTCCGGCACGTGAAATAATAATCTTTAAGCATCTAGCAATTTCAGGTTTATTTTCCCAATAAGCGATCACTGAATGATCTACTCGCTGTCCAATAACAAATTTACTTAATCTTGCTTCTGCTTTTCTTAAACTATGTTTTTCAAACTCTTTTAAAACAATTAATTGTGCATATTTTGTAACATTATGCTTAGGATTTCTGCCTCTTCCCTCCTTTTTTCTTATTAATTTTTGCGTTAAACGCTTTACCTCCAAAAGAACAAAATTTATATTGTTTACAATCGTATTCCATCTAGTTAGCATCTTAATCACCTCCTTTATGACTTAGATAATCTAAATGAGGTGAGCTAACTATTTAGAATTATTTTTTAGACACGCTCTGGATATAAGGAACTTTATAAACTTATCTTCCCTTTATTTTTAGCTTAAATTTATAAACTCTAATTCTTTTTTTATACTATGAAAAGAGGTCAGAAGTTTGTTTTACAGTTTGATGAACTTGGAATTAAAGATGTTCCTTTGGTTGGTGGGAAAAATGCTTCTTTAGGGGAAATGTATAGGGAGCTAAAAAAGAAAGGTGTTAAAGTTCCAAATGGCTTTGCAGTAACAGCTTATGCTTACAGGCATTTAATCAAAAGTCATGGTTTGAAAAAACATATAAAAGAAGTTTTGAAAGATTTGAACACTCATGATACTAGAAACCTGATGGCAAAGGGGAAGCAGGTTAGACAATTAATTCTTAATGAAGAGATACCAGAAGAAATAGTAAAAGAAATAAGGAAAGCTTATGATAAACTGTGTAAAGAAGAAGGAAGGATTGTAGATGTTGCAGTAAGAAGTTCAGCAACTGCTGAAGATTTGCCAGATGCTAGTTTTGCAGGACAGCAAGAAACATTCTTGAACATTAAAGGAGAGAAAGTATTATTAGAAGCTTGCAAAAGATGTTTTGCTTCATTATTCACTAACAGGGCTATTTCTTACAGAGAAGATAAGCACTTTGATCATTTTAACATAGCATTAAGCATAGGAGTGCAGAAAATGGTTAGAAGTGATAAAGCTTCATCAGGAGTCATGTTTTCAATTGATACTGAATCTGGGTTTAAAGATGCAGTTTTTATTACTTCGGCATATGGGTTAGGAGAGAACGTAGTACAAGGGGCAGTAAATCCAGATGAGTTTTATGTTCACAAACCAACATTAAAACAAGGCTTCAAGCCAATAATTTCTAAAAAAATTGGTGAAAAAGAGATAAAGATGATTTATAATGAGGGCGGAAAAAAGCCTGTTAAAAATATTAAAGTAGATGAAAAAATGAGAAATAAGTTCTCAATAAACGATGAAGAAGTTTTACAGTTAGCTAAATGGGCAGTCATAATTGAAAATCATTATAATAAACCAATGGATATGGAATGGGCAAAAGATGGGATAACAAAAGAATTGTTCATTGTACAGGCTCGTCCTGAAACAGTTCAGAGTCAAAAAAATGTTAATGTACTAGAAGAATATGTCTTAAAACAAAAAGGAAAACTAATTACAGAAGGAGATAGTGTTGGAAGCAAGATAGGGGCAGGAGCTGCAAATGTAATAATGGATGTTAAAGGTATTCATAATTTCAAGAAAGGGCAGGTTTTAGTTACAGACATGACAGATCCAGACTGGGAGCCTATAATGAAAATAGCATCTGCAATTGTTACAGATAAAGGAGGAAGAACTTGTTTTGATGGAGAAACAAAAATACTCACAAACAAGGGATTTAGAACGTTTTGTCAACTTTGTGAATCTGGTTATGAAGGGCTTTTAACATTATCCTTCAATAAGAAAACCAAAAGAATAGAATGGAAACCTATATTAGACCTTATGAAAAGTCAATCTTCTACAATAAATATCTCTATTTCACAAACAGGGAGAATCAAAGATAACCTTTTGAGAGTAACCCCAGACCATAAGATGGTCAATATTAGGAATTCAGAAATTGTTGATACTTCTATCCGGGAAATGATAGAAAAACAAGAGGCAGTCTGCATAGCTCAAAAAATTCCTGTTTTGCAGTTAGATTCTGAAAAAGATAAGAAAATAGCTTATCTTCTTGGAGGCATAATGACTGACGGGCACATCTATCGTTCAAGAACACATGGAGAAGTTCAGTTCATACAGAAAAAAATTCCTGAAAAAGAAGGGTTCATCAATTATATGCAAGAATGTATGACTAATGTTTATAATAAAAGATTCAAAGAATGTATTAAAAAAGTTTCTACAGGAATGATAAGAGATAAGCCTGCTGTAGGGCAGGCTAATGCTTATAGAATGTATTCAAAACAAGTTGCGTATGATATGTACGAACAAGAACAAAATATTGTCACAACACTTCTTGAAGGAAGCTCTGAATTATCTCTTAGTTTTTTAGGAGGGGTTATTGATGGAGATGGTTGTTTTTGTAACAACAGGATCAGTATCTATATCTCAAATGAGAGACTACTTGAGGCAGTTATTGTAGCTTGTCTTAAAATCGGAATTGTCCCCCTTGTAGGAAAAAATAGAAATATCCACAATCTGCAAATTGTGGAGAAGTTAAATCAAATACTTAAATTTACAAAAAGAGTTAAGGGAGAAGTTAGTGAGAGAAAGATGCAGACAAGATTTTTTTCTGCAAAACAGATCTTAGATGGGGATTATAGAGGAAAGTTAACTGATCTTAAAACAAGAAATTTGTATGTTTCATCTAGAGACCTTAGGAAAATCGATAATGAAAAAATAAATTCTTTTTTAAAGGGAGACTTAAGGATGCAAAGAGCATGTATTATTGGAAAATCATGGCCTCAAGATGTTTATAACATTACTGTTGCAGACAATCATACATACATAGTTTTCACTAAAAAATTAACACCCGTAATAGTAAATAATTGTCATAGCGCAATAGTCAGCAGAGAACTTGGAATACCTTGTGTTGTTGGAACTAATAATGTTTCTAGAAAAGTTAAATCAGGACAGAATATAACTGTATCCTGCAGTGAAGGGGAAGTGGGAAAAGTATACAGTGGAGCTTTAAGATATGAAATAAAAAAAACAGATATATCTAGAATTCCAAAGACAAAGACAAAAATCATGATGAATGTTGGAAGTCCAGGTTCTGCATTTGAATTTTCTTTCATACCAAACGATGGATGCGGATTAGCAAGAGAGGAATTTATTATTAATTCTTACATAAAAATACATCCAAATGCACTCATAAATTATAATAAAATTAAAGATGCTGCAATAAAAAAGAAAATAGATAGTTTGACAGCAGCTTACAAAGATAAAAAACAATTTTATATTGATAAGCTAGCGCAAGGAATTGGAATGATTGCAGCTGCATTTTATCCTAAAGATGTTATTGTGAGGACAAGTGATTTTAAGAGTAATGAGTATGCAAACTTAATTGGGGGTAAAGATTATGAGCCAGAAGAAGATAACCCAATGATTGGATGGAGAGGAGCTTCAAGGTATTACAAAGAAGGTTACAGAGAAGCATTTGAATTAGAATGTCGAGCGTTCAAAAAAGTAAGAGGAGAATTTGGATTAAAGAACGTTAAAATTATGATACCATTCTGTCGTACAATAGATGAAGGGAAAAAAGTTTTGAAAATAATGGAGAAACAAGGATTGAAGAGGGGAAAAGATGGTTTGGAAATTTATGTTATGTGCGAAATACCTTCAAACGTTATATTAGCTGATGAATTTGCAAAAATATTTGATGGATTTTCTATTGGAAGCAACGACTTGACTCAGTTAACTTTAGGTTTAGACAGAGACTCAGAGATAGTAAGTGATGTTTATGATGAAAGGAACGAAGCTGTAAAAACTTTAATCAAGAGTGTTATATTAAAAGCTAAGAAAAACAAGAGAAAAATAGGGATATGCGGACAAGCTCCAAGTGATTTTCCTGATTTTGCACAATTCCTTGTTGAGTGTGGAATAGATTCTATATCTTTAAATCCAGATACTGTTATTAAAACAAGAATCAAGATTGCAGAGACAGAAAAGAAAATCAGAAGATGAAAAAAACAACCATCTTGGTTTTATGTGTTCTTTTGATGGTTATATTCTTGCTGTTTTATAATTCCTATAAATCACAAAACATAACTTCTGTTTATTTTGATGATGTTAAAGTCAGTGTAGAAGTTGCAGAAAGTCAAGATGAAATAACAAAAGGATTGATGTATAGAGAAGAGCTTGGAGAAAATGAAGGAATGCTTTTCATTTTTCAGGATGAAAAAGAAAGAACTTTTTGGATGAAAAACATGTTAATCCCCTTAGACATGATTTTTCTTGATAGTGAGAAGAATATTGTTCAAATTGTCAAGAATGCAGAGCCTTGCACAGAGAGCCTGTGTCCTCTTTATTCTTCACAATTTCTTTCAAAGTATGTTATAGAGGTTAATTCAGGATTTGCAGATAAACCTAACATACAGGTCGGACAGGAAGTTAGTTTCAGTTAAGTTTATAAATTTCTTTTGAGTGTTATAATTATGAAAGATGAGGATTATAAGCCATTAGGGTTTTTAGGCGCAATTGTTTTGTTAGCTGCCGGATTGATTCTTTTGGGTCAAGCAGGAGTTAACACAATTGAAGCTTCAAATCCTATGCCAGTAGAAGAAACAGGACAACTTTTATCTGCAAGTGCAACTGCTTTGATAGAATTTTTATTTGGACTTATTATAACTATTGTTGGAATATTTTTATTCTTGGTTTTGCAGAAAAAAAGGCAAGTTTTTGAAGATTAGTTTTCTATATTTGCACTATTTTAATATGGGTGAATGTTGAGAAAGCGCATATTTTATTTTAGAAAATATTTAATGTAAGCCTTAAAATACAAAACTCCATAAAATAAGGAGTAATCCTAATATAAAATTATAAA
>JAFCDQ010000002.1 GCA_017609645.1 Candidatus Woesearchaeota archaeon
ATCAACAGGGCCTAACACACCATCATCAAGAGTCAAAACCATAACAGCATCTGCTGGACTAATTGTCAAAACTCCAGGAGTTGTACTTGCTGGATTTGCAGAAGTATCTTCAGCCTCCCAGTTGTAATTGTAAACACCAGCATCAAGACCAGCTAAAATTGGATAAGTTGTACTTGAAACTTCATATACATCGTTTCCAAGAGGAGTTGCTAGATAATTAACTGTATTAATAACTAACATAACACTTGCATCATTAACATCAACATTATCTGTAATTGTAACATTCCAAGTATAATCCGCACTTGGATCATAAGTTGCATCTTGTGCATCATTTTCTGCACTAAATTGAGGTGCGATTGTATCATCAACTTGTACACTGTGAGTTACATTAAATGCATTATAGTTTGTTGATTCTGCAAATTCAAAAGTAACAATAAATGTTCCTTCATCATTAAATTGATAATTTTCACTAATAGTTGCAGCAACTGTTTCACTCTTAATTTCAAGAGTATCAACATAAAGCTTTAAGTCACCATCCGCAGGATCAGTTAAAGTTCCAAGAATAGCAACAGTATCTCCTTGTGTTAAACCAGTTAAGTTTTGGTCTAAAGTATCAAGAGTTAAAATCATTGCTGGATCTATCTTTATAACATTAAAAGTTGTCCAGTCTGAAGAAACAACATTAGCAGGAACAGCATCGTCAGTAGCAGTCCATCTGTATTCATAAGTTCCAACATCTAAAGCTTGAGCAACTGTGTAATCCCAGTTAATTCCAGTCTGACTTGCATTTTCAGTAATTAAGTTTCCTAAAGCATCATTTAATTCAAAGATAACTTCAACAACATTATTACTTGCGTCAGTTACATCAACATTAAAGTTATAATTAAAGTTTGAATCATAGTTAAAGTCTGTAGCATTTGCTGGATCTGTGTTAGCAAATTCAGGAACTATGTTGTCAACAACACTAAGCTCAAATGATTTAGTGTCATCTAAAAAATAACTGTCTGTAGCAGTAACATTAACTGTGAAAGTTCCATATTCTGCTGGAGTAAATTCAAAATCAACAGTCATAATAGTATCGACAATATCTGTATTTGTAGGAGTTGTAATCCAACCAATTAATGCAGGATCAATTAAAGCTTCAACATCTACATTATCAGCAGGGAAATCAGCGTCAGTTATATTAAAACTGATTATATTTACTGCATTCCATTGAACTTCAACATTTGGAAGTACATCAATTATAGGAGCGTCTTCTACACCAGTAACAGTAACAGTAATATCTTGTGTGTCAGTATTATCTGCACTGTCTTTAACAGTTAAAGTAATAGTTGTTACACCAAAAGCATCTTGCAATTGAGTAACGGTCATCCATTTCTCATTATCATTATTATCAATTTCAACACTAATTAAATCTTCATCATAACCTGAAGCTTCCCAAATTAAATCTTCATCAGCATCTTCTTCATCATTTCCATGATCCCAAAGAGCATAAGAGTAAGGGTCGTCATCTTCTTCAAAAGGATCTCCATTCATTGGAACATTTGGAATAACTGGACTAATAACAGGAGCATCGTCTTCAAAGACAATTTCTATTTCAATATCTTCTAAAGTTACTTCTTGACTGAAAGAATCTTTAGCTTTCAAATCAAAAGTCTTAATTCCAGCTAAATTAGCATTAAGCAATCTAATACTTAATTCTTTATCATCATTATCAACATTAATTTCAATATCTGCTGGCTTGTTTAATACTTCATAAGTTAAACTATCAACAGCAGGGTCATAATATTCATCAATATCATAAAAAGCATTGCTAATGTCAACAATATTAGCTAGATCATCATTTTCATCAATACTTATCTTGTTTATTCCGTCTTTAACAACAGGAGCGTCATTAGAGTTTATAATTTCTAATTGAACAACAGCATCATCTGTGTTTAAACTTGCATCTTCAGCAGTAATTGTAATATCAACTTTACCGAAAAAGTCTGCATCAGGTCTAATACTCAAATATTTGTTATCAATAGTAATGCCTGATAAAGTTTCTAATTCAGTTTGTAATAGATTAGCATTATCAAAAGCTAAACTTAAACTGTAAACAAGATCTTCTGAAGCAGTTATGTCATCTTCAACATATCTAGGCAGATACATAACATAAGGATTGTCTAAATTACCTTCATTAGCATTAATTACACCAATTTCTTTAGTAATTAAATCTTCATCCCAAACAGGAGCATTATTATCAGCAGTAATAACTGTGAAAGTAATTGCATCATTGCTTGAAGCACCATTAGTATCTTTAACATTGAAAGTAACTAAATCATTACCTTCATCAGTTCCAGTAATTCTAGCAACATTACCTGCCATGATTAAAACATTAATATTCTCATTAAGTCCTGTGAATTGTTTTCCTTCGTTTGTTCCGCCGACAATAGTCCAGTCTAAAACTTCAGGAGCATCATTATCGTCATAAACATAATTATTTAATTCAATATCAATGTACTCATTATCAACAACATTCATTTCGCTTGGCAAATAAACTTCAGGAGCTTGATTTCCTGTGCTTGATTTTAACATAGTTAAAGTAATTGTCTTACTTCTATCAAGAGTAACAATACCATTCTTAGTTTGATAACCTGATTTAGTTATTCTATAATCATATTGACCTTCTACTTGGTTGCTGAAAACAGCATCTCCATTCCCATCAGTTGTCTTGTTAACTTCGTTGCTGTTTGAATCAGTTAAAGTAACAACAGCATCTTTTAGAGGGTTGTTTGTACTTCCACTTTGTTCAAGAACTTTGAAAGTTAAGTCATAATTTTGCAATTCATCTTTCCAAACAATAAAATTAATATATTGAGTTGAAGGAATTTCCTGAGTACATTGAGGATTACTTGGGTTAACAACAATCTTCAAAGTATATTCATCAAATTCTTTTTCATTTGCAATAATTGGAGCAGTTATTGTATAATTCTTAGGCTTTTCATTTGCAGGGAATGTATTAACATGACCTGAACTAACAACTTGATCATTTGAATCAAGAATTTCCCAATCAAAATCTAACTGAATATCCATAACATTACTTTGGTCATCAATTAATTCAGAACTCCAATCAAATTCAAAAGTAAATTCCTCATTTGAATAAACATTATTATCAAGTATATCTAAATTACTGATTAAAGCAGTGCAAACACCTGTAGGATTTTGAGCATAAACATTAAATAATTGAGCAGCTGAATTTTCAGGAGTTAATTCACAAATATTATCATTAACTTGACTTGTAACTTTAGCTGTATAAGTTCCTGCTGTTCCAGGAGTCCAAGACCAGTTTGATGGAGCAGAATCTTCAACATAAAGATTGTAAGCTTTTGTATCAGTATATACATTAGCATCAGTTTCATCTAATATATCAAGAGTAACTTCTGTATTAGCAGAATAAAAACTGATTAATTCAGGAGGAATTCCTTGAATTTTAGTGCTAGTTGAAGTAAAAGCAGTCTTTGTAGCACTTGTAAAATCAACAGTAGAATTTATGTTAACAGGCTCTGTTTCATTTCCTGTAACATCAACTGTGAAAGTTGAGATATCAGCAGCACAAACAGCAGCTTTTGTGAAATCAAAAGTTCCATCATGGAAATCACTTGATTTAACAGTTGTCTGAGCATTACCACTAGCATCTGTCCAAATCTCTAAAACTCTGTAACCACCAGCAGCTGTAAAGAACAACGCATAGCCGTTTTGAGAAGCTAATTGTGAAGGGAAATTAATAGTAACAACATTATCATTAGGATTATTATCATCAATTGCATTTGGAAATGTGTTTAAATTAATACAATTACTGTCTCCACAAACAAATGGTAGAACAGCAGCATCTTGAACATTTCCTTGATCAAATACAAAAGTAATTTGATGCCCAGCTGCAAATACTGCTACTGAAAGCATTAAAATAAATATAATCCAAATTGCTAATTTATTTTTCATTTTGATTAGTTTCCTCCGAAACCTTTCTTTTTACCAGTAGATGGCTTTGATTGTGCTTCACCTGATTCTTTTTCTTCAGGTGTTTGATACATAATATACCCTGCACCTAGCAAATTGTTAATACCATTTTCTTGAACTTCTGGTTTAGCGAATTCTTTACTATCTCCGCTTATGCCAGTGTTACTTGGCAAGTAAGTCTTAATCAAATAACTTACAACAGCAAGTTTAAGATCAAGTGCAAAATACTCTTTCCTTTTTTCAAAATTTGCAGCTTCTACTTCCATATCTTTTAACTTAATTGCATTTTCTGAGATATATTTATCAACAAGTGCTGAACTCAAATTGAATAAAGCCTTGACATTGTTAACATCATAATTACCAGAAAGACCTTTGAATAAATCTTCAATTGTCTTAGGTTTTGGTTTTTCAACATCAAAATCATAATTCTCGTCATCAATGCCAGCTATTCTTTCTAAGAAATAATCTTTAAGTTCTTGCTTATAATCAGAGATTACTTTTTCTAAGATGCTGTTTTTGACATTTTTAAAATCCTGAAGCTTTTTAACTTCTTTGTCTTTGAAACTTTCATAAACAGCTTGACCAAGACCATATAAAGACTCTTCTAATTCCTTTATTTCTTTTTTCTGATCTTTTTCGTCTTTGCCTTCATTTTCTTTCTTGATCAAATCATTTCTTGTCTTGATCTCTTTGTTAGCAGATTCAACAATCTTATACATAGAATGCTTTTTAGTACCTTTGCCATTAATAGCGTGTTTGCTTAAAATGTCAGCTAAATCAGTGTTACCTTTTGCAAGGTCGTAGTTTTTTTCACTGATATACATACCTGCTCTTGAAAGAACAAGCTTGCTAATATAAGAAGCTGCTTTTTGAATTTCTTGGTATAATTCTGGACAAGCATCTGCTTTCAAATTCTTTATGTCATCTTTCTTATCATTTAATGAATCAAGATTAATTGCTAATTTTTTATCTTTACTCTCAGCAAAATCAATACTTTTCTTCATTGATTTGTAAATATCTGCCATTTTTTCAAATGCAGAATAATCCTTAGTTACTTTTTTAGCAAGCTCATCTACTTTAGCATCACTAAATAAAGGTTGAGATTGCGGAATAGCTGCAGGAGCTGTCTGAGATTTTAATATTTTCTTAATTTTAGCATTTAAGTTTTTATCCTCTATTTTATCCATATCTTTGTCATCCATTTCTGGAGCAGTTAAAGCATCGTTTGGAAAGTAATCAATTTTCTTTTGTTCTGTTTGACAACTACCAAGACCAATCAAAGCGAAAAAAGAAGCAACAGCCATACCTACTTTTGCTTTTTTAGTTTGATACCAGTTTTGATTTTTATTTTCTTCTTTTGCAAGTTTTTGTATTTTTCTCATTTTATTTTAAACCTCATGAATTTTATTTTATTGTTTGTGTGTTCTTCCAGTATAGTTTTTAACTTTTGGAATGTAATTTTGCTTTGGCTTACTTTCAGAAGAGGACATAAAACTTACTTTGCCTCCTCTTTTGGAAATACCAGATTTTCCAGAAGGTTCTTTAATTTTTTCAGCCATTCTTGAAATAGTTGGGAAATAAAAAGTAAAGTCTAATTGAGCTCCTGCTTCATCTTTAGATATACCCATACCTTCATACCAAAGACTTAAAGTGATTTCCATGAAATCATTTCCTTCTTTATCATGTGGTTTGAAATGAAGTCTAGATGCGATTTTTCCAAGCACATCTTCTCTCATATTATTTCCAGCTGCATTGTCAGGCCAGATCATTTCACATCCTAAAGAAACTCCTAAACCAAAATATTTAGAAATCATATGATCTATGCCTGCTTCTATACTTAGACTATCTACTTTTACTGCGTCTGAAATAAAATATTCTTGAGAATTTTCATGTTTGTATACCATTCTAGCATATATACTTGTATCAAAGTTTTCACCAGATGCTAAGAATTTTTCAAGATGAGCTTGTACATTAGCATCACTAGTATCTTCATTATATTCTTGACTTCCAATAAAATTAGCTTTAAATTCTGTAGCTAAAAAACCATACCATCCGCTGTCTTGAGCGTCATTTGCACCTAAAGCTAAACGACCAATAATTTGATTAATTTGATCAACATAAGTTAAGTTTCCATGGCTTGATTCTTTATTAAAATTAAAATCTTTATATTGCCAAGCAGCGGCCATAGCCGCAAAAAAAGCACCAGAATAAAAAGTTGCTTGAGCACCAACCATACCTGATTGTGCTTGAGACACATCTCTTCCGGGTCTAAATAGATGATAATTTCCGAAAACACTTATTTCTGGTTCGCCTGGTTCGCCAACATTAAAAGTAGCAACACCTTCTGCACCAACAGAAACTCTGAATTCTTCAATTAAATCAGCAGCTTGAGCATTTTTATCTTTGTAAACTCCAAGTCCTGCAGTTACTCTTCCAGAATCTTTATCTTTCATATATTGACTTGGTTTTGCGAAAATATCTTGTGCTTTTACTTGTTTTTCTCCACCAATGCCTAACATTTCAGCAAGAGCAATAAGAAAAGTTCCTACATAAGCTCCAATTTTGAAATAATTTCTTTTGTGAACATCTTTATTTATTAAGACGTCAGAATTCTTATTTTTCATAATATTATTAACAATATTGTTTTGAATTATTTTATCCATATCTTTTTGAGGTTCATTCATTTTTTCTCACCTAATCATATAGCAATTTAACGATTAAACTACTGAGGAGTAGCACTTATATATAAATGTTTCTATTAATTTAGTATTTCTAAGTAGTTACTAATCATTGATTTAATCCCCCTCTCGAAGACAAGAAATATGTCAAATATAAAATTTTTACTGCAAAAAATCAAAATTCTTCTTCTTTCCACTCAGCAGACTCACCATCACAGCTTTCCTCTTCCTCATCATCAGTATCATGATACTCCTTCAAGAACTCACCATAACCCTCTTTTTCATAATCAGCAAACTCTTCATCCTCAAAAGTATCTTCTTTCTTAGATTTTTCAGTTACTTCTTCTTTGGCTTTTTTCTTAGATACTGTTTTTTTAGCCTTTGTTTTTTTCTTGGCTTTTTTTTTCTTAGCCAGAAATACCACCCTTTTTACATTCTTCTTTTATTAGCTCTTCTACTTGGACGAGCTTTTTCAGCACCTTTGCCCTTATGTCTTAAACCACGGACTTTTCTGCCAGCACTAGTCAAACCTCTATGAGCTCTGCCTTTCTTTGCTGCAACACCCGCATAATTAGGATTCTTGACAATATTAGGATGATTTCTTTCTATTAATATGATTTCAAACCAATAATGCTTACCATCATTACCCACTTCATAACTGTTAAGAACTTCACAATTAGTATATTTTCTAGAAGCTCTTTCTTCAGCAATCAGCTGATAATTTTTTCTAAGAATCATAGTCTGCCTGCTTGCTTTTGGCCTTCTTCCCTTAGTGATTCTAGGACGCCTATGAGAGCCTGCTTTAACTCTCTGCCTGACAAGAATAATACCAAGAATAGGCTTATAACCAAGCATTCTAGCTCTATTAAGCCTAGTAGGTCTTTTAATCCTTAGAGTGACAGGATCTTTTCTCCATTCCTGAAGATATTTCCTGTACTGTTCCTTCATGTTTCTCCTAGGATTTTTCCATAATTTCGCTATAAACTTGTAAAATGTCATAATACTCTGAAAATTTCAATTTGTTTTAAAAATGTTTCTATTACGAAAGTATTAAAAAAGAAGAAATTAAAAAATACTTAGATGGCAAAAAAGAAAGAGGTGACAGATGTATTAGGAGTAGACGCAGTAAGAACTTTTACTAAAAAAGAACGCCCAGAATGTGTTGCAACTATAGCAGTTTTAGGAGATGCTCTTGATGCATTTATTAAAAATCCTTCAGAAAAAAGCTATATCGCTCTTCTTAATAAAATCAAAATTATTGACAGAAAAATAAACAATGAAGACTTAAGCAAATTATTTTTCCAATTATATACTGCGCCTAAAAATATATATGAATTCAAACCATTATGCCTAAAAATATTAGGACAGCTTGATTCAGCAATACCCTTTAACTCAAAAATTTTCAAAGACTTTATACGAGAAAAATCAAGAATATTTGATCAACTAGAACAAGCAGAATTTGCATTTGAAACAAGACTAAATAGATTAATAGCACCAATAGTAAAATTAGGAATGTTTGTATTTAGTGCAAAAGATAGAAAAGAACCTTTGAAATTTCTTCAAGCACAGACAGGCAACACAATCATCGAAATGAAAAAATTAATTAAACATTATCCTGCATACAAAAAAACAATTAAAAAAATAATGGATATTTTGCAAACATTTGCCGAAATAGTGCCAGAATTATTTGACTTGAAAACAGCTTACAAACTTTATTTGAATGAAGTTATTAGACCAATAATAAAAGCCATACCTCAAGATGCATTAGATAAAATGGAGCTAGATAAGCTGGCAAAACAAGCTGAAATATTGAATACTGTTATAAGAAGTAAAGAATTTAGAGAATATATATAAAAAATAAAAAAAATTATTTTTTCTTGAAGTATGTTATTGTTTGCTGAGCATCAAACATAGCTTCTTTATCGCCTTTCTTATGATCTATTTTTCTTAATCCTAAGTATTTATCAAATACTTTTTTGATCACTTTAGGAGAAATCCATTCTTTTCTGTAATTCTTGTTATCTTCCATGAAACGTTTTTCTTCTATTTTATATGCTTTAGAAAGTTCAAGTGCAACTAATCTTTGAGTTGGCTCATCAATTTCATTCTCTGTTTGAAGCATTACAACAAACTTATCAACAAGATTGCTTGCTTTAGCATAAACAAAACCAGAACCTTTGATATAATTCTCAGTTTCTTGATAAGCAACTTCCCATTTCTTAACAAGTCCTGCATCAGTTGTTAATTTCTTCTTTATTTCATTGATTTGTGTCTCTAAATTCTTGTAATTGCTCTTTATACCCTCTAATTTCTTGCCTAACTTGTTACCTAACGCATTAAGTTCATCTAAATTCTTAACTCCTGCGATGCTTGTTTCAACATCTTTAACTGCTTTCTGAACATCAGCAAGTTGTTTCAAAGTTTTAGCATAATTCTTGTCAAGAGAAGTTAGATTTTTCCCAATATCGTCAAACTTTTGCTTGTACAAATCACTTTTATCAGCAGATTTAATCAACTCACTCAATCCTTTCTTAACAGAATCTAATTTATTGATATAATCTTCATGATTTCCTTTCAATAATTTTATTTCTGTTACGTAAACATTCTGAATTGTTTCGTATTTTTTGATTATTTTTTGTATTTCAGGCTGAACTGCTTTAATCTCTTCAGAATCTTTTTGCTTTTTGATCAATTCATCTATTTTGTTCTGCAAAGATACATTTTGGTCTTGAACAATTTCTATTCTGTTTTCCATTTGGTTTACTTTTTCAGAAACTTTATCATATCCCATAAAACCTAATGTAACAACAGTTCCTACAAATAATCCTTTTAACACACCCCAACCTGCTTGGTACCATTTTGATTTTTTTTGTTTAAATTTCATTTTCTTTACCTCGGATTTTAATCTTGTTTTTCTAAATCTAGTGACAGGATCTATCTCTGTCTCTTCAATTTGTTTAACAGGTTTTTCCCCGTTTGACCATAATTCATTTTCTAAATTTAATCTAGTTTTAGCAACTATTTTTTCAGCAAACTCTGCTTCGTCAACTTCTTCTTTTTTTTGCTTAACTTCCCCTGCAATATCTTCTTTAATTTCATAGTTTACGTCTTTTGCAGGTAGAATTTTACCATTCTTCATTTCTTTCTTTTTAAATCCTAGTTTCCCTCCAGAATTAACGGCAGAGTATTCTATTGCATTGTTAGGAGATAATTCTCCAGTGTGATAAAACGTATAACCTAGCAAATTTTCTAACTTCTGTTCTTCTTCTTCAGAGTAATTAGTATTATCAACATAAAGAATCATTTTTTCTCCAACGTTCATTAAATTCTTCAGATAAGTCTTGTACGTTCTCCTTAACTCTTTAAACTCCTCTTTGTCAATAGCTTCGTCGCTAAATGCTTGAGCGACTTCTTTAACAGACAAAGGAAACTTTTCATGAGTTATATAACCAAATTCATCTTCAGCAGGATTGCTCACAGTAAAAACAGAAAAAATGTCTGCAGAATCAAACATTCCTTTGAGAGTTCGAGAAATATACAGTGTTTCCTTAATTTCAGAATCTTCGGCAGGACTTGCTTTTGGCATTGCCATATTTTTAGCAACTTTAGAACTTAATTGTTCAGGTTCTTTGTGGTTTACGTCTTCTACTAATCCCGCAAGATCAGACGATCCTATTCCTAGCCTTCTTTCTTTAAATTGTCGTGTAACTTCAGTTTCATGTGGAGCTGCTTTTTGAAAATCGCCACCACCTCTGCCAAAATGATCTGGCAAAACCTCTACGTTGCTGTCAACAGGAAGAGCATTAGGATCTTCTACAAAAGCAACATCCATATCAATTTTTTCTCCTAATTTTTCATCAAATTTTTGATTAAGAAATTCTTTATCTTTAACAAATCTAAACATATCTGAATTTTCAGCAGAATTTCCTGTAGACAAAAGATCTATGTTGCCTTTATCACCAGATTCGGGAAGGTTTAAGTCTATATCTTCCATAAACTCGGCTGTTCTTTGAGCACCACTTGGCGATTCTGGCATTTCAACACTCACATTTCTAAGTGAAAAAGAGTCATCATCTTCATTTTCATTTACTAATTTTTCATTCGCCGGCTGTTGAAATTGCATATCCTGACCAATTTGTCCAATTTTTTGCTTGGATTCAGCACTAAAATCACCATCATACTCGTCTTGGCCTGAAAAAACACTAGAGTCATCTGCAATAATCTCTTCAGTATTTTTATCAATTGTTTCAGATCCTTTAGATTCTTCTTCAGTAAATTCAGCCTTTTCATACTGTTCTTTAAGTTCTAACACTTCTGTTCCTTTTTTTACAGGAGGTCCAACATCAAAAATTTCAAATTTAACTAAAGGAGTGCTATAAGCCTCTTCTGCCACTTCTACTTCTTCAGCCCATTCATCATTTTCTTCAACATATTCTTTCACAGTATCAGGAGATTTTAATGCATTTATGTAAAGTTCTTTGCTTTTTTCAATATCTTTAATTTCATTAATGCCTGCCTTTATTTTTGATTGAAGACTTTCAAGTTTTTCCTTGTAAAGTTCTTCACCTAAAGTGTCTCTAAAAACTCCAAGACCATCTATTTCACCTTGAGCTTTTCTTATTTTAGCGAGGTATTTTGGTGTTTCAATTTGAAAATACTTATCAATTTCTTCTAATTTCATTTGTTCTTCATCTTCCATTAGTAAATTTATTGGCGGATTTTTAATCCTAGCATGTTTAACGTCCAAACCAAGTTCAAAAGCAGCAGAAATATCAGAAATAGATTCGTTTTTTTCTTTTTTAGAATACAAAATAGTGTAAAAATAAATATCTTCTGGAAACTTGTCTGAAAAAAGTAACAATTCTTCTGCGTGTGTAATTTTAGATGCAGAATCTAAATTTGGTTCTTGAGCTCTCATAACAACCATTTGTGAATAGTCAGGATATAAATTAGAAAGCTTCCGGGACTTTTCTTTAATTGATTTAATATCGCTGATTTTCACACTTTCATGACCTGCAAAATCAAAACAAGTATATTCAACAATTTCATCTGTAACAGGATGCTTAATAGGAATTGTTTCAGGCTTCAAAGCAATGTCTATTGCTTGGCCTGCTTTAACACTTAATATCAAGTCTTCAAGAGATTTTTTTATCCACAATCGTTCTTGACTTTGTTCACGAAAACGTCTTTTAATCTCTGAGTTATTTATATTATCTAAAGAATCATCATTCTGTTCCATATTATCCTCTTCTCCATTAATACCCATCATACACCACTAGAAAATAACAAATAGTATTTAAATTTTTCGTCAATTTCCGCCAAAACTGGCCAAAGTGCTTTGTTCGCCTTCTTTGCTAACAATCTCCTTAATATTGTAGCCAAGCACAGCAAAGATGCGGTCAACACCAGGAATTATCTGATGATTAATATAATACTCAGGATCATAATCTTTTTTAGTAATTTCATCAGGAAGTTTTGCTTTATCTCTGACTAAACCTTTTCCTTTTGTAACAACAAACTTAATCACCATTCCTGGAAAAACATCCAAACCTTTATTTTTCATCCTTTGAGCAGCAGCAACATGAGGACCTTTAGTCTCATACTCCTCAATCTCTTTTGTAAGCTGAGTGTGAATTATAACTTTATCTAAAGGAATCTTATGATCTCTTAAATCATTAATAACACTTTTAGTGTAATTCTTAGCTTTTTCAATATTTTTTTCTTTCAAAACAATTTCTAAAATATTTTTCTGCATTTCTTTTGCGATAAAACTCCAATTTCTTCTAACGCTTTCAAAACCCCTGACTTTAATCTTGTTTTTCTCGTCAAGCATAGCATATTTCTTCTTAGCGCCACCTTCTCCACTTTTTACACTAACAAAAATACCTGTCTTGTAAAAACTCTCAAAATCAAGCTCCATAAGTTCTGGAAGTTCTTTATTAATCTCCTCAGCAAACTTCAAAGCATCATCTTTATTCTTATCTTTAAGCAGCAAGAAAACACTATCAGTATCAGAATATAAAACAGTAAAATCTTTTTCTTTAGCAGCGTCAATAACTTTATGAATATACTCTCTCGCCCAAGCAGTTGTGCTTTCAGCACATTCAATACAATACCATCTTGCAGATGAGAAAGCAAGATAACCGTAAAAAGAATTAGCTAACAATTTCAATGCCTGACTTCTTGCCTTAAGCAAAGGATCCTGCTTTTCTTTCATAATTTCTTTAACCCTTGCCCTTCTTGTAATCAAATCCTCAATAATTCTGCTAAGAAAACCTTTTTTCTTCTTGCAATACCAAAAAGTTCCTCTTTCTGTCTTAATCTCGTTTTCTCCACGACAACAATCACAATTCAAAGTGCCAATACTCAAATTATGAGAAGCAATAATAGTAGGATACAAACTTCTAAAATCAAAAACAGAAATATTATCATACAAACCAGGCTTTGGCTCAAAAACAAAAGCACCTTTGATCCTGTCACTTAATCTTTGCTGCCTAATATAATACCCAGGCTTATTAGGAATAATCTGATTAGCAGATTTAGCTTGTTTAATACAATACCATTCAACAAACTGAGAAAAACTCATGCGATTAATATCAAACAAAGACAAACCAATGATTTTAATGAACTCAATCAAATTAGGAAAAATCTTTTCTAATAACCTGTAATTTAAAGCAGCATCATGAAGATTATATTTTGCAAATTCACTTAACTTATCATCAGTATCATCCCAATGTTTTGCCAAAGAACTTATATCAACATCAATTTTCTTCTCACCAAGAAGCTCTTCTGAAACAGCATCTAAAGTGAAAACATCAGTATCTAATGCTGTGCTGAAAACTCTTCTAATAAACCTATAAACATCAATATGAACAATTCCCTTTATTGAAGATTTAGTTGTTCCTCTTTGATTAATATCTAACTCGCTGAAGTCTAATCCTAAATCAATCTTGAGTTTGTATTTCTTAGCTCTTGTTTTAATATAAGGCAGATCAAAGCCATCCGAATTATAACCAGTAATAATATCTGGCTTGAATTCTTCAATAATTTCTTTAAAACGCTCAATCATATCTGCTTCACTCTGCACAAATTCAACATAAGGCTCATTTGTCTTGAATCTTTTCCAGGTAAGGACTTTTTTGTAACCTTCTGAATAAAGAGCAATCATAATCATAGGATACTTCTCCATATCAATATGCCTGCCCAGAGGATTATAAACCTCAATATCAATTGAAAGGATTTTTGGCTTAGGCGCTTCTTCAATTTGCTCAATTGTTTTAGCATCAAAAACAGGAACTTTACTTTTTTCTATAACTTTTTCACATTCAACCCTGCAAAGATTAAAAGGAATAATATCTTTATCAATCAAATACCTTCTTGCAAATAAGATATCATATTCATAAACACCCTTAACTTCAGGAATATTTCTTACAATGCTCTTCAAGATAGGAACACCTTTAGGAAGATTTGTGAAAACTTTGTAAGCTTTAATTGGCTTTTCTTCAAGATTTTTCTTGATTTCTTCAATATTAACAATTCTTAAGATTTCATTATTTTTCTGAGTTTCAACCTCTTTGATTTTCTCCAAAGCAGATGGTTCGCAAACAACAATAAAATAAGGCTGAAAATTCTTGTCCCTAATACATACCTGCTCTCCTGATTTAGTCCTGCCATATAAATAGATAATAGCTTTGCCAGCTACTTCTTTATACGTAATATCCAAAGGAAAAAATTCTATCAGCATATTCGGCGTAACTATTCTCTAGTATAAAAAAGTTGTTTTAAGAATCTAGTGTCTTTTCTACTTCAAAGTATTCAAACAAAATATATAAATGATTACCATTTCTATTGTTATTGCGTCTAAAAAAGGGGAATATTTTGGAAGATAATACTAAATTAGTCAAGAGATGTCCTAAATGCGGTGAAATATCACTAGAAATTAACTTAAAAAAAGGAATAGTAAGATGCACAAAATGCGGGTATGAGGTAAAACTAGCAAAATGGAAATGACAAAATCAAAAGCACAAAGAGTCAGCGTATTTGTTGATGTACAAAACCTATATTATTCAGCAAGAGCTTTACACAATGCAAGAGTAAATTTCAAAAATGTACTGCAAGACGCAGTAGTAGGCAGATTATTGATAAGAGCAAGCGCATATGTAATAAGAACTGAAGAAATGAAAAGAGAGCCATTCTTTGAAGCATTAAATAAAATGGGATATGAAATAAAAGCAAAAGACCTGCAAATATTTGCAGGAGGCGCAAAAAAAGGAGATTGGGACGTAGGAATTGCAATGGATGCAATAGAACAGGCGCCAAAGATAGATACTATTGTATTAATCAGCGGAGATGGCGACTTTGTTCCCCTTGTTGAACATTTAAGAAGAGCTATGGGCTGCAGAGTAGAAGTCATGGCATTTGAAAAAAGCACAAATAAACAATTAAAAGAGACAGCAGATTCTTTTATTGACTTAGGAAAAAATACCAAAAGATACTTAATCAAAAAAACAGTAAAAAAGGTGAGCAAAAAATGATAGAAGTAAAGCAAGATGAATTTGACGAAAAAGTGCTGAAAAGCAAAAAACCAGTATTAGTTGATTTCTGGGCTCCATGGTGCGGACCATGCCAAATGCTAGGACCAATCTTAGATAAAGTTGAAAAAGAATTCAAAGGCAAATTAAAATTCATGAAACTAAATGTAGAAGAAGCTCCAACAGTAGGGCAAGAATTTGGAATAATGAGCATACCCTGCATGATAATCTTCAAAAATGGAGAAGAAGAAGGACGAATCGCAGGATTAATTCCAGAAGATTTATTGAAGAAAAGAATAAAAGAAATAATATGATAGTTGTAAATTTCAAAACTTACAAAAAAGGAACAGGCAAAGAAGGTTTGAAATTAGCAAAAATTTGTTCTAAACTTTCTAAAAGAATTTATTTAGCAGTGCAGGAAAGTGATATTCGTCTGATCTCAAAAGTTAAAGGAGTTAGTGTTCTTGCACAGCACATAGACGCTGTCGAGTATGGAGCACATACTGGTTCTATTTTAGCTGAAGATGTTAAGAAAGCAGGTGGTCGCGGGAGTTTGTTAAATCATTCTGAAAAAAGAATTCCGTTTAATAAAATTAAGTTTTGTGTTAAAAAATTAAGAAAATTAAAAATGAAAAGCATAGTTTGTGTCAAAAGTGTTTTAGAAGCAAAAAAAGTTGCTAAATTAAAACCAGATTATATTGCATATGAACCATCTTCATTAATAGGCGGGAAGATTTCTGTTAGTTCTGCAAAACCAGATGTAATAAAGAAAGTTGTTAAGGCTGTTAGAATTCCTGTATTAGTTGGAGCAGGAGTACATACAAAAGAAGATGTTTTAATTGCAAAGAAATTAGGCGCAAAAGGAATATTAGTGAGTTCTGCTGTTGTAAAGGCAAAGAATCCTGGGAAAGTTTTGAGAGAATTAATAAAATAATTTCTTAATTCATCATTTTCTAAAAATAATTTATTTTGACTGGGAAAAACTTCTAATTCTGTTGAAAGATTTTCAATTTTAAAAAGTAAATCACATAAAGGATAAAAATAAAGAAATATATGTGCCTGTGTCGCTCAACTGGTAGAGCGGTGGACTCAAGGTCCTTTCAGTGGGAAATCCACTGACTGTCTGCCCGGCAGTCTTCAGGGTTCGAATCCCTGCACAGGCGACATAAATATCTTTAATTATAAAAAACTTCTGACTTCTTTTTTAACCACTTTTGCGTGAGTAAAAAATAGAAAAGTTTATAAATAAATGATTCTTATCATAATTAAAATGGAAGAATTAGAAATATTACTAGAAAAAGAACAAGGTGAATTAGCTTATGCTGATTTTGATTATCTAAAAGAAATTTCAATAAAAGCTGCTATGCAGATTTACTTTAACGCAAGCAGAGAACAAAGAAAAAAAGAAGATATTTCAGGATTCTGCGGACCTTATTATTTTGAAATGAGATTTTCTCAAGATGAAAATGATGAAAAAGATTATATTGTATTTGGCTTTGGCACACTTAAAGACCAAAATTTTATTGAATCAGAACTAACTGATTTAGTAATAAATGGGAATTTTTTCAGAAAGAAAAAAGAAAATACTCTCTCACGAAAACCCGCTTCTTATTATATTTTTAAAACACCAATTGAAAATGACATCCAAGAAAATACAATTAATATATTCAGAATACTAAAAAATGTATTAGATTATAGAGGATTAGACACAGTCACCGAAGTGCGACCTTCTAAGGAGTTATCTAAAAATATAGATGAAAAAGAAGAAAATAATGAAACGCCAGAAGATAATGGAACACCAAATTATCAAAGTATAATTGAAGAAATTGCTAAAGATCTTCCAAAATTATTTCCTGAGAAAAAAGGAATGGACTATGATGAAAAATTAGAAAAACAATATGGAGATTATTTTTTCAGCATAATCAGAAGCAAAGGGAAAAGACTAACCATAGGCGGTTCTAAAGATTTTGGATATGCTTTTGGTGTTGGACCAAAAGAACACTTTTATGAAATTAAAGAAGCAACAAATGAATTTGCATTTTTTGATAAATGTAGAGAAAACAATAAAACAAGAGAATTTAGCAAAGGTTATGTGCATTTAGTCAGAAAAGGCGGATCATTTTTCGCAGATGCTAGAGACTATATAATTGAAGATCTTACAAAAATATTAAAAAAGAATTCTTTAAAGAAAAAGAACTAAACAACCTGAACAACAACTTGATAAATTCTCTTTGTGTACATACTGTCTATATTATCTTTAGTGCACTCATCTGGCTGTTCGTCTGCAAAGATACAAACATTAAACACATAATCTCCTTTCTCAGCAATTCCTGCGCCTGTATCAGCATAAGCAACAATAGTCACAGGAACAAGCTTATATTCATATTTTTTCAAATAAAAAGAAGGCAAAGTTTTGAAATTGCCAAGCCAATTTCTCTCTAATAACTCTTTATCAAAAGTCATGGGTTCGCCGTCAGGATAATAAGCACCATCAAAACTAAGCACAGCACTAAAATCACGTTCATCATAAATATTTTTCACGCCCATTCCAAACGTAACAGCATCTCCCATTTTTGTTTTGCGAACATTAAAAGGAATAGAAACAAGCTCATTTGTACGCATCATAGCAGATTCAATCTGAGATTTAGTTTTCAAGTCAATTTGAGACTTAATTTCTTCTGCTCCTCCAAAAATCTTGAAAACAATACTTAAAGCAAAAATAAAAACAAGAACTCCAAGAATAATCAAAACAATAGTTCCGACAGCAACTTCAAAACCTTTCTTGTTCATCTTATCCGCTCAAACTCTTTGATAAGAATCCATGCAAACACAACCATCACTAATGACCCTGCGAGAATAAACCAAAAACCACTGTTAAAACTCTTTGTGATGCTGAAATAAATACCAATCAACAAAAGCAAAGTTGCAAGCCAAAGAAACTTGTCAAAAACAAGTTTCATAACTTCAAACTCTTCTGAATGAGTTAAAGTCCTTTTCTTCGGTTTTCTTGCCATTTTATTTTACAGATACGGTAAATGATTTACTTGCATAAGGTCTTTCAGTAGGTCCTTCTTGATTACTACAGTCATTTTTATTTACATCATTGTAAACATTAATCTCCATTGAATACCTATCTGGCTGAGCTTCTCTAACAAGCATAGTTGCAGGGAAAACTTCTGCATCAAAATTCTTAACATCAAATTCAGACAATAAACTAGAGAACCAATTATATGTCATTTCTTCACCGCCAGGAATTCCGCCGCCAACAAGAACATTCTGAGCCTCGCCAGGACAGCTGTTTTCAGGATTAAAAGCTCTTAAACAACGCACCTCAATCCAGAAACAAACTCTATCCCCTCCTGCTGCATTCCTCAGCGTATTCTTAACACCAATCAGCAGATCTTGAGGTTTACCAATGTTAACTTCTGTTTCAGGCATATTCCAAACAAGCAGTTCACCAGAAGTTCTGATATCTTCTTTCATCTGTTCTTTAATCTCTGTTAACTTTCCGCCAACAAGCTCTGTACCTGTAGTAAATTGTTTCTTAATAAAACCAATTCCTAATCCCAGAATTGTAATAGCAATAATTAGAATCACAATAGCAGTAATAGACAGCTCTAAAGCTCCTTTTTTACTCATGATTACACCTCTTTTTGTTTTCTTCAAAAAGAGACCAGAGAAAATTTCATTTTCTCGCTGCCTCTTTTAATACGTTATTCTCTTGTTTAATTTTCTCATTTATAAAGGTTTCTTCACTTTCAGGCGGTTCGAACTCACTAAACAAATCACTAAAATCAGGCTCTAACTCAGGCTGCTTAATTGCCTGCGCAATACTATGATCCGGCTTGAAAGCAACAATCATCAATAAACCTAGAACAATACTAATAAAAACTAACCACGTCATAAATTTTTTATCTGAAATCTTCATTTTCTATAAGGCTTCTTAATAATAATAACTCCTGCAATAACAACACAAAGTAAACCATAAAAAATCAAAAGCCAAGGCTCATTTTTTGTGAATGTTGTCAACCAATTATAAATCGCAGGAACCATCAGCACTATTCCGGCAATTAACAAAAGCCAAGCACTTGTTTTGAGTAATTCCATAAGAGAAAGATAGATTCAGACCTTTTTATTAGTTTGTAAGTACTTGACGTATTTCTTCAAGTTCTTTGACATATTTTTCATCTTAACATTTGTTCTAATCCTTGTCGTCCTCTTTTAAGCCAGTATTCATTTTCTTCTGTAGTGTTATTTTGTGCTCCTTTTTCATAGCTTGAGCATAGAACATGCATGGCATGTGCTATCTTTATGTATATTGGTAAAGCTTTTAATTCTCTATCAGTCAACTGAATTCTTTTTTGATATTCTTCTAAACCTACATCGAGATTTCTTTGGCTTTCAGTTTGGCTTTCAGCATTAAATAATACATCAGAGGCTAATACTGCCAATTCCTGAATACGTGGATAATAGTTTGATACTGCAAAATCTATTATCCAAAGTTTGTCATTTTCATCTTTCATCAAATTTGTACTTATGATATCGCCATGTACAAAAGAATGAGGCAATTCGTGAATTTTAAGTTTATCAAATTCTTCTAATAAGGGGCGTATTACTTTCTCGTCTTCTGGCGAAAGGTATTTGCTTTTCTTTTGAAATTCAGCAGGAAAATTTGTTATGGCCCAACTATCATATACTGGCTTAGGTTTAATGTCAATTGAATTTATCAATGAAGCTTGGCTTGCTATGTATCTGATTTCATCACGGTTAGGATATTCTCCCCGTCCATAGAAAGTATTTCCATCAACAAATTCCATAACACATAATCTTAATTTCGTATGGTTTACTTCTAAAGTATGAAGATGGCCTTGTTTAGACTTTAATAGTGAAGGAGTCGCAACTCCTGCTTCCTTTGCCCTTTCCATAACATCTACATATCTTTTACAATCATTTAAGTCTCTAAAATTCGAGAACACCTTCACAAAATACTTGCCATTGCTTGTTTGTAAACAAAAATTGAAGTCTTCATAACCAAGAGTTATTAAATCATTTGATAAAAAGTTTCCAAGACTGAAATCCTTGCAAATAACAGAGGATACATCATCTAACTTACCTTTATATCCTATCCGACGCTTATAATGTTCTTCCATGCCCGTCATCCATATTCTCCAGTATATAAATTTAAGGCCTGACCATAGGACATTTTCTGTTTTAAACTGAAAAAGGAAGAAAACTTTATAAAGCAAAAGCTGAAAATTAATCTAATCATGGCAAGAATCAGAAAATTTGTGGCATATAGAAGAATTGATAAAAAACCTTATACTCGATATTCAAAATATAAGAAATACTCTTTCATCAAAGCAAAGCCACATTGCAGAGTAGCAAGATTCAACACAGGAGATCCTAAAAAAAAGTTTGAGCTTGTTCTGCATTTACTTACAAAAGATAATGTTCAAATCAGAGATAATGCCTTAGAGGCAGCAAGAATCAGCTGCAA
Organism: Candidatus Woesearchaeota archaeon; assembly: GCA_017609645.1. Taxonomy (GTDB): domain Archaea; phylum Nanobdellota; class Nanobdellia; order Woesearchaeales; family ARS49; genus JAFCDQ01. The sequence goes on from JAFCDQ010000002.1 coordinate 20,706, forward strand.
TAGAACAATGGAAAAAGACCTTGGAAAAGGCGGCTTTTACCTAACAATGAGAGTTTATCCACATCATATTCTAAGAGAAAATCCATTAGCAGCAGGCGCAGGAGCAGATAGATTAAGTACAGGAATGGCGCACTCATTTGGAAAACCAATAGGAATAGCAGTCAGAGCAAAACAAGGACAACCAATATTCTCATTAAGAACAGATAAAGTAAATACAAGATTAGCAAAAAGATCTCTAAAAAAAGCTAGTCAAAAACTGCCATGTAAATGCAGCATCAGTATTGAACCTTATGCTATCTAACTTTTTTGTAAATCCAACCAATTACTAAACCTAGCACTGCTCCGGATATAACTCCCCATACTAATCCTATAACAGCTCCTAAAATAGTAGGCGCTATTCCTGGATAAAAAGCAGCTAATGTTGCCAAAGAACGGTTGTTCCACCACAATACATTAAATCCTAAAGCAGGAATTAATGCTGCAAGAAACAAATATGCACCGCAAATAATAGCAAAGGTCTTAGCTAATGGCCGTGGTTTAATACATAATTCAGTCTTCTTTTTTTTCTTTGCCATGAAAATATATTAGTTCTTTTATTATATATATTCATGGTATGAATTATCGTATTTTGACAAAACTTTTATATAAGACTTAAAGAAATTAATTTTAGAACTAAACGAGGTGTTAAAATGGTCGAAGATAAATGCATATTAGGAATAAGAGAAGTAGAGAACTCTTTGAGAGATATGATGAACTGGATTGCAGTATTTGCACAAGAATACAGCATACCAGAAGAAGCTGTAACAAAATTAAGAGAAAAAATAGAAGAAATAGCAAAAAAAGCAGGAGATATTCCTTGCCAATAAATTTATTTTTTTAATTAAAATGGCAAGAAAACCAAAGCCAGCAGGAGATTCTAAAACAGACAAATTTATTGATTGGAGTAATCATTTAATCAATGCATCAAGAAAAAGATTAATTCTAGTAAGCAAGAAAAAAGATTTGGATGTTTTGAAAACTTTTGGAGTGCATCATGTTTATTGGGTTAAGAAACCATTATACAAAGCACTTGATGCCATAGTTGAAATAAATAAAGACTGTATTTTATTATTTGATACTGGGAAAGCAGGAAATGAAATAGCTGAAAAGTTCAAAACATTATTAGAACAGAATGGCGTAAAAGTTAGTGCAGGATATAGAAAATATTTACTTGTAGAACATATTCAAGATGTTTCTAACGTGTTTAAGCATGCAATGAGAAGAGCAGGAACAGACAGAAAAATACCTAAATTTTAACCTAATCTTTCATAAACTTCATTTACAAAATCTTCCATCCAATTCTCATTTAAATTCTCAACAACACAAACCATTTCATCTTTAACTAAATTAGTTTCATCAATTTTTTCTTGAAGTTTTTCACATAATCCTTTGCCAAAATCAGTTCCTTGCAACAAATTTATTTTATTTTCTTTGAAATATTCAGGTTTAACACAATAACTCAACTCATTTTCAGTAATTCTTATGCTGAAATTATTATTTATGTCAGAGAAATAAATTTTTGCTTCTCTTAAAGCATAAGTTCCTTTAAATTGATCATTTTTAGAATTAATAAACCAGCCTTTTTTGCTTCTTTGTATATCAAAAGCTTGTTCAAATATCTCATAAACTTCAAGCAATTTTATTCTCTCATCTATATAATCCTGATCTTCTTCACTTAATACATATTTTATGAAATCAGACATATCTTTCATAGTAATTAAAAAATAATTAGAAATGATTTAAAAGATTTTTGTTTATTTTTCTTTTTTCTTGAAGAAAAGCCAATTCTTAGGCGGTCTGAATTTAATCAAACAAAAAGTTCCTTTAAGCTTTTTTCCAGAAATTTTCGTTATAATCTCCGTGCTTGTCCATTTTTCAGGCTCATGAGTTCCAATATCCCAAACTTTAACAGTTCCTGCACCATACTGCCCTTCTGGAATTTTTCCCTCAAAATTATAATAATCCAAAGGATGATTAGTAGTTTGAACAGCTAAACGTTTTTCTTTAGGCTCTGGTTTTTTAGGAATTGCCCAGCTCTTTAATGTTCCATTATGCTCTAATCTTAAATCCCAATGCAAATGACTAGCATTGTGTTTTTGAATAGAATACTTTAATTTTTTAGACATAAAATAAATAAAGCGTTTTAAACTTAAAAATGTTTTCATAATATTTGCTAGTAATTATAAGTAATTACAAAAAGTTTTTTAAAGATTAAAATCTATAAAATAAATAGTTAAAAACGGGGGTGTTTAAATGAAAAAAATTCTTTTGTTAGTTTTATTACTTTTAATATTATTTGTTGTTAATGCAAGTGCTTATACAAGTCCTGTTCCGATGGATAGTTGGAATCTTGATGATTTAGGCGGCAATGTTATTAATACTACAAGTTTTACGAAAGACCATGACTTATCTCTTGTAGGAGACGCGGGAGGAATATTATTTAGTCCTCAAAACGCTTATGGATTTTATACTGAACTAGAAGAAGGGGCTAATTTCCCAAACAAATCGGCATATTATAGTGTAAATAATAATGATTTTTTTAATTTTAATCAAAGTATGCCTTTCACTATTGAAATGTGGTTTAGAACCAGCGAGGACATAACTAATCAACAAGTTCTGATAAACAAAGGACAATTAGGTAGTTGGAATTGTGGTTTTTTAGTTCGTATTATGAATAATAAAATGTATTTTTGCACAAAGGGAGGATGTGACGTTCCTAATGACATAGCGAGTTCAGCTAATTTAAAAATTAATCACACTTATCATATGGTTTTTGTTCATAATGCTGCTGCTGATGGTGTAGGAAATAGTAGTATTTGGATTAATGGAACAATAGATAACAGTGCAATTAAAAACAGTCCTAGTAATAGTAGTTTAAGAGAGACTATGTATATTGGAGCGCGATGGCACGCTGCAACTAATTTTTTAGAAGGCCAAATTTATTATGCAACAATATATGATAAAGCATTAAATCAAACAACAATAGCAAATTTATATAGTTCTCATTCTCAATATTCCCAATATTCTCCTCCGCCTCCTGCGGAAGAAAACAGAACAGGCAATGTTACTGGTTGGGGTTTAGCAAATTACATTGCTATTTGGAATGCTAATTATAACATCACTCATGACACAAATTTATATTGGGACTTCGCAAACAACAGACTAGGAATAAGAACAACAACACCAGCACATGCATTAGATGTTAATGGAGATGTTAGTGCTGATTCTTTTATCGGAGACGGAAGCGCATTAACAGGAATATCGACAGGAGCTGCCGCACCAAATTATGACAGCGGCTGGGTAAACATCAGTCAATCAGAAAGCAAATGGATAACACATAATACTGGCGGAGATGTTGACGATTATATTGTTGATGTATCTGCAAAGTCAGCAACTTATGGAGTAAACCAAATAAACTACGGAACAAGACAACTATCATACGGAACAGCAGGATACAGATGGGAAAACCTCAACACAACAAAAATCAAAGTGTTGAGAACTTCAAATGACGTATCTGCAGAACAAATAAGAGTAAGAATCTGGAAATATTAAATTTTTTTATTTTTTATTTATTTAATCTTAATTCAGGAGCTGGTTTTTTAGGTTTTTCTTCTTTCTTAGGTTCTGGTTTTTTCTCAACTGTTTTTTCTTCTTTAGGAGTTTCTTTCTTAGGTTCTGGTTTTTTCTCTTCTACTTTTGGCGTTTCTATCTTTTTCTCAACTGGTTTTTCTTCTTTAGGAGTTTCTTTCTTAGGCTCTTCTTTTACTTCGGTTTTAGGAACTTCTTTAGCTAGTTCTTTCTTAGGTTCTGTTTTCTCTACTGGTTTTTCTGTTACTTCAGGCTTTTTCTCTTCTGTTTTAGGAGTTTCAGCAGGTTTCTCTTCTTTTACTTCCTTCTTTTCTTCTTTCTTAGCTTTCTTTTTCTTTTTTCCTTTTTCTTCTTCAAGAATTATCTTCTTACCAAATAATTGAGCATGAATAATACCTTTCTCATCTTTAATAGTTAAAACCTTAATCTTTCCAGGAGGATTCTTAATTCCATCTTTCCACAATTCTTCATTCAATTCTTTCAAAATTCTAACATCGTCTCCTTTCATATGTTTACTCAGGAATTGACGAAGAGCTGACACTGCTTTTTTCGTTCTCTTATAACGAGGAGATTTCAACCATTCTTTCCTCAAAGGAATAACATAAGTTCTTTCTAATTTAGCCATTATAATCACGCTTTAAGTTTAGTTCTTCTCCAGCTTCTCTTAACAGTTGTAATCCTAGACGGATGCACTTTCCTTGTCTTACCAAACTTTCTCAAAACAGCCCAGTAAGGCGCCCATCTAGTCTGACGTCCTGCCTTCACAAGGCGCTTTTTTCTTGAAGGATGTTTGTATCTTGCCATTTTATTTCTTTTTCCTTCCGCCTTTTCTTTGAACTGGTTTTCTTCTAGTATCTCTGTCAGAACCTCTTCTGTCTCTTCTAAAGTCTCGCCTATATTCAATTTTTTTCTTAGGCTGTTCTTTTTTAGGAATAATTCTTTCAGGAACTTTAATCTCTTGCATTTGAATCTTCTCAGGAGGATTATCTTTCAAAATTTGGGCAGCAGTCTTATCTAACAAACTAATGCCTTGAGAAGTCGCAATTCTTCCTTTGTAAACATCTTTCTCAGCTTTTTTTGCCAAACCTGCTTTCTCTAACTGCTGCAAAAGTTTTCTTATAATATTTCCGCCAGCTTTAGTAGATCTCTCAGGAGCAAAACCCATATTTTTTCTGCAACCAAAAGCAACCTTTAACTTATTAACACCAATAGGACCTTTAATCATTAATTTCCGCAAAATAGAAGCTGCGCGAACATGCCACCAATCTTCCTGAACAGGAGGCCTTTCTTTACCATGACCAGTTCTAACAAACTTAGCCCATTCAGGAGGCTTAATATGCTCGTTTTCTTTTAGTTTTTCAGCTGTCTTGATTATAAGTTCAGTTGGATTAACCTCAAATATTGCCATGTCGTAACCTCGCGGTCTTTTATGGATGTTCTGAAAAATCATCCAGAATAACCCTTAGAATCAAGGGGTTATTTATAAAGTTTTTTATTTTATCTTCTTAACTTCAATAGTCTGAGTAGGGAAAGCCATATCAATCTTAGCCTTATCAAACTCTTCCATAATCATCATATTAACTTCATCCTTAACTTCAAGAATTTCTTCAGCAGTAATCCAGTATATAACTAACAAATTTTTTGAAAAATCACCAAACTCTGTGAATGCAATATTAATTTTATCAGAATCAACACCTTTTTGCTGTGTAAGAATATTCCTTAAAATCTCTTTAGCTTTATTCATTTTTTTGCTATCAGTATCATAAGTCAAACCAATAGTCATCTTAACTTTTCTAGCCCATTCTTGACTTACATTTTCAACAATATTATCAGTGAATTTAGCATTAGGCACATACAACATCCGTCCTTCCAAAGTCTTGATTTTAGTTGTTCTTAAATTAATTTCTTCAACAGTGCCATCTTTATCATTAATTTTAATCCTCTGACCAACCTTAAAAGGCTTGTCAAAAATAATTGTAACAGAGCCAAACAAATTGCTCAATAAATCTTTTGCAGCCAGAGCAAAAGCTAATCCTCCTATTCCTAAACCTGCTAAAAGAGGTCCAATCTCCTGACCAAAATGATTAAGAATCATAATAAATGCAATTACATAAATAGAAATTGAAATCAATTTTCTTAAAATTGGAATAAGATGATCATCAAGATCTGTTTCTGTCTTAGAAGCTAAAGGAGTAACATAAGTTTCAATAAGTGCTCTGCAGAATTTTGACAAAACCCAAGCAATAGTCAATACAAGAAGCATATACATCAAATGCCCAAAATATATTGGAATCTTAGGATAATTTGGGAATTGAAGCAAATTAAAACCAATATTAATTGCAATCAGTATAATAAAAATAACAGCAGGCTTTTCTAAAGTATGGACAAGTATATCATCAAACTTTGTTTTTGATTTTGCAGTTGCTTTTTTAACAATTTTTTGAATAACCCAATATAAAATTTTGCCAAGAATAACTCCTGCAATAGCTATTCCTAAGAAAATTAAATAATTGAGTAAATAATTATCAAAATAAATATTGAATAAAATATTACTCATCTTTTGCTACTGTTTCTTCTTCTGTTTCTTCTTCTGTTTCGTCTTCGTCATCAAACTCTTCAAGTTTCTTGTCAAGCTCTTCTTCTGTTACTACTTTTTTTTCAATCAATAAGTCAATCAGAGCATTTATCATCAAATGATTAGTTTCAACCAGCTCTTCTGTTGACATATCTTCTTCTTCACAAGCACATTCTTCTTTTCCACATTCTTCACATTTTTCTTCCATTTTAATTCCTCCCTATCCTAAATTTAATTCTTTTTTAAGAAATTCAAGCTCCTTTTTTAATGCTTTTGCATCTTCATACTGCCCCTCAATAATTATAGGCACATTTTTTTCTGAACATATTTTTCCAGCAAGACCTAGTATTGCGTCTTTATTATCTGCTTGATGAACTAAAACATGATTTTTTTCACCAGATTCTCCGCTTATATGAATATGAGACAATTTATCTTTAGTCATTTCATATAAATATTCAGCATATCCCATGCTAGAATCAGACTCATAAGCATGCTGCAAATCTAAAACAAAACGTAAATCATCAAACTTATCAAGCAAAGCTTCTAATTCAGCAATAACTTTGCCTTGTGTCTGCCTTTGATCCATATTTTCTATAGCAAGAGTAAGATTTTCAGAAATTAGTTCTTCATAATAGTTTTCAGGTACATCAACAGGATGAAGAACAGCTATTTTTATATCATGCTTGTCAATTATTTTTTTTGCAAAAGAAACATTATTTTCAAAACTTCTGCCAGCATCAAAATTAGGAAGATGAAGAGAATTATTATCAAAATAAGTGAAGGTTTGGTTTAACAAAGCAGACATTGTTTTAATTTTCCAAGCAGAATAAATTTCTATTGTATTAAGTCCTCCTTGTTTTAGAATCTCTTCTTGTGCAGATAAATCAAAAATGTCTGCATCATACAACCATCCTGTTGAAGCGCCTATTCTTGTTTGCATTAGCTAAAAAACACTAAATTCTTTTATAAAGCTTTTTATTTGACCACTATTCTAAAGTGGTGCTAAAACAATAAATATTTAAACATTAATATATTATTAAAAAAAGGTGATAGGTTTGGCTAAAAAAAACTTTTTTGAAACATTTTGTAAAAAGCTAGAAACAACAAAAGAAGTACCATTTAAAGGCTTAACAACAAAAGAAATCAAAAAATTAATTAGAAGTTCTTAAATTAACTAATTTTAATCCTTTTTCTTTACAATAGCTTATAATATCCCTTGAATCAAAATCTCCATCAAAAAAAGATAATCTCTTTCCTCCTTTACAAATGGCAGTAGCTAAAATTAATGCATCTGGATGTTTTATTCTATAATCAATTTCTTGTATTTTTTCGATTGTTTTGTGTATTTTTTCGTCTGAATGATATATTACTGCCCCTTCCTTTAACCAATGTAAAAGAGAAAGAACAGCATTTTGTTTTATTTCCGAACTATAATCCGATTCCGCTATTGCCTTTATCGATTCACCCAAAGAAAGAACACTAATACCTAATCTAGGTTTTTTATTGTAAATAGACTCACGTATCAATTTTGTTGCTTTCTCATAGTTTTCTTGGTTAAATAAATGCTCTATTAATATCGAAGTATCTATATGATGAACACCATCAAAAGGATTCTCTTTCTTGATCTTTTTTCTTGACCCCATAACTTCAACTCTTTTTTGAAAGCCTCTAGCGAGAGTTGAACTCGCGACCTCTACCTTACCAAGGTAGCGCTCTACCACTGAGCTACAGAGGCGTAAAGAGATGAAAAGTTGTTTTATTTTTAAAGTTTTAGGGTAAAATAAAGGAAAAAATATAAGATAAACATTTTTATAGATTGATTCTTTACATATTTTTGGAGGGGAGAAAATGAAAGCATTTGTACAAGTCGCAACCACTGGAAATGAAGGAAAAATAAATGAGAGCCTGAAGAACTTGTCAGAAGTACAAGAAGTCTATATGTTGTTTGGAGAATGGGATTTCTTAGCATTAGTCGAAATAGCAAATGCAGAACAATTAGCAGCATTTGTTGTCGATAAAATAAGAAACCTGCAAGGAGTCAGATTAACAAGCACAATGATTTGTGTAAAATAAATTATTTTTTTTGTGAGAATAATTTATTAGCTTCTTCATATTGTTCAGGTGAACCAATGTCAATCCAAGTATCATTAAATACTGTGCCGTAAACTTCAGTTCTTTCACATAAGCTAATTATAAACAAACCAGCGTCTTCTTTTGAATTAAATGTTTTCAAGAAATCAACATCATCTTTTTTCAAGTAATAAATCAAAGTAGCAGCTAAAGCACTTTTAGGATTTTTAGGTTTTTCCTCAAAATTAATTATTTTATTGTTTTCATCTAAAAGTATTGTTCCAAACTTTTTTGAAAGTTTAGCAGGATCTTTTAAGTCTATAACACCTATACTTGAACCTGGCCAAGTTAGAATCTTAGAAATATCAAACTCAAACAAGTTATCTCCTGCAATAATTAAAACATCTTCTTGAATATTTAATTTATTAACAGCAAAATGCATATCGCCGACTCCGCCAAGCCTATTTTCATTGCAAGTAGAGCCATCATTTATCAAAGTTATTTTCTTGTTTGAATGCTTATTTTTCCACTCAAGAAATTCATTATAGAACTTATCATTTGTAACAACAACAATCTCATCAACTAAATTGTCTATTCGATCTATGATATATTCTATAACAGGCTTGCCTGCGATTAGTAACAAAGGTTTTGGCGTGTTTATTCCTAATTCTTTTAACCTCGTTCCGTAACCTGCAGCTAAAATTATTCCTTTCATATTGAGAATAAATCTCCAAGGCTTTATAAAGGTTTTGTTTTTGTCATCATTCAATAGTGAAAAAGGATGTAAAGAAAACTATATATAGTATAAATTAATTTGAAAATAATATGAAAAAGAGTGTACTCATCATATTAACTGTTTTATTATGCACAGCAGCGTTTGCAGCGCATCTTTCTGACTATCCCCACATCTTTGCACATAATGGCATATTTGATCCAATATATGTAATAGGTGTTGAAGCACCAAGTTTAGATGTTATCAGTGCCACAGCATTATCCTCAGGAATATCAAAATATCCCCAACTTAAAGTAAAAATAGGAACATCAAAAATAGATATGGAAATTTCTGATGTCAAAACATACAATGCAATAGTAATAGGCAATCCTTGCATCAATAGAGCTGCTGCACAACTTGAAGGAAATCCAGAATTCTGCTTTGAAGGACTGGAAGGAGGAAAAGGATACGCCAAGTTTTTTACAAATAACGGCAAACTACAATTATTAATAACAGGCATCAGCGCAAAAGACAGAAAAAAAATGGCAGAATTCTTAGCAGAAGGATATTTAGGCAACTTAAATGTTCAAAGCTTCACATTAACAACAAACTCAGGATCTAAAACACCAGAAAGACCTGTATTGCTTTCTGTCTCAAATGAAAACGAAGAAAATCAAGAAATAGAAATAGAAGAAGTTGAAATAAATCTAGAAAAAGAAATAAAAGAAGCAAAGCCTAAGGAAACAAAAATAACTATTGAAGAAGAAATTGAAGAAAAACCTGTCGAGAAAAAAGGATTTTTCAGAAGAATAATTGATGGAATAGCTAATTTCTTTAAGAATTTATTTAACTAAAGCAAATCTTTCTAAGCCGCACATAATCATCATTAAGAAATCTTTGTTATTTTCTCTTAATTTATTCATCACTTTAATATCTTGCTCTGATGCTATGCAGCTATTAACTGGATGGCTGTGCAAATCAATTAAAGTATTTTCTGGGCAGGCAAAAGATTCAACATGAAAAACATCTGCATTAATTATTTCAGGAAAACTTACTTTGTCAATATAATAAGTGCTGCCTTGTTTTTTTCCAAATAAACAAGCCTTAATCTCTCTATGCTGATTTTCAAGATATTCTTCCTGGAATTTGTTTAAAGAACCTTTTTGAAAAATAATTGTCAAATCCTGAAAATGCAAAACCTGATCCTTAACAGTCCTGCTAACAATAAAATTATCAAGAAAATGAACAAGCCCAAATAAAGCAATTAAAGCAATTAATGCAATGAAAATCCATTTAGATGGCTTTTTAGATTTTGTTTCATAATCAGATTTTTGAAGATATTGCACATCATCTTCATCCAAGACATGAGGTTTATTCATTAGTAGGAATATTTTATTAAAATTTAAAAAGATTAGTAATACCATTAACAAGTGGTTACAATAGAAAGATTTATAAATAAAAATGATTTGTAAAGCTTATGACTGAAAATAACTCAATAAAATATAATATGCTTTTCTTAGGCACTGAAGTACGTAAATCAACAGCCCAAAGAGGAATCATACTTCCTGCAACTTTTATCAAATCAATTGAAAAAGAATTAGGAGATAAGTTAGCAAATATAAAAGATGAGCAAAAAAGAGAGCTTTTTATACTGCATTCTAAAGTATATGAACCATATTTGGGTTTAACATCAAATAATAAAGAAAATTTTCAACAATATATTTTATTATTCACTCCAGGATCCTTAAACTACTTTTTATCAAAAGAGAATTTGAAAAAAGAAGACTCTGCATTAGAATTTAAAATAAAAGCTTATACCCAACCAGCAGCTATTTCTGTCAATGGAAAATTCACAATAAAAAAAGAATTTGCAAAAGATTTGAAATTGTTTAAGGAAACTGGTAAAATTGACACTAAAAAAGAATTAGCAGTAATTGGTTTAGGTCCTTGTCTGGCAATATATCCAGGAACTGTTGAAGATTATTTTGATCAACTTTCTACTTCTAAAAAATAAATTAATCTATTTTTAAAGATAATGAGGTTTTTTCATTGTAAAAAATAAATGAGGGGGAAGATATTCCCACCTAATCAAAGATTAGAATTGTCTCCCTACGGCCGACTGTTGTTTAACTACAAAAGGTATGAGAATAAATGAGGGGGAAGGGATTCCCACCTGACCTGCGGTCAGATAAAGCCACTAAAGTGACATGTCAAAGAACTTAAAAAATATGAGGGGGAAGGGATTCGAACCCTCGGACCCACTAAGGGACAGGATTTCTTCTTTCCACAAAAGGAAAGTGTCCATCTTAAGTCCTGCGCGTTTGACCAGACTTCGCTACCCCCTCAAGGGTAATCTCTAAAAAACTGATTTTGTTTAAAAAGGTTATGTCATTTGCTTAATTTCCATAATATTTATAAATAAACCTCGTATCTAAATAGCACAACCAGAGGGGTGGTTATTAATGAAACTAAACACGTTAATCAAATGGATTGCTTTTATAGTAATCGTAGCATTACTAATATATGCTTACAAAAGCAAAACAACAAGCCCGACAGGCGAAAATGTCACAAATTTAAAATCACTAGATGTTGAATTCTATGTAATGAGTCAATGTCCATTTGGACTGCAAGTTGAAAGCGGAATCAAACCAATCCTGGACAAATTTGGAGACACAATAAACTTCAAACTAGAATTTGTAGGCTTGGAAAAAGATGGTGAATTCCAAAGTCTTCACGGACAAACAGAACTAGACGGCAACAAAGTCCAATTATGCGCTCAAGAACATGAATCAGAAAAATTCCTAGAAATGATTCTTTGCATGAATGAAGAAGCTACAAAAATTCCAGATAACTGGGAAGACTGCGCAAAAGACTTAGAACTAAACATAGAAAAGATAACTGAATGTTATGAAGGGGAAGAAGGAAACAACTTACTAAAAGAAACTTTCAAAAAAGCAAATGAAAAGAAAGTGCAAGGAAGCCCAACAATGTACTTTAATGACGAATTATATACTGGAGATAGAGATGAAGACAGTTTCACAAGAGCAGTATGCAGAAAACTAGAACATAACCTATGCGAAGATGTTCCTGTATGTGCTAAAGACTCTGACTGCCCTGCAAAAGATAGCAAAATACCATTATGCGAGAATGCAGGCACAGCAGAAGCCAAATGCTCAGAAAAAGAAGATGTAAGAGTAGACGCCATATTATTAACAAGCAAACAATGCCCTGACTGTGATATTTCAGAAGCATTACAGCAATTAAAAACAATATTCCTAAACTTAGAAGGAAAACAAGTTGACATAGACACAGAAGAAGGAAAACAATTAGCAGAAAAATATGGCATAGAAAAACTGCCAATAATCTTCTTAAGCAAATCATTGAAAGAAACCTTCATCTGGGAAAAACAAGGCGACCAAATAAAAGAAGCGTTTGTTGAGAAAGACGACATATTCCTAATCAAACCAGAATTGACAAACGCACATTTCTTTGTAGATGCTGACAAAAGAAAAGAATACTATGAAAAACTAGGAATAACTTTCGGCGATAATAAACCGCAAATTGACTTCTTTGTAATGTCATACTGTCCATACGGCGACATAGCAGAAGAAGCAATAGCGCCAGTATATGACCTGCTAAAGGGAAAAGCAGAATTTAATCCACACTATGTGATTTATTCTGATTATCAAGGTGGAGGAGAACAATTCTGCATAGATGAAGAGGACAAATATTGCGCAATGCATGGTGCGCAGGAAATGAGTCAAGGCTTGAGAGAATTATGCGTTGCAAAACATTTAGGCATGGATGCTTACTTTGAATATGTCATAGCAATGAATGAAAAATCCAGCTATAAAAATGCTGACGAGAAATGGGAAGAAGTCGCAAAAGAAATTGGTTTAGATACTGCGAAAATAAAGAAATGTTTTGAAACAGAAGCTGACGAAATACTTGCAGAAGAATTGAAATTAAACAAAGCATTTGGCGCAAAAGGAAGCCCTCAAGTATTCATTGATGGAAATGCATACAGCAGTGGAAGAGATCCAGAAAGCTTCAAACAAGCTTTATGCAATGCATTTAATGACGCACCAACAGAATGTGACACAAAATTAGGAACAACTCAAGCAGCAGCATCAGGCAGCTGCAGTTAATTTTTTTCTTTTTGTTTAACAAAATATTTAAAAACAACAAGCTAGTTTTATTTTAATAAGGGCTTGTGGTCTAGAGGCATGACGTCTGCTTGACTTGCAGAAGATCCCCAGTTCGAGTCTGGGCAGGCCCATTCATTTTATTCTTTGCAATTTTAGTTTCGACAAACTGAGAAAGGTTTATAAAAGAAAATCACTATTAATAACAAAAAAGAGGGGAATTTGTGGCTAAACAAAAAGTAAAAAGCATAATACCTCAACTGGCTTTCATAACACTATTAGTAATACTTTTAGTGCTAAGCTTTTTGGTAGCAAAACCATTCTTAATAGCACTCATAACAGGAGGGCTTTTAGCATTCATCTTCTATCCACTTCACAAATTTTTTTTAAGGAAAACAAAGAAACCAACACTAAGCGCAATAATAACAACATTATTAGTATTGCTCTTCATTGCAATACCTTTCTTAGTGATGGGCAATATGCTTGCAAAAGAAACAGCAACAATTTTTGTCGCAACAAAAGAAAAAATAATACAAGGGCAATTAATACCTGACCAATGCGCAGGAGGAGGATTAGTATGCGACATAAGCAACAAAGTAAATGCAGCATTCACAAACCCAGAAACAAGAGTCCATGTCGTAAACTTCCTGAATAAATTAATCAGCTTTATCGCAGAAAAAATAGGACAATTCATAATCAGCATTCCAAAAATAATATTGAACATGGCAATAGCATTGTTTGCAACATTTTATTTCTTAAGAGACGGAGAAAAATTCCTGAAATTAATAAAAAAAATAGCGCCAATGAAACTCCACCACCAACAACAGCTTTTAACACAATTAAAAGAAACAATAAAAGCATTAGTCTTTGGCACAATAATAGTTGCAATCATACAAGGATTATTAGCGATTTTAGGCTTTTTAGTATTCAGCGTGCCTAACCCCATATGGTGGGGCTTTGTAACAATGTTCTTTGCATTAATACCATTTGTAGGCGCCTGGCTAGTATGGTTCCCAGCAAGCTTATACTTATTTTTATCAGGCTACATGACTTCAACAGATTCATTAATCTGGAAAGGAGTCGGCTTAGCAATATTCGGCATAGTAATCATTTCACAAATAGACAACTTACTCAAACCAGTCTTAGTCGGAGGAAAAGCAAAAGTACACCCATTATTAATTTTTGTAGGAGTTCTTGGAGGATTATTATTATTCGGATTTATAGGAATTATTTTAGGACCAATACTTCTTGCAATGCTGCAAAAAATCATACAAATCTATGCTAAAGAAATTACACCACACTTGAAAGACCAGCCAGGCATTCTAGGAAAACACCACAAATGAAGCTAAAAGTAAAAGACGTGGACATAGCAACAAAAGGAGTTCAAATAGTCATTCTACACCAGTCTGATGCTGAAAAACTAGACATTTATCATTTAGATCGTATAAGAATTACAAAAGGAAAAAGAACAACAATAGCAATTGTTAATATTGCTGAAAGTGAAAAATTAGTTCCAAAAAATTGCATAGGATTATTTGAAGAAGTTCTCGATGTATTAAAAGCAAGAGATGGTTCAACTGTTAACATAAAACTTGAGAAAAAACCAGAATCTATCGAATATATAAAAGAAAAATTAGATGGTAAAAAACTGGATTATGCAAAATTAAAACAAATCATAGAAGATATCATTGATAACAAACTTACTGACATTGAATTAACTACTTTTGTTACTAGCTATTATATTCATTCTTCAAACATGCAGGAAATAGCAGACTTAACAAAAGCAATGATTAATACAGGGGAGAAAATAAATTTTGGTAAAAAACCTATTGTTGATTTGCACAGCATCGGAGGAGTTCCTAATAACCGCACCACTATGATTGTCGTGCCTATCTTAATTGCAGCAGGATATAAATTCCCAAAAACAAGCTCTCGCGCAATTACTTCACCCGCAGGAACAGCAGACACAATGGAAGTATTATGCAGTGTGAAACATACTATTCCTAGATTGAAAAAAATTGTGAAAGATGTTGGAGGATTTATTGTTTGGGGAGGCTCTGTAAACTTAGCTCCTGCAGACGACAGAATTATACAAATTGAAAGACCTTTGAGCATTGATTCAGAAGCACAAATGCTTGCCAGTATCATGGCAAAAAAAGCAAGTGTGGGTTCTTCTCATTTGCTTTTGGAAATTCCTGTTGGCCAGGAAACAAAAGTAAAAACACAATCCAAAGCACAGCATTTGAAAAGAATGTTTAAATCTCTTGGAAGAAAAATTGGCATTAAGGTGATGTGTATAATTACAGACGGCAATGAACCAATTGGAAATGGAATTGGACCTGTATTAGAAGCAAAAGATGTTTTGTATATTCTTTCTAATGATGTTCGCGGACCTAGTGATTTGAAAAATAAAAGTTTAATGATTGCAGGAGATTTACTGCATTTTGTTGGATGTAGTAATGGACGGAAGAAAGCTAAAGAGATATTAGAGTCTGGGAAAGCTATGATTGCATTTATGAATATAGTAAAAGCACAAGGAGGCAAACCTTTGAATGCAAATGAACTAAAACTTGGAAACTATCAATATACTGTTACTGCTAAAAAAGACGGATATATTTCAGGATTTGAAAACTTAGGCATTGCCAGGATTGCAAGAATAGCAGGAGCGCCTCGAGATAAAAAAGCAGGAATGTTTTTACATAAACATGCAGGTGATAAGGTTAAGAAAAGAGAACCTGTTTTTACAATATATTCTAAAAATAAAATAAAACTTGATTTTGCTATTGAAACATTAAAGAAAACTAAAATATATTCATTAAGATGCCGAAGATAAAAAAACATCAGCACAAAGGAAGTATTTTGAAAGAAATAATTCTCGGAGGGCAGGATGGACTGGTTAATGTTTTAGGAATTGTATTAGCTGTTGCAACTGCTACTCATTCTATTAAAATTGTATTGATTGCAGGGTTAGCTGCTGCTTTTGCAGAAAGTGTCAGCATGGGTGCTGTTGGTTATACTAGTTACAAGTCTGGAAAAGAATTTTATTTAGGGCAGGTTGCTAAGGAGAAGAAGGAGATGAAAGAAGTTCCTCATATTGAAAGAGAAGAGATTTTGGCGATTTATCGTAAAAAAGGATTTAAGGGTAAGTTATTGAAGGACATTGTAAATCATATTACAAAAGATAAAAAATTATGGTTAGAAACAATGATGCTTGAAGAGTTAAGATTATGTCCTGATGAATATGAAAAACCATTAAAAACAGCATTTTTGATTGGATTTACTGCATTAATTGGTTCATTTATTCCTTTATTACCATTTTTCTTTTTGACTGTTGTTAATCAAGCTGTAATTGTTGGAATAATACTTGCTGTTGTAGCATTATTTGTAACAGGAATTGTAAAAGCAAAAGTTACAGTTGGAAAACCATTAAAACAAGGATTTGAAATGGTCTTGATTGGAATGGGTGCAGCAGGTATTGGTTATTTGATTGGTTTAGGATTAGGATCTATTTAAGATTAGTCAAATAATTCCTGCAAAGAATAAAACAAATAGCAAAGCATATAATATTATGCTGAGGATTACTAGATTAAATTTAGTATAAGAATGAATCTTTTTTGCTAATTTAATGCGTTTTTTCTGTATACAGAATTCCATAACATAAGTGTCTACAAAAAATAAAAACAAAATAAAATAAGTCAGCAGCATAAACTTATCTACAAACAAGAAAGATCCAAGGGTAGGGGGAAGGCGGGTTGCTAACGCAAGATGGAACATTATTACACAAAACAATGCTGTACTGACAATGGCAATACGAAGATCAGGACTTTTTAATCCTAAAAAAAAAGCAAAAAAAACAATGAGAAGCACGATAACGACAGGTAAAAATATTAACAAAGCATCTTCAAAAGGACGCTTAAGATTAATTTCAAAAACATAAGTAGAATAAGTGGTGCCATAAATTGGATAATAATAATCATAAGAATATGCATCCCACCCCGTAACAATCCAGCCAGGGAAAAAAATTCTGTCATCAAGGCCGCTTCTTTTAAAGTTAGGTATTAAACGGACTTTTTCTGTTGATCTGGAACGGTCCTCAATAACTATTTTTAGTTTCTGTGTATCAAAAGGAAAATCTTTCAAGTCAATTCTTTCAACAAAAGAAGATTCAACACGATAATAAGGTATGCCATTGGATCCAATACTTTTAGTGTAATCTTCAAAATCATGTCCATTAACAGGCTCAAAATTCTCAATACTACAATTTGTCCTGCACGTAAAATCCAAATAAAAGTCCATAGTATACGTGCCTGTAGGAATATCATAATGGTCAACACCTAAGACATACAATCCAATATAAATATCATCTGGCTCAGCAAAAACACTAGACATATTTAAACAGAAAAGAATAACTAAAACCGCCAGCAAATACCTCTTTTTCATTAAGTTAATTATACTTTAATTTATATATAAAGCTTACTGATAAAATTAAGAGTTTCCTTAGCTGTTTTGAAGAATTAGAATTTTATACATACATTTATATTAGTTAATTAAATAAATTAAAATATGGACTTGAATATTATTAGAGCAGGTATTTTCTTTGTGGCTGGCTTAATGACAATTCTTTTTCGAAAAAAACTCAATAATTTTAAGAATCGTTTGCATGAAAAACTTCACATGAAAAGCAAAGTAAAAGATGAAAGCAAATTTTATTTCTATTTTGGTATTGTCCTGATTATTATTTCAATAATCTTATTTCTATTCACAATAAGTAATTAAACACCAAAATATATTTATAATAGTTAGGTTTATATCTCTTAATCTTAAATTGGAGATATAATGATTGACTTACCTACGTTTAACATTGGGAATTTAGTAATTAATATCATACAAGGAGGTATGGGTGTTCGGATTTCTGGCAAATATCTTGCAAGCGCTGTTGCAAACTGTGGCGGCGCAGGAATTATTGCAACTGTAGGGCTAGGATTATTTGACGATGAAGAGGATTCTAAACTGAGTTATGCTGAGGCTAATCAACAAGCCCTACGTGAGGAGATTAGAGCTGCAAGACAAATGTCTAATGGAGTTATAGGTGTAAATATAATGTTTGCCTTGAAGGATTATGAGCAATTAGTTGAGGTTGCTGTTGACGAAGAAGTTGACTTAATAATTTCTGGAGCAGGCGTAGCCAGACATCTTCCAGACTTAGTTGGTGATAAAGATATATGTTTGGTGCCGATTGTTTCAAGTGCAAAAGCTGCAAGAACAATAACAAACGCATGGGAGAGACAAAATAAAGTTCCTGACGCTTTTATTGTAGAAGGTCCTAAAGCAGGAGGACATTTAGGTTTTGCGTATGATGATTTAGTAAACGAAACTGCTCC
The DNA here is from genome assembly GCA_017609645.1 of Candidatus Woesearchaeota archaeon. Classification (GTDB taxonomy): domain Archaea; phylum Nanobdellota; class Nanobdellia; order Woesearchaeales; family ARS49; genus JAFCDQ01. The sequence continues at coordinate 39,216 of JAFCDQ010000002.1, forward strand.
TAAGTTAGAAGACATTGCAAAAGGCGTAATTGATTTTGCAAAAAATAGTTTTGAGACTCCAGTCCCTGTGGTTGTGGCAGGAGGAATTTATACTGGACAAGACATTGCTTATTATAAAAACGAAATAAAGGCTGCAGGAGTTCAAATGGCAACGAGATTTGTGACAACACTTGAATGTGATGCTTCGGATAAATTTAAATTAGCATATCTTAATGCAAAAAAAGAAAATATTCGAATTATTAGAAGTCCTGTGGGACTGCCTGGAAGAGCAATTATGAATGACTTTTTGGAAAGAGCTCAAAATAAGGAAATCAAAGTTAAATGCAAATCTCATTGTCTTAAAGCATGCAAGCAAAAAGAATCACTTTATTGTATTGCAGAAGCATTAGTTAACGCTCAGAAAGGACATTTGGGTTATGGTTTTGCATTTGCTGGGGCGAATGCTTATAGAGCTACGCCTGAAAGTTGTTTAGATTCAGAGGGGAAATTTATTACTGTTAAAACCTTGATGGAAAGACTTTCTAAAGAATATCATAGTTCTTTATGAAATTAAGATTTGGTGCTATTTGATATTACTACTTTTAAGTTAATACTATAGAAAGATTTAAATATCATCCTCTTTTAATTTAACATATGGATTTAAATCTATTATTGGAAGCACTCAGAAAAGATATTTTCGATAGTGTTGATGCTAAATTAGAACCAGTTCTGAGTCAGCTACCCCCTATAATTCTAAAGTCAAGAGAAGAATATGCACAATCATTGTTTAACCAAATAAATGATGAATCTGGATTGACCATACCCCCAGAAATTAATAATTTTGCAAAAGAATGCATAAAAATATCCGGAGTTTCACCTTTTACTCCAGATACAATATATATTAACGAGGATTATTTTACTGGCAAGGTAGAAGCATTAGAAGAATATAAAATAGCCAGAATAGCCGCACATGAAGCAGTTCATTCACGATTATATTCAAGAGGAGTTTTAGGAGATATTATAGACCGTTTTTCTGCAGGATTAATGCTCGAACATCCAATTTTTAAATCATTAAATGAAGGTATTGCAGATTATATTTCCTCAGAAATATGTGGAGAAAGTAAAGGAAATACATCAGATACACAAATTAAAAAATTGGATAGACTTGTAAAGGCAAAACTCCTTCTAGTAGATCTTAAATTCAAAGAAGAAAATAATATAGAGCTTGAACAAGAAATCAAAAGTTTTGAAGCAGATTTCATAAGCCCTAATGAAGAACCATATTACCATGGACGAGTATTTATGCATGTTGTTAGCAAATATTTATCTGAAACAGAAGCTATTGAATTAGCTAGGAATCCTCTGAAGAATGGTGTTGATATTAACCAATTTGCAGAATTTGGTCAAGACATATTTCGTGTCTCATTAGATGAGATTAAAAACCCTGAAAAATATGCTCAAAGGAAATTAAATTCTTGATTGTTCACTCTTGCAAAACTTCTCTTAATCGCGATGTTAGCAGAAATTAATTTTGAGCACTTAAAACGAATGTTTAATAAAGCTATTAAATCACATATTTCTTATGAACAAAAAATTACCAGTTTTTATGCAAGATTCAAAAACATTCGAGATACTTAAAGAAGCTAAATCTGCCATTCCGAAAAATACAAAAGTTTATTTAGTAGGTGGAGCAGTAAGAAATGCTCTTTACTTTAAACTTTTTAATAAAAAACTACCCCAAAGAGATTATGATATTTTACTCGCAGGAGATAAAGATAAATTTGTGAACAATTTGCGTGCGCGTGGTTTTAGTTATGGTTTTATAAGAAGAAAATATACAGTTACTCTGAAAAAGAAAAAGATACCAAAGCCACAGCACCGATTTAATGATTATGTATTGCTTGACATACACATTTCTGATGAAAAAAACATTTTGAAAAATCTTAAAGACAATTCAAATTTTACAATAAATGGGTTTGCTTTATCTCTAAAAGATATTAATTCAGAAAATTGGCACAAAAAAGTGATTTCCCTCCCCCTCGCAATGCAAGATTTAAAGAATAAAAAACTCCGCGTAAATGTTATTGTTCATCCTGCTAATTTATTTGCTTGTCTTAGATTTATGTCCCAAGGATTTAAACCACCTTCTAAAAAAGAAGTAAAAGAACTGTTAATTGCGCTTGGTTCGCTTGAAAAGTGGAGATATCCAAGAAATATCAAAAAACTGTTTGATTATGCAGGAGGAGAATATAAAACTAGAAAATTAGTAAAAAAACTCGGAGTAAAAGAAAATATTTTCGACTTTAACATTATTAAAACATTACGCACCAAAAAATAACTCTTTTCTTAAATAAAAGGTTTTCTCGCGGAAAACTTCTCTTAATTGCGATTTGGGCTTCTTTTTCCTGAGAACTTGATTTTAACATAGATTTATAAATAAACCGGCATTTGAAACTGAAATGAAACCATTTAATAGGGAAGAAGTGTCTGCGAGAAGAAAATCCAAAGACTCTGGCAGAAGAAGAGTAACTTCCAGTAGCAGAGACTCTGGCAGAAGAGGTTCTAGTAGCAGAGACTCTGGTAGAAGAAGAGTAACTTCCAGTAGCAGAGACTCTGGCAGGAGAGAAGGTTCTGGCAGAAGACCAAGTTTTAGTCGAGAAGGAACACGTGGTAGATTTGAAAAAAGAGATACAAAAAGAAGTTCTAGAATGGAAATGCATGAGGTAATTTGTGATAAATGCGGCAAAGAATGCGAAGTCCCATTTAAACCAACTTCAAGCAAACCTATTTTTTGCAGTGATTGTTTCAAAAAAGAAGATGGCAGATCAACAGGTAATTCTTCAATTGATCTTACAGAAATAAACGAAAAACTTGATAAGATAATGAAAGCATTGAAGATCAAAGATTAATTATTTTTTATATCTGTTTCTTATCCACCTTTTTTTAATAACTGGCAGAGTTATGTTAAATCCAACGTCTGACTTTCTTTTTATAATCAAGATATTTTATTGTAGAGAAGTTTAGCATACTGTTGCGCATTTAAAGGCGTTCCACCTGACCTTTCAGTTGAACCTGCATTCCACCTTCCTCCAAAGTTAGGAAGAGATAATTCATTTAGATATATGCCTTCTGGAGCATTTTTTCCAAGACGTACTTTAATATTCCATTTATTAGAATCTTTCATTGGAGCTGCTAACACAATTGCTACAGCTTCGGGCAAGAATGGAAGCAATAATGCAGCATCAATTTTTTGTTCTAGCACCACATAAGCTATATTTTCAAAGAATTGTATCTTACCATCTTCGACTAATTTTTTAACTTTATCACGTTCCGCATACCTTTTTTCAATATAAAAATTAGCCTTATCACTAATGGGTTCTCCTTTAAGAAAGCGATATAATTCTTGTGCAGAAAAACAGATATCACGTTCTTCTTCAATTGCTTGTAGAAGATCTGCCATTTTATGCTCTTCTCCACTATGATCTGCACTAATTGCAGCGTGACCAAATCTATCTTCTAGAGGAAGATATCCTCCTAGAATCATCGAAGTAAGAATAGAATCACAATCTGTATGATTAATCACAATTTGATCTGTGACTTCTACAGAACCCTGTAACTTACCATAACGTAAAGCAAAAATAGTACTGGAAACTCTTCTTCGCATCTCAGGAATAGGGGAATGGTGATCTACATTAATTATTCCTTGATACTCTAATCCATATGTCTTAAGTTCGCCTTTTTCAGCTCCTTCTACAGAGAAGTCGCATGCAAAAATAGTTTTACCTGAAAATTCCATCTTCAATTCTTCAGATGTAATTATTGATTTTTTAGGTATTAATTTAATTCTCTCAGTAATACCATCCAGATTATCTTCAACGAAATTCATTTTAAATTATGACTGACTTAATCGACCACATGATGTTTTACATATTCTTTAAACAGGGGATGTGACTTATCTCCAACAATTAAAAGTCCTTTTCTATCTCTAGGAGGGATCCTTTCTCCATCAATAATTTTATCACCAAAAGGCAATTCACCATACTCTATTCCTGAAGCATAAATAACATCTGCACCCCATTTTGAAAGCATCCAAGGTCCAACTGCCTGATCATAAACGTGACCATATGAAGTTAAAAATCCAGGAATTTCTCCTCGAATCATTTGCAATACCATTTGAGTGGTTGAATAAATTTCGTTTACAAATCTGTCAAAATCCAATTCTAATCTTTTTTTATCATGAATAAATATTGCTGAATATTCTTCTCTATCAGAGACTAGCGCTGAACTTTTATCTAGTTTTTTTCGGTGATCTTCTTGAATTTCAAAAAATCCAGAATCATTTGCTAAAAGAAAAAGATCATGTGTGGGAAAATACAGGAGTCCACTAATAAATTCACCTACATTATCATGTTTTCTCTTCATTATACTTCCAATTATTCCATAATCATTTCTAATACCATTTTTATATGCATAAGTACCATCTATCGCATCTAAAGTAAAACATAAATCAGATTTTCCCTCATTATCATAAAATTTTGCTTGAACTTCAGTAGGATCTTCAGTTCTTTCTTCAACACTGATTGCGAGATCTGGAAAATGATTAAACAAATGAACTAAAATTGTTTCTTGATTATGTAAGTCCACTTCTGTAAGTGCCTGGCTTGCTATACTCGCCCCTTCTTTATCATTTAAAGACTTAGCAATCCCAAAATTTGATATGGTTTTTTCTCTTGTTAATCGCATACCTTGCATGATAACGTTTTCAATTGATTCTAGATTAATTGTCATTTTTAATATAATAGGAAGGTCTTTTATAAACTTTGTGTTTTTTACTACTCTTAAATGATTTATTATGTTGAGCAAAAACCTTATAAACAAAATAAAAACTAAATAAAATATGACTGATAAAAAATGTATAATTGTTTATGGATGCCCTCCTACTCCTGAAGATTTAAATTATGATAAACACTGGATTCCTTGGGTTAAAAAACAATTAATTTCAAATGGTATTGAAACAGAAATTCCTCATATGCCCGAGCCTTGGCAGCCTGAATATGAAAAATTCAAGAAAGAATTTGAAAAATATGAAGTTACAGAGAATACAATCTTAATAGGACACAGCTGCGGCACTGCTTTCTTAATTCGCTGGCTTGGAGAAACAAAACAAAAAATTCTCAAACTTATTCTAGTAGCACCTTGGAAAATTAATCATAGAGGAGATAAATTTAGAGATGCATTTTATAATTTTCCAATCGATGAAACAATCAAAGACAGAGTTAAAGAAATTGTAATGTTTACTTCTGATAATGAAAAAGATGCTGGAAAAGAAAGTGCGAAAATATATCACCAAGCATTCGATGGCCAGATTATTGAACTTAAAGGAAAAGGACATTTTACCCTGAAAGATATGGGAACAGAAGAGTTTCCAGAATTAATTGAAGTTGTTTTGAAGGATTAAGTTATTTTATTTTAATTCTACATAATAAATTGAAAAAGTTCCATAACTATTCCAGTTATGTTAAAATTAATGTTTTGCTAATTCTTTTAATAATTTTTTATCTTCTTCTATGACGAAATTAGAAGCTACTTTAAACAAATCCAAAAATTTTCTCTGTCCTTTACTTATTTTATTTTTCATCATTTTCTTTTCCATATTTTAAATCATATAAAAGAATCTTTAAAAAGTTTTCTAAATCTTCTTTTTCAGGTAATTTTGTAGTATTTTTTCTCAACCACACATCTATATCTCTTTCAGGTAATTATCTAAAATTTTCTTTTTAATTACAAATATCTTATCAATAATTTCTTTACCTTGCTCAAATTCTACTTTTTCCCCATAATAATTAATGCTGTTTCTAATCCATCTTAATCTATCAAAGTCATCATAATCAAAATCATCAAGAACATCCTTCAAAAATTCACCCATACAAATATGCGACAATACTTTATATCCTTTTAAAATACAAAGAGCTTCTAAAAGTTCTCGTAAAGAATCATAAGCAAGAGAAACATAAGCAGAAACAGTTAGTTCATTAACATCAGCTGTTTTAACAGTTGTTTCTTTAATTCCAGACATTTCAATAAGTGACTTAATCAGTTCTTTATCTATCTTTGTCCTCTTTATTAGCCCTTTTCTCAAACAATCATTTAAATCCATTTTATCTTACCTTGAATGACAATCCCATTCAAAATATTGTTAATTAAATGTTCATTTGTTAAATCCTTAATTTTTTTAACAATAAATAATTGAAGTTTTCTGTTTACTTTCTTTTCAAATTTCTTGATGTTTGGAAAGTCTTTTGTTTTTTCTGATATTATCAAGAAATCAAAATCACTTGTTTCAGTATCCATCCCAAAAGCACAAGAACCAAACATGACAATTGTTGGCTTAAGATAAAAATTATTTAATGCCTGAATAAATCCACTGTCTTTAATTTTTCTTAAATTATAGAAAATTTTAGTATCTTTATATAACTCACTTTCTATATCTGCTTTGTAAAGATGTAAAATTCTTTCCTTTCTCCCTCTTAATAATCCTTTTTTTTCTAAATTTTTTAATTCTTTACTCGCAGTAGCAGGCGCAATCTTTAATAATCTAGCAACTTCTCTTGTGTTGAATTCTCTAGTCGGTTCTTCGAGAAATAACTTCAATATGTTTAATTTTCTGAACATTTGTTCATGATAATGAACAGTTGTTTATAAATCTTTCTTAAACAGAGGGTCAAAAATTACTTCTACCACTTTTTCATTTCTTCTGTGAATTTATCAAAATCCATTTTAATAAATTCTCCTTTTTCATATCTCTTCCAAGCTTCCTCAGTTCTTTTTGCAAACTCTAAATCTTCTTTAAATTGTTTATCTAATGCCGTAGCTTTCTTTAGAATTAATTGATTGTCGCTTTTTATAATTAAAAATTGATCTCCTTCTTTCATATCCTCACGTAATTCTGCTGGAATCACAATTTGTCCTTTTGAACTTAATTTTGTTAATGCAATTTCCATAATTTCACCTAAGGTAAGATGTATCTTACATATTATATAAAGGTTTTGGTTGTTTAGAAGGATTAGGAGATATTTGATTGTTTACTATAGTATTTCGTCCAAACAATCAACCTCTAATTCAAATTTTCCTGTTTCTGTATGTAAATAGAATGAAGCGCAATAGTTATCAGGCACCCATTTAATTTGAAATTCCTTAAAATAATATCTAAGAACTTTTTCTACATGAGGACGACTTGATTGTTCAAATTCTTTTTGCTTTTTCTCTATTTCTGGAGATTCAAAACCTGAAATAAAAGAATTACCTGCTGCAAATACTTTCAACCTTGATAAATCTTCATAATCTTTTTTTATTTTTTGAATTTTTCCATCTAAATCAACATCTGGAAAATGACTTTCGTGCATCAGGTATCCACTTTTTGTTATTGGATCATATACCCCTATAGCTATACATGGACCTAAATGAGCAACTAATTCATCTGGATAATTAGCCTTTTTCATTTCTCCATCATCAACGTTAATAGTTTCCAAATCCATATTATTAGATAATATCCTTTGATTTATAAATTTATGCATAATTTACTACTCTACAGTAAGGTTTATATACTAGTTCTGCTTTATTATGAATATGATAACAAATTTAGAAAATCTATGCACTGCGCACTTCGTACGTGAAGCTATTGATGCTCAATTCAAGGTAAATATCCCCGATTTTACTGAAAAATTAAATAAATTTATTCACGGGTATGGAAGTTTCGGCTATGATGAAGCTGACAGATATAATTTAAAGACAGATGGGAGCCATACTGAAGAAGAAGCAAAAGAAATTCTTAATCAAATTGAAGAAACACTAAAAGTAGATAAAACTGATATTAAGCTAACAGAGATAGACAACATTCCTTATGGAATGGCTCAAGAACTTAGGCGAGAGACAGATTCTACTGCGCGAACTGTTTGTGCTGCTAGAAATACAGAAATTAAATTTGGAATAGTAAGAGGTCATGAATTAGTCGGCTTTGTTAGTGGAAATTACTGGGAAAATTGGATTGCTATTGGGGGATTATATGTTAGTAAAGAGTATAGAGGCAAAGGTCTTTCAAAAAAATTATTAAGACATTTGATGGAAAAAGCAGATGAAGAAGGTTTAAAAGGCCTTATGATGGGTGATGCTTCTGTGGCAGGTCAAAATGCTTTGGCTGCATTAAAAAGAATTTATGATAAAGAAGGCAATACTAATATTGAATTTGAAGAAGATTATGATGAAATAAGAAATTATGCAAGTATTTCTTTTAAAGATAGATGTCTTGAAGATTAATATTTTTTTCTTGTAATAAATCTAGAGTGATTGGTTTATGTGTTATTTAATACACAAAGTGCGCATAATATGTGTTATACGCAAGTTTCGAGGGCTCGAATACGAAAAATACTTATATATTTAATTTAATTCAAATATAATATGAAGCATAATAAATTATTAATTGTAATTGTATTATTAATTGTAATCTTGGTGAGTAGTTGGTTTATTTTTACTCCGTCTCCAACAAAAACAACAGTTGATAATCCAACAAAAGCAACAGTTGATAATTTTTTAAAAGAAAATAGCTGTAATCCTTCATCTCTTGAGACAGACTATGCAAGTGAATATGAGTGTGCCGCATATTTGAGAAGACATACAACTCTACTTGACAGGCAAATTATTAGTGTTCCAAAATCCACGTTTTTATTTGTCCATACACCATTTAATTATTTCAATTATGTAGAACCAAATACATCTGATAGTCATGTGTATATTTTTGTGGTTACAAGCGACGAAGGTGCTTTAGTGTATAATCCTATAAATGGAAATTTGATAGGTAGTTATGACGACTTAGTATCAGAGGTTGGTTGTAAAATTCAACCAAATGAAGATTTATATTTAGCTTACGAAAAGTGTAGACTTATTGAACAGCAAAAACAACTTGATATATTAAAACTAAACTCAACTGCTAAATAACAAAACAATCTTTTTTGCTCACCCACGAAACCTCTTCGCCAGCTTTTTCTTGTAATAAATACAAAAACCTTATAAACAATCCATGTAATTCTCTGGAATAATGATTAGAAAACATATGTTTGATAGTGTTAGTAAAACAGGTAGGTAATTCTTAGGTCTAAATACATTGTCTAAATTTTATTTTAATTATATCTTAAAAATATCTTAATGGAGGATTCTAACATGGCAATTGTAAAAGATTTTATTTGGGAAAAAGGAATAAAAGTGCATGAATTGGTTAGTGCTTATGGTAATATAGGATTTCAAAGTATTGAATTAAGTAAGGCAGCTGATTTGATTGTTAAAATGAAGAAAAACTCTGCCAAGATTTTTTTGACTTTTACTTCTAATATGGTTACATCTGGATTGCGTGGTTTTTTTGCTCAAATAATTCGTTTAGGAATGGCTGATGTGATTGTAACAACAGTAGGCGGAATAGAAGAAGACATAATGAAAGCACATGGAGAGAAATTTACAATAGGAAGATTTGAATCAGATGATGTTGAGCTGCATGAACAAGGCATAAATCGTGTTGGTAATTTGTTTATCAAGAACGAGAGTTATATGAACTTTGAAGACAAAATAATAAAAATACTAAATGAATTATATCAAAAAAAGAAAAGATGGCCTGTATCAGAATTACTAAAAGAAATCGGACTAATGCTAGATGATGAAAACTCAATCTTATGCCAAGCAGCAAAATACAACGTACCAATATTCTGCCCTGCAATAACAGACGGCTCATTTGGATTTCATCTATACTTATTCCAACAAAAACACCCTGATTTTATAGTAGATGTTGTAAAAGACTTTGGAAACATACTTTTAAGCACAAGTCATGATGAAAAGAAAGCAATAATTGCATTAGGTGGAAGTATCTCAAAACATCATGCAATACTATGCACTTTACTAAATGGCGGAGCTGATTATGCATTATACATGACAACTGCTCATAAAACATCTGGAAGTATGAGTGGAGCAACAACAAACGAAGCAAAAAGCTGGGGAAAAGTAAAAGATGATTCAGACATAGCAACCGTCATAGGAGATGTTACAGTGATGTTTCCTTTAGCGATGATAAAAGCATTTGAAGAATTAGATAGCGAGGGGCTTTTAAAGAAATGATAGAGCCAAAGTTTGAATTATCAAAAAGCAAAGTATTGCAGCAATATGAGAAAGTAAAGTTAATGGCAGATATTGTGTCTTATAGTTCTAAAACTAATCAAATTATTACAGGGATTCTTGAAAAAGAGACAGATTGTTTGTTTAGTGTGCATTTAGTAAATGAACTAAAACACATACAAGATATGTCAAGAGCAATATTCTTAGCACAAGGATGGACACAAGAAAGCATTAAAGAATTAACAGAAAAAGGAATAAAATGGTTTGTAGTAGATAATGAACCTGACTTAGATGAATTAATCAAATTTCTAAATGAAAATAAAGTTGAGATTAATTTATTATTAAGACTAAAACTAAAAGAAAACACAATAAGAACAGAAAGATACTATGTTTTTGGAATGAAATCAGAAATTATAAACAAAAGAATAAAAGAATTAAGAAAACATCCAAAAATAAAACAATTAGGAATACATTTTCACAGAAAAACACAAAACATGAGTGAATGGAGCTTAGATTATGAAATATCAAATGTAATCGAACAAGATGTTTTAGAAATGATTGACATAATCAATATTGGCGGAGGATTACCATCAGAATACGCAAACACAAATGTAGATGTAATTCAAAGTGTTTTTAACAAAATAAAAGAATTCAAACAATTTCTTAAAAAGAAAAACATCAAACTAATAATAGAACCAGGAAGATTCATAGCAGCACCTTCAGGAAAGCTAATCACAACAATACTCCAAATATATGATAATAACATAATAGTAAATGCATCAGTATATAATAGTGATATGGATGCAATACTAGTGCCAGTCAAACTATTAGTAGAAGGAGAGCTAGAAAAAGGACAGGCATATGTAATAAAAGGCATAACACCATGCTCAATGGACTTATTCAGATACAGAGTTTATCTAAACAACCCTAAAATTGGCGATAAATTAGTATTCCTGAACGCAGGAGCATATAATTTCACTACTGATTTCTGCGATTTAGAACAAATAAAAACAGAGATAATAGAGTAATATTTATATATCCCTTTTATTAACAGCTATTTAAGATGAAAAAAAAGATATTAATAGGCTTTCTAATCTGTTTATTGATACTGACAATAACAAATGCATCAGAAGAGCCTCCTGAAATGTGTACTGATTCTGACGTTGGCCCAGAAGATGGCAGAAATCCAACAGAAGAAGTCTTAACAACAAAAGGAAGCACAAAATATGGCATAAGAACATCAAAAGATATCTGTGTAAAAGGAACTGAAACAGATATGTATATGGAAGAAAGCCCTTACTTAAAAGAATTCTATTGTGATGATAATGACCAAAGAGAATTTGTAATATTTTACTGCGGAGATTATGGATATGAAAAATGTGTTGACGGCGCTTGCATCGGCACAGGAACTGGAACAAAACCAAACCAGTACGCACAAAGAGTAATAGCTGACTGCGGCAATAAAATAAGAGAAAAAGATTTAGGAGAAGAATGCGACCCTCCAGGAAGTGTCTGTTGGGACAAAGATAATTATGGAATGTGCCAACCAGACTGCTCATGCAAATGGCATAATCCAAAAACACCAGAAGAAACCGAAGAGGAACTAGATGAATTTGACGAAGAAGAGCAAGATGAACTAGATGAAGAAGACGAAGAAGAATTAGAATCAAAAGACGAAGAAGAAGATGAAGAAGAAGAATATTTAGGCGAAAGAAAAGACTTTGAAAATGAACCAGGAATCCAAGTAACAAAAGGAATCGCAGGATTTTTCAGAGGTATATGGGATTGGTTCATAGGATTATTTTAAAAGAGGTAAGATGAAAAATACAAACTGGCAGTATATTTCATACATATTTGTAATAGCATTCATAGCAACAATTATCATAGTAGCTCCAACAAACCTAACAGGCAGCGGCCACATCATAATTCATGAAGAAAAACCAAGCAGTTATGCCTATACTTTAAGAGATTGGGTCTATAAATTCTTTCAGACAGAGGGAGTTGTTTTTCCTACAGGAACATGCTCAGACATAACAAGAGAATTCTTAAGCCAATTCTTACAAAAAGGACCTTCTGTAACAGAAAAATTTGCAACAACCGGCATACAGAGAGTACAAAGCTTATTATTTGGCATTGAACAAGAATTTGTAGGTGCAATTGAAATGGTGCATGGAAAAGATCTTGTAGAACAACAAGGCTCTGACAGCATATTAAACTTATGGGTAGAAGGAGTTGTAAGACTGCCAAAACTTTCCAGAGCTTCTGAAATGGAAATAACAATATACGGAGAAGCAAAAGATATGTTTTATGTCAAAAAAGGCAGATTTTCAACACCAATGATAGAATGCAATTTCACAGCACTTCATGACGGTACAAGCGACTGCAAATGCTCAACAGAAAAAACATACCACTACGTCAATGAATAATTCAACTCAAGATTTTCTTTAATAATATATCGTTAACGACTATCGGAACCGAAACATTTATATATCTAAATCGATATATCGATAAAGATATGATACGAGGCCATCTAAAAGTCATGGTTTTAAAAGGCTTAAGTGAAAAGCCAATGACAGGCTATTCTTTAATGCGCTATATCAATGAAAAAGTAGGAATAAAACCAAGCCCTGGCTCAATGTATCCCCTGCTCAAAAACCTTGAAGAAAACAAACTCATCAAATCAAAAGAAAAAGACAGCAAAAAAGAATTCTCATTAACAGAAAAAGGAAAAAAAATAATCAAAGAACTCTGGAAACAAAAAGATGCAATACATGAAAAAGCAATGAAAAGCATCAAAATAATGGAAACAATCACAGGAGAAAAAAATGTTGAACACAAACTAATGGCAAGAATGAAAGAAGGAGATCCCTTCAAAGAATTAAACCCAGAATTAAGCAAATTCAGAGCAGTATTAATAGAAATGCTGAACAAAGGCAAACTTGAGAAAAATAAGAAAGAAATCAAGAAAATAGTAGCAAAAGCTCATAAAGAACTTAAAAAAATATCAAAATGAAAATTCAAAAATCTAATAAACTAGTTTGAATTTTCAATGTTCCGAATCGGAGATTTGAAACAAATGACAAAGAAAAAACCAATCATAAAACTAGAAAATGTATGGAAAACATACAAAGTAGGAGAGACATTAATACATGCGTTAAGAGGATTAGATCTTGAAGTATATAAAGATGAATTCTTAGCAGTACAAGGGCCAAGTGGAAGCGGAAAAAGCACGGCAATGAACTTAATAGGCTGCCTTGATATTCCAACAAAAGGAAAAATACATCTTGACGGAAAAAACATAGCACGTCTTCATGAATCAGACCTAGCACAAATAAGAGGGAAAAAAATAGGATTCATATTCCAGCAGTTTAATCTATTAAATACATTAACAGCACTAGAAAATGTAATGCTCCCATTAATATTTCAAGGAGTTCCCTTAACAACAAGAATGAAAAAAGCAACTGAAATGCTAAAAAAAGTAGGCTTAGGAGACAGAATGAACCACACGCCAGCACAATTATCAGGAGGACAACAGCAAAGAGTAGCAATCGCAAGATCACTAATAGTAGATCCAGAGGTCATACTTGCAGACGAACCAACAGGCAACTTAGACAGCAAAACAGGAAAAGAAATAATGGATTTACTTAAAGATTTGAATAAAAAAGAAAAAAAAACAGTTGTCTTAGTCACACATGACAATCATCTAGCCAAAATGGCTGAAAGAACTGTCTTCTTAAAAGACGGCAAAATAACAAAAGAACAAAAAAAGAGGTTGAAAAAATGAATAAAAAAATAACGATATTAATACTTGCTTTGTTGATACTGACGCTGGCAATTCCCGCAAGCGCCAAACTAACGCCAGAAATAAAAGCAAGTTTACTGCGCTATGATCCTATGCCTGCTGCACAAGGATCAACAGTAAATGTATGGCTAAAAATTACAAACTTAGGAATGCCCTCAGGCAATCTGGAAGTAAAGTTTGTTCCGGATTATCCCTTCACTTTAGCGCCGGGTGAAGATGAAATCAAACAACTTGGCGTAATGCCAAGAGCAGAAGAATTGGTAGTAGATTTTGACTTATTAGTTGACCTTTATGCAAGAAATCAAGAATATGGCGCAAAATTCCATTACAAATGGACAGAACAGGACATGTGGACAGAATTCAAAGCACCAATAGAAATAGAAACAACTGACGCACTATTAATTGTAAGCAATTATATATTAAACCCAAAAGAAGCAGCACCAGGAGACTTAGTAGAAGTAAAATTATTATTGAAAAATGACGGAATAAGCCCTGTTAAAACAGCAGACGTGATACTTGATACATCTGATGCAAACTTTTTCAGCACACACCAAACAGGCAACAGAAAAAGAGTCGGCTCAATAATGCCAGGAGAAAAAAAAGAAATAATATTCAAAATAATGACAAACTCAGATGCAGAAATCAAACTACATGATCTGCCAGTAAAACTAGAATACAAAGATGAAAAAGGACAGCAATACAGCAGAACAAGCCAAATAGGAATAAAAATGAATGCTCCTCCTGAATTAATAATGTTCATTGACAGCACAGACATCCACAGCAAAAGAAGCCCAGGAACAGTAAGAGTAAAACTGGTAAACAAAGGAGTCACACAATTAAAATATGTCACATTAAAACTAATCAAAACAGAAGAATACGACATACTATCACCAACAAATCTGGCATACATAGGAAATTTAGACAATGACGACTTTGACAGCGCAGAATTCATAATAAAGCCTTTAGAAAATGATCCAAAATTAATGTATATGCTAGAATTCAAAGATCCATACAACAGAAAATACACACAAGAATTCACACTGCCATTAAGAATAGTATCAAAAAGAGCATTAGGACTAGAAAAAAGCAGCCTGCCAATGGTAATCGTTCTGCTAATCATAGCAGGAATAGGTTATTGGTTTTACAAGAAAAGAAAGAAAAGGAAAAAATAAACTAAAAAAATGGTTTTTGATTTCTTTACATTAGCTTTTAAGAGTTTGAAAAAGAGGCCATTGCGAACATGGCTGACTATGCTAGGCATATTCATAGGCGTAAGCCTGGTTATTTCATTAGTAAGCCTAGGACAAGGATTACAGAATGCAGTAAATTCACAATTCTCAGCAGTCGGCATGGATAAAATAATAGTGCAACCTGTAGGCCCTGGATACGGACCTCCAGGACAAGAAGGCAGCACATTAACAGACAAAGACCTGAAAGAAATAGAACAAGTAGTTGGAGTAAAAGCAGCGGCAGGGAGAATAGTATCGTCAGTAAAAATAGAATATAACAAATTAATGAAAATTAATTTTGTTGGAAGCATGCCAAAAGAACAAAAAGCAAGAGAATTATTAGAAGAAGCACAAAATATTGAAGTTGAAAAAGGACGAATTCTTAAACAAGGAGATTCAAAAAAAGCAATAATCGGAAATAATTATGCAACAAAAAAAATATTTGGCAAAAATTTAGAAGTAGGAAATAAAATATTAATTGGAGAAAAATCTTTTGAAATCATTGGAATAATGAAAAAATTCGGAAATCCAATGAGTGATGAAGCTATCATTCTTAATCAAGCAGACATAGAAGACATAACAGGAAAAACAGATTACAGCGCATTATTCATACAAGTTGAAAAAGGAAGTGATGTAAATTTAGTAGCTGAAAAAATAACAAGAACCTTACGAAAGAAAAAAGGACAAAAAGAAGGACATGAAGATTTTGAAGTACAAACCACCCAAGAATTAATTGACAGCTTTAACACAATTCTAATCGTAATACAAATGTTTGTAATAGGAATAGCAGGAATCAGTTTAATTGTCGGCGGCATTGGAATAATGAATACAATGTATACAAGCGTGCTTGAAAGAATAAGAGAAATAGGAGTCATGAAAGCAATAGGTGCAAAAAACAGCGACATACTGAAATTATTTTTGATAGAAAGTGGAATGCTTGGATTAGTCGGAGGATTAGTAGGATTACTACTTGGCATGGGATTCAGCCTAATGGTAGAATTTGGAGCAAAACAAGCACTAGGAAGCGGCATGATAGCAGCATCATTCCCATTATCTTTATTGATTGGAACAGTATTATTTTCATTTATATTAGGCGCATTATCAGGAGTGCTGCCAGCAATGCAGGCAGCAAAAATGAAACCAGTAGATGCATTGCGAAAATAAAACTATGATAAAAATAAAAGATTTATTTGGAATAGCGACGAAAAATCTCAAACATAGAAAAAAAAGAACTCTTCTAACTATTTTAGGAATCATCATAGGAATATCTGCTGTTGTAGCACTAATCAGCATAGGACAAGGAATGTCACATTCCATTAACAACGAAATGGAAAAAATAGGAACAGACAAAATATTCATACAACCAAAATCTGCTACAGGAATGACAATGAGTGCAGAAGGCGGGGCAGGAACAATAGGGAAAAAAGACCTTAATCTCGTCAAGAAAACAGCAGGAGTAAAAGAAGCAACTGGTATTTATTCTCATATGGCACAAATAGGATTTGGCAAAGAACTACAAACAGTATATTCATTTGGGTATCCAAAAAAACAATCAGAAGCCAGCTTAATGGACGAAGTGCATACCTGGAAAATAGAAGAAGGCAGAATGCTCAAACCAGGAGAAAAAGGAAAAGTAATAATAGGAACAGATATTGCAGAAAAATTATTTGAAAAAGACATACAAGTTGGCAATAAAATAAATATTGAAGATCAAGTATTCAAAGTCATTGGAATATTCAAAAAAGTAGGCGATCCAGGATTAGACAAAGGAATTCTTATCTCTGAAAAAGAAATAAGAGAATTATATGATGAACCAGACTTATTCACATACTTATATGTAGAAATAACATCAAACAAAGAATTAGAACTGACTGCAGATAGAATAGAAAGAAAAATGCGCAAAGATAGAGGATTAAAAGAAGGACAAGAAGACTTTTCAGTACAAACCCCTCTTGAAATGATGGAGATTTTTAATAATATTCTAGCCATTGTAAGCATTATATTGATAGGCATAGCTGCTATTAGTTTATTAGTAGGAGGCATAGGAATAATGAACACAATGTATACAAGTGTCTTGCAAAGAACACATGAAATAGGAATAATGAAAGCAATAGGAGCAAAAAACAGCGGCATAATGAAATTATTCTTATTAGAAAGCGGAATATTAGGCTTAGTAGGAGGAGCATTAGGTGTATTAATAGGCTTCTTGATAAGCAAAGGTGTAGAAATTTCTGCTGCGCAGGCAATGGGAACCGATATGTTAAAAGCATTTTTCCCCTGGTATTTAATTGTCGGAGCGTTATTATTTAGTTTTATAGTCGGCACACTTTCTGGACTGCTTCCAGCAAGAAGAGCAAGCAAATTAAAACCAGTAGATGCGCTGCGTTATGAATAAAATTAAAATGGCTTATAACCAAACTTTTCTAATTTATCTTTAATATCTTCATAAGACTTACCGCAAAGCATTCCGCCAGCAAGAAATTCTTCATTCGTAACATCAACTAAACAAAAATCAGGCATTACAAACTTATCTTTTGCAGTTTCATCTTGAAATTCAAAATCAACCTCAACAAGACCTTCAAGCTCATCCTGAAAAATATCAAACTCAGCAATATTTCCATTAAAATCATAAAAATATCTAATCTTCCTTACTATTTTACCATCAAGTTTTGCAAGAGCATCAAATTCTTCTTTTGATAAATTAATTGTCTGCTCTTCATGCCGTGACTTATCTACAGAATCTAAAGGAATTTTCTTAGTCATCTCATAAACATCTCCATTTTTTCTAATCCTCAAAATAGGGTGTTCTTGAGACTTAGGAATATAAATATCAACAATCTCTTTATATTTACAATTTTTTAACCCCTCTGGAAGATATTTTACCAAAAAAGTTCTTTCAAGTTCTATTTCTTTCATAAAAGCTAGAAAAAAGCACTCATTTAAATTATTTTCTTTTTCTTCTTCGTTTTACAGAAATAATGACAAAGATCAATAAAAATATAGCTGCAATAGAAATGAATATAGTTATTAAAAGCCCGTATTCCCAAATTTCTGATTTAATTTTTGAAAGAACAACATTAAAACCAACTGCAGAATCAATATTTGTTTGAGCAGTTTCAACAGTTTCTTCCTCAACATTTTCAGGAGCAACAACAGCAGGAAGCTCAACAACAACTTCTGTTTCTTTTTCTTCAGTTTTTTGCTCAACAACAGAAACTGCCTGATCAGAAACAGCACTGCTTCCTCCAGAATAACCAGACTTCTTACCTAAAGCATAACCAGAAAAACTATCTGCAGTAAAAATGCTTCTGCCTTCAGAACAAGAAGCATAAACAGGAGAAAAAGTATTGCCAATTGAAATAATAGCTGCTTTAGTTAGAGGCAAACCCTCTGCCCTAAAATAATTCAAATTACAATAAGTAACACCCGAACCAACATCTAAAGTAACATTAGCAGGAGAATTAAAACTCACTGCCTTAGAACCATTTAAAGAAACAAAATAATTATTTAATATAACATTCCAATTCGTGAATAAACTATCATTAACATTTGAAAGAGAAGCATAAGCAATCTTACCAACACTAGCACCTATGCCAAAAACAAAATTAGACAAATTAACAGAAGCATTAGGCAAAGCAACAAAAGAATTACTATTAGAATTAAACAAACTAACATTCTCAAAAACAACATTATTCAAAACTTTCTTAGGCGGAGATAACTTTGCAGCATACCATTGACGATTACCAGGACTATTATCCTGACCTCCTATAATATAATCACCTTCAAGATCCACTGCCGCAGCTCTAAGATCTATCATTCCTCCACCAGCAGGATTTGTAGTCCAATTCCATAAAGTATTACCTTTGCTGTCAATCATCACAGCACGTAATGCCGCATCTCCTACAAGATTTTGAAAACCAACAACAATATAATTATTATTTTGATCAACAGCAATATCATTAAGACCATCCAAACCTGCAGAAGGATTCTGAGTCCAATTCCAAATCAAATTACCTGCTTTACTTATTTTTACAACACGAAACTGAAAATCAGCACCTCCTGGAGAAGCATCATATCCTGCAACAACATAATTACCATCTTGATCAACAGCCAAGCCAGCAATTTGATCATCACCTGCAGAAGGATTTTGTGTCCAATTCCACACTGTTGTACCGTCGCTGGTTATTTTTACAACCCGCCAAGAAGTGTCTGCCGCACCTTCCACTCTGTCAAAACCAGCAAGAATATAATTATTTTCCTGATCAACTGCAACTGCTTTTATTCTATCATGATTTACTGAAGGATTTTGTGTGTAATTCCATATAACATTACCATTAGAATCTAATTTAATAACACGAAACTGTTCAACACCAGGAGTTCTATCACTTCCTCCAACAATATAATTATTATCTTTATCGACAGCAACAGAATAAGCCGAGTCGTCACCAACAGAAGGATCTTGAGTAAAATTCCATAAAGTAACACCTTGACTACTAACTTTTACAACACGAATTTGCTCATTATCATTTTGTTGACCACAAACAACATAATTATTATCTTGATCAATAGCTAAATCTTGTTCTTCGTCATCATTATTTGTAATATTTTGAGACCAATTCCACAAAACATTACTATCCTTATTAAGTTTCACCATACGCCAAAATTGTTTGCCAGGATCTTCTTCACCAAAGAAAACATAATAACCTTCTTGATCAACTTCTATAGCTACAATAGGCTCTCCTCCTCCTGCTTGAGGATTCTGAGTCCAATTCCATTCAGTAATTGGCATAACATTAGATTGTATATCAACAACATTCAAACCTGTTGCAAAATTATTGAAAATACAATTCTGAACTTTTGAGTTATTATGAATACTTAAAACAGAACTACCTAAATTAATATAATTTCTAATCGTCGAACTATTACAATTTAAAATATAAGAACCATTAAAGATGAAAAAATCATGAATAGCTCTATTCTCATAAGTATCTCTGCACAAAGTAATATTATCATTAATTATAAAAGAATTATTATCATTAGAAACATTAAACATTTTATTAAAGATGCTGGAAGTAAAAGTAGAAACATTAGACAAATTAACACAACCATCATAAACAAACCTTGAAGCATAACCTGAAAAAGAATTCACAGTTGTAAAAGTAGCAATCGAACCTAAACAAGATTTAACACTAGGATAAACAACTGATCCGCTGTTGATAATACCTGCTCTCGTCGTATATAAACCCTTAGCTTTATACAAATCAACAAAACAACCAGTTGTATTAGTTTCCAAAACAATATCAGCAGTCACATTAAACAAAAAAGCATCTGTCTTAGAAGAATTCAAACTAACAAAATCAGGACGCAAGAAAATATTCCAATTAGTGAAAATACTGCCATTAATATCAGTAAGAGAAGAATAAGTAATCTTGCCGACAGTAGAATTATAACCAATAGTAAAGTTAGTAAGGGTAGCAGAAGCATTATTCAAACCAACAAAACCAGTACTATTTGTATTAAAAAAAGAAACATTCTCAAAAACAACACCAGTCATAACTTTCTTAGGAGGAGACAACTTAACCATACGCCATTCGCCATTACCCCCTCCTAATACTGAATCATAACCTGCAACAAAATAATTACCATCTAAATCAATAGCAATAGAATAAGAAATATCAGAATTAGCAGAAGGATTTTGAGACCAATTCCACAAAGTATTAGAATTAACATCTAATTTAGTAACACCCCAACCATCATTACCTGAAGAATCATCAGCACCAGTGAAAAGATAATTATTATCCTGATCAACAGAAACATCCAAAAGAGTATCTAAAGTAAAAGCACCTATTCCTGGATTTGTAGTCCAATTCCACAAAGTATTTCCATTTTTATCAATCTTAACAACACGCCATTCTCTATCCCAATTTCCAGGAATTTGATCAAATCCAGCAATCACATAATCATTATTTTGATCAGCAATCACAGCCTGAGCATACTCCCCATTAACAGAAGGATCCTGAGTCCAATTCCACAAAACATTACCATCACTATTTAATTTTACAACACGCCATTGACCATTACCTGTAACATCATAACCAGCAACAACATAATTATTCTCCTGATCAGCAATTACAGAATGAGCAACATCACTACCTCCTGTAGCATTCTGAGTAAAATTCCACAACAAATTACCATTAGAATCAAGCTTTATTACACGCCATTGATCTTCACCAGGAGCCTTATCATAACCTGCAACAACATAATTTCCTTCTTGATCAACTGCAATAGACCAAATTGCATCATTAGCTCCAGAAGGATTTTGAGTAAAATTCCACAAAACATTACCATCAGAATCTAATTTAACAACACGCCATTCTTGATTCCCTGGAGAATTATCATAACCTCCTACAATATAATTATTATCCTGATCAACAGCAAGTGCTTGAATACGATCACTATCACCTGAAGCATTCTGAGTCCAATTCCATAAAACCGTGCCATCTTTATCCATCTTTACAACACGCCACCGCTCCTCATTAGGAACTTTATCATAACCAGCAAAAACTAAATAACCTTCTTTATCAACAATAATCTTCCTTCCACCTGGATCATTATTACCAGAAGGATTCTGAGTCCAATTAAACACTGTATAAGGCACAGTACTATCTTGAATATTAACAACATTAGCACCAGTCATAAAATTCTGAAAAATACAATTCTGAACTTTACTGTTATTATGAATACTCAAAACAGCTTTACCTAAACCAAGTTCATTAACAATAGTAGAACCATTACAATCTAAAACAAAAGAACCATTAAAAATAAATAATTCAAAAGTAGAATTTCTCCTATAAGTATTTGTACATAAAGTCATATTATCAAGAATCAAATATGACCTGTTTCCAAAATCAGTAATATTACCTTTCCAAGTAGTAGAATCATCCAAATCCATACAAGGACTAGCCATAATATCAAAAGAATGCAAACCAGTAATACTTGAATCAAAGAAAGGTATAACTAGAAGAAACAAAGCTATTGCTAACACTAACACAGGGATAAATTCACTAACCCTCATAAGGGGAAAAAAGCCATTTTTATTTAAAAAGAAGCGTCGTCATTTGTGAATCAGAAAAAATAAAAATTTATAAATAGAAGCAAATTTCAAACTAAATTATGAGTAAAGACATAGACCAATTTCCAGATGAAAAAGAATGCTTAGAAAACGATGTAAAACATCAATTCAACGCTCTTGGCTTCTGCATATGCCAAAAAACAAAATTAGACACTTTTCAAGCTAATTCGAACCCAGAATTAATTGATAAGATGACAGAAATAAGAAATAAAATACAATGCAGATACATTGGATTAAACATAGAAACAGCACCTAATGGCTATTTTTATTATTTGAACTGCGAATATACAAAAAAGTAAAAAAAAAAATAAACTACATCTTGCCAATCTTAAACATCTTAGTGCCACATTTAGAACAAGTACCTTTAACACAATCCCTGCCATTCTTCATCTTATCTTGCTTGGCATTCTTCATTTCAGTTTTTTTCCTGCATTTCATACAATATCCTTCAACCATTTTGAGTTACCTCCTTCCCAAACCTTTTTTTTGATTAGTTTAGTAATAAAAACCTCTTTCTATTTATAAATATATAGCTTATTTCTGCTTATGCCTGCCTCTAAGCTCAACTTTTTCAAGCCTTTCAAAGACTGCCTTATAATCAGAATTTCCTTTCTTATACCCTTTTAACACATCATCAAAACACCCAGAGAAAAATTTGAAATGCCTGCTTTCCAAAGCTCTGGCCAATAAGTGAAGGTCAACAGCCTTATCTTCAGCTTTAGTTGAAAAAAAACTCAAACCAAAATCAATGAAATAAATCTTCTTATCTTTCAAAATCATATTAGAAGTTGTAAGATCTGCATGAATAATATCATTAGCATGCATCAAACCAACCTGCTTTCCAATCTCTTCACAAAATTTCAAAGGCGCTTCATGAAAAACATCACGAAGCTTTTTGCCATCAAGAAAATCCATAGAAATCTTCATATCTTTATCATCAACTTTAATCAAATCAGGGCAAGGAATTTTAAGTTGTTTTAACTTTTCAAGAACTTTAGCTTCTCTACGAGTTCTAGATCTTCTAAGCAAGAAATCAATCTCAGGCAAACGATACTTTCTAACATAACGATCTTTAATAATTATCCTGCCTTTTTTGAAAATCTTAGCTTCAGCACCTTGGGCTATGAGTTTCATAGTCATAAGAATTATTTTTTACTCTCTTGTTCAGGACCTTTAACAGGTTCTTTTGCTTCTTGAGGGCTGCTTTTGTTTTCTGGCTTTTGCTCAGCAACAAAACGAATAATATTCATCTTCTTAGCTTTCTCAGCATCAATAATAGTCAACTGCCTTATCTCAAAAATACCAACAGGAAAAATCTTGCTAAGAGAACGCGCAATACCTGCTTGAAGTCTTCTGCCAAGAAATTCGCTCACCAAAGTACTGAAATCCTTTAGAGTAAATAATTTAGCCAGCTCAAGCCTGATTTTTTTCCTTATAGCAGTCTGAACAGAACATTGAGCCTTATTCCTCGTAATTGCAATAGGCTTTATCCTAACAAATTGCTTATCCTTAGTCATAATAACAAAACTATCATCAATTCTTGATTTATTCCTTCTAACCATCTTCTTAACAGCAGCAGGTAAAATCCTATAACCCCTCAAATCAGTCTTGTAAATGCCATCTTCAAAAGACCTGATGATAAGATTAACATGAGTATGCTGTTTTTGAGGCTCGCCTGTAATAGTTCCAAGACCAATATTCATCTTCTTACCTATCATTATCTCAGGATCAGAAATAAAAGTCTCACCTATGGCTGCTTCTCTCAACACAGTAGGTGCAACAAGCTTAACCCATCTCTTTTTCACAATCTTGCTACTTTTTTTAACAGCCATGAACGACGAAAAGCAGGGGTTTATTTATAAAGCTTACTGTTAGAAAAGCAACTTTTTTAAAGAAGCAGCATAAAAAAATACATATAATGAACCCAGAAGAAAAATTTAATCTGATTAAGAGAAATACAGCTGAAATAGTCACAGAAGCAGAATTCAAAAAATTGCTTAAAGACAAAAAACAGCCAGCAGTCTACTGCGGATGGAGCATCACAGGAAAGCCGCACGTAGGATATTTTCTGCCTATATTAAAATTAGCAGACTTTCTAAAAGCAGGATTTAAAGTAAAATTACTTCTAGCAGATTTACACGGCGCATTAGACAAAACACCATGGGAGCTTTTAGCAAAAAGATATGATTATTATTTGAATACAATACCTTTAATGTTCAAATGCATAGGCTCAGATACAAAAAACCTAAAAATTGTAAAGGGCAGTGACTTTCAACTAAGTGCTGATTATTCATTTGACCTGCTTAAATTATCAACAATGTCAACAATACATGATTCAAAAAAAGCAAGTTCTGATGTTGTTAAGCAAGATGAAAATCCAAAACTATCTGGGTTAATCTATCCATTAATGCAGGCATTGGATGAAGAATACTTAGACGTTGATGTACAATATGGCGGACTAGATCAAAGAAAAATAATGATGTTTGCAAGAGAACATCTGCCAAAAATGAAATACCCAAAAAGAATAGAAGTAATGGGACCATTAATATCAGGACTGGCAGAAGGCGGCAAAATGAGTGCAAGCATTCCTCACAGCAAAATATGTTTGCTAGACACTCCTGAACAAATAACAAAAAAATTAAACTTAGCATTCTGCCCAGAAGGACAAGTAGAAGAAAATGGCGTTCTTGCATTGATGAAATATGTCATCATGGTGCTGAAAGAAGATAATGGAAAAGAATTTATTGTTGAAAGGCCAGCAAAGTTTGGCGGAGCAGTTAAATACAAAACATACCAAGAACTAGAAAAAGATTACGCAGCAAAAAAACTGCATCCACAGGATTTGAAAAAATCTCTTGCAGAAGAACTTACAAAACTTTTAGAGCCAATCAGAAAAGCAATGAAAGAAAAAGAGAAATTAGTCAAGGAAGCATACCCATAAATCATTTCTTTTTCTTATGATGACTTCTAATATCGAAGAAAGCAGCAACACCCATAACAACTAATCCTAGAGAAACAACAGCTGCAAACACATTCATAGGATTAAAAACTCTTCGCGTCTGAACAGTCATTTCAGATTCTGGCGCTTGGAGAGCTAAACTCTGAACAGCCTGATCTGTCTGAGTAGTTTCTGCTTGCGTTTCTGTAGCAATAGCTATTGTTGTTGGCGTATCACGTACAGCAGGTCTTTGAACCACCTCTTGTTGTTCAGTATCTACCTCTTGACGTGGATTTCTTTTATCAACATCTCTTTCTTGATTGTAAACAGGAATATTATTCACAACAGGCACAGGAATTATAGAAATATTTTGTATTACTTGAATAAGTCCATCTTGAGTAGAATAATTCACAACAAAAACATAAATTTTTGCAACACTGCATTTAGCAGTCCAAGATTCGAAAACAAAATTAGTTGCATTCAAATCCCCTTTATCATAATGCTCTGAACCATTTGTTAAATTACAATTAATTTTATCATAATCCAAACTTACTACAATATTCTCACACCAATCCTTCATACAAACTGCTGAAGAATTAAAATCAAATTCCTCGTCAACAAAAGCATCATCAGCTAAATTAATTATTGAATCTCCCAGCACTCCTTGAGAATAATTCAAAGTAAAAAAGACTTGAGAAGAATTAACATTATAAGTCAAATCATCAGCAAAAACAATAACAGAATAATCAGCATCAGCACTAACATCAGGAATATTTATTAAACCATTATTACATCCTGCAAGAGTTTGATTAGTATTAGAAACATCTGTGAACCAGCAAGAATTTAAATATTTATCAGAAACAATATAATTTAAATCAAGAATATTTTCATCATAATCCATAAAATAAACAGCATTATTAACAGGATTAGTTACCATTAAACTTGGCGCGGTTAAATCTTCTGTATAACCAATTGAAACATTAAATAATCTAGACGAGAAATCAATACTGGTGCTATTGAAAATAAATTTATATTGAAAATATTTATTATTTGCAATGTTTAAATTTTGAGGAGAAGAATTAGGAATATAAACAAAAGATTCTCCATTACAAGTATCGTCATCACAAGAACGAACTTGTAATTTTAAATCTGTATGAGAAGCATTATATTCAACATTTACGTGAATTAAATTAGTTGAATAATATTTGCTCTCATTAGCAGCAGGAAAAGTACACCTTAACCTTAAATCATCCACTTCTTCAATAGTATCAACACCATTAGCCATTAAATCACATTCAAATTCTGTTTCTTGTACAGCATCTTGCACACAAATCTCAGAATCCCAAGAAGTTCCATTGTTTGTTGAAATCTGAAAACCAATCTTAGCGCCAGGATCAATCCATTTAAGATAACAATAACCAACAACAGAAAGGATTTTTGCATCTTCAGGCAAACTATCATCCCATCTCTGAACTTCAGGCCTTTCCCAAGTAAACTTATTATCTAACTTCTTCACATCAGCAGTTATTGCATTACCCCACTCATCTTCAGCAAGTGTCGGCTTTAAATCTAAATTATAAATTGTAGGTAAAAATTCATTCCAAGAAATATTATTCCACTCAGTGTTCAAAGAAGCACCAAAAACCTCACTAACATATGTGCCATTTGTTGTAACATTCAACTCAACAGCATCATCCTCATAATAAGTATTAAAATAAGTTCCTTGATCAAAATCAGACTGTAAAAATGTATTCCAAGTTGATGCAAAAGCTATTGTAGAAAGAGCTATGGCTAAAAGTAACCAAATCTTTTTCATCCTCTTTTTTAGCATTTTATCTATTACTCTTTTTAATGCTGTAATATTATCTTTTATATAAAATTCATTTATAAAGATTGCGTTAAAAAAGAAAAAAAAGAAAAAAATTAAATTACAAGAACACTGCAATCACTAAAGCAATGATAGACACAAGCTTGATTAAAATATTCAAACTTGGACCAGAAGTATCTTTGAAAGGATCCCCTACTGTATCTCCAACAACAGCTGCTTTATGAGTATCAGAACCCTTTCCACCAAGATTACCTTCTTCAATATACTTCTTTGCATTATCCCAAGCACCGCCTGTGTTTGCCATCATCAATGCAAGCAAGAAACCAGTAACTAAACTTCCTGCAATCAAACCACCAAGAGCTTCTGGACCAAAAGCAAAACCAACAATAATTGGAGCTGCAATTGCAAGCAAACTTGGAAGAATCATCTGCTTAAGTGCAGAAGTAGTACTAATCTCAATACATCTCTCATAATCAGGCTTAGCAGTGCCTTTCAAAATACCAGGATTTTTCTTGAACTGTCTTCTAATTTCATTAACCATTTCAACAGCACTCTTGCCAACAGCTCTCATAGTAAAACTAGAGAACAAAAATGGAAGCAAACCGCCAATGAATAAACCAACCATAGTTAATGGATTAATCAAATCAATAACCTGCAAATTAACTGTCTTAGCATAAGTAGCAAACAATGCTAATGCTGTCAAACCCGCGCTGCCAATAGCAAAACCCTTACCAATAGCAGCAGTAGTGTTTCCAACAGCGTCTAAAGATTCTGCTTTTTTTCTAACAGCAGGGCCCATCTTAGCCATCTCAGCAATACCTGCAGCATTATCAGCAACAGGACCATAAGTATCAGTAGCTAAAGTAATTCCTAAAGTTCCAAGCATACCAACAGCTGCAATAGCAATACCATAAATGCCACCAAAATAATTAGAAACAAGAATTGCAGCAGCAATCGCAATAATAGGAACTGCTGTACTTTCCATACCAATTGCAAGCCCATTAATTATATTAGTAGCAGCACCAGTTTTGCTTGCTTTAGCAATAGTCTTAGTTGGTTTTCTCTCAGCAGACGTGTAATATTCAGTAACAATACCAATCAAAAGTCCAGCAACCAAACCTGCAATAACACAATAAAACAAACCAATACTCATACCAAGCATTTTAGTAACAACAAAATAAGAACCAATAGCCATTAAAATTGCTGAACCAAAAATACCTCTATTCAAAGCTTTATGAGGTTTTTTACTGCTTCCAATTTTAACTAAACCAACTCCAAGAATAGAAGCAACAATACCTGTAGCGGCAATCATCAAAGGAAGCAAAACACCGTTAACAGCACCTGCAAAAAATACAGCACCTAAAGCAATAGCTGCAATAAGCGAATCAACATAAGACTCAAACAAGTCAGCACCCATGCCCGCAACATCACCAACATTATCACCAACATTATCAGCAATCACACCAGGATTTCTAGGATCATCCTCTGGAATACCTGCTTCAATTTTTCCAACAAGATCAGCACCAACATCAGCAGCTTTTGTAAAAATACCGCCGCCAACTCTTGCAAATAACGCTATGCTGCTCGCTCCAAAACCAAACGCAAACAAAATACTAGGATCTTTGAAAATTAAATAAGCTATTGTGACACCTAAAATTCCTAAACCAACAACAATCATGCCCATAACAGCTCCGGAACTAAAAGCAATCCACAAACCTTTCTCAATACTTTTTTTACAACCCGCAGCAGTTCTAGAATTAGCAGAAGTTGCAACCCTCATACCAATATTACCTGCAGTAGCAGAAAGAACTGCGCCAAAAACAAAAGCAGCAGCAGTCTTAGCACTTAGAAAATAACCAAGAACAACTGCCACAATAATCACAAAAAACACTAAAATCCTGTATTGTTTCTTCAAATAACTCAAAGAACCTTTATAGATCAAATCAGAAATTTCAATCATCTTAGGGGTTCCTTTGCTTTGACGAGAAATAAAATGAGAAAGCAAGCCTGCAAACAGCAAAGCGATTGCGCCTGAAATTATTATTAAGAATAGTTCCATTGTAGCGAGAAAGAATTAAGCTTATTTTTAAAAGGTTTCGATTTTATTAGAAATAATCATACTAACTTAATATTAGTAAAAAAGAGCAATATTTAAATATTATTAGAGTAATTAAGAACATATGGCTAAGAAGAAAAAAAGTCATGGTGTTCCTGAAGCTCATGCAAAATATTGTGAAGGTTGTGGGAAGAAAATACATCAAAAAGCAAGATCCTGCCCGCACTGTGGATTTACTAAAAGTCAAATTCACTCAACAAATAAAACTTTGGCTATTGTAGGTTTAGTTTTAAATATATTCATTTGGCCAGGATTAGGAACAATAGTTGGCGGCGAAGTTGGAAAAGGCATGATACAAATGATTTTATTTCTCATAGGAGTTCCTTTAATTTTTGTTATTATAGGCATTCCCATGGTTATTCTTATTTGGATTTGGGCTATAGCTTCTTCGCTAAATCAAATTAAAAGAGCAGAATAAAAAAGAGGTAAAAATGGAAATATTTAATGCTTTAAAGAAACCTTTCACTAATCTTAAAAAATTAGGAATTGGTTTAATATTAAATTTAATTCCAATAGTAAATTTTCTTTCTTTTGGATATGTTTTAGAATGTTCTGGAGTTGGCGTTAATAAACCCAGTAATAAACTTCCTGAATGGAAAGATTGGAGCGAGCTATTCATTAAAGGATTATTGGCAACAATAATCTCTATTATTTACTATATTCCAATTTTTATTTTATCAAAAATTTTTGTATCTGCACTAGAAATCACATATGGCAGTTCTGAAATGGTTAGTATGGCTTATTTACAACATTTAATAGATAACTTAGCAATTTTAATGCCAGCATTGATTTTAATTTCAATAGTAAATTTAATAATAAGTTACTTACTTCCTGCAGCTTTATTAAATTATTTAAAACACAGAAGTTTTTCCCAAGCCTTTAAATTTAATATAATATTTAAAAAAGTGTTTAATAGAAAATATTTCATAGCATGGCTTATTTTCACAATATTAGGAGTTTTTTTGGCTTGGTTAACTATGTTAATTTCGCATTTTTTCCTGTTTTGGCTAATTTTAAGCACAGGCATTTTCATTAAATATATTATAGGATTTACATTGTTTGGTGAAG
The DNA here is from genome assembly GCA_017609645.1 of Candidatus Woesearchaeota archaeon. Classification (GTDB taxonomy): domain Archaea; phylum Nanobdellota; class Nanobdellia; order Woesearchaeales; family ARS49; genus JAFCDQ01. Next base: position 69,460 of record JAFCDQ010000002.1, read on the forward strand.
CTTTTAGAAAAGTTTAATTATTTTTTTTATTTTTTAATAATAAATCAAAGAAAAAAAAATTAAATAAACGCATTTGGATCAAAGACAGGCGGTCTGTTGATATTTTCTACAGTAACTGTAACATCTTTCTTAGCTTCATTACCAAAACTGTCCTTAGCTGTTATTACAACAGTATAAGTTCCTGCATCATGAAAATCAGTTGTCTTAGTGTTAGACGTCATCCAGCCAGAATACTCAACTGAAAACTCATCACCATCCGCATCAGTTATCTTAGGAGTTAAAGTAACAGTCTCGCCTTCTTTCACATTGATATTAGCAATCTCAATCAAAGGAGCTTTGTTAAGAGCCTCAATATCAATACTGAAGGTAACATCTGTTTTATCAGTATCATCGTCAGCAGTCACAGTTATTTCATAATTTCCTTCATCTCCTATTTTTGTCTGCCACTTGCCTGCTTCGTCAAAAGGAGTGCTAAAAGCAAACTTAATCTTATCGCCATCAGGATCTATAGCATTAGGTGTAACAATAACTTTGTCGCCTTCCTTAATATTAATATCCTCAATAGGATCAAGTACAGGCACTCTGTTAACATTACGCACAATAATGTAAATCTCTTTCTCAGCAATATTCAAACCATCAGTAGCAGAAATCTTAACCTTATGACTTCCTGCATCAGTAAAAGTAGATGTTTTCTTATCTGAATTCATCCACCCAGAATATGTAGTGGTTACATTATCTCCATCAGGATCTGTAACAACAGGAGCTAACACAACTTCTTCTCCTTCTTTTGATTCAATAGCATCAGCAATACTAATCACAGGAGCTGCATTCTGCGCATTAACTACAAGCTTGACATTTTGATCAATTTTATTCTCTCCATCACTGGCAATAATAGTAATAATATATTCTCCTGCATCGCCAACTTTAGTCTGCCATTCACCTTTTTCATTCAAAGGTTTTGAAAAAGTATAATCAATAGGATCTCCGTCAGGATCAGTAGCTTTCAAATTAGGAAAATTCACAAAATCTCCTTCTGTAACAGTCTTAACAGGAGTATCATCAACAGGGGTTTCTGTATCTACAGATTCTAATTCAACCTCAGTCTCATTAACTTCAACGTCCTCTATATCGGCATCATCTACTGGTTTAACTTGAGGAACAGGTAGACACGCTACTAAAAACATAATCAACAAAATTGCAATAACTTTTCTCATTTTGGAAACCCCCTTTAATGTTACTATCCAAAAATAAGAATTTATTATAAATAGTTTTCTATAGTTTAAGATATATGTTTAGAGATGGATATTCCTAAAAGCACAAATATTGCTGTAATCACTGAACTTAAAAGAATATTCTTAACAAAATATTGAAAAAAAGTTAAAGGATAAAACTGAATCAAAACACTATTTTGAGGAAAAAGCCACGTTCCTGAAGAAAATAAAACCTGGTGAAAGATTTGAAACAAAGGTGTAAAGGGTAGAACAATCATAAAAATTGAGATAATGAAAACAAAAATACAACCAAGCTTCATCATTTTCCTTATATTTTGTTTTTTAGACAATAAAACATAAGACAAACAAATTAGAAATAAAACAAACAAAACAACTGTGTAAAAATTAATTGTAGATTTGACATCTTTCAAATGATTTATTTCTCTTTGGTCCTGGAAAACTTCTGGCAAATCGTCAGTGTTTTGAAAATAATTAATCAATTTATTCGTCGGTTCAACAGCATCTTTATTTTCCAACAAATTGTTTACAAAATCAGAGTTATATAATAATGAGTTGAAGTTTAACAAAATAATAAAACTAGTAAAACAAATCGCAACAAAAATCAATAAAAGAACTTTAACGAATTTCTGCGCCATCTTCAATGTCAACAAAAATATCTTCTTTGTCAGTCTTTAGAGGCTGATTATTGTAAACAGCTTTCTTGCCTTTAACTTTAAGCTTGATTTTAAAGAATTGCTCAATATTAATCTTTTCTGTTTTTGGAGTAATACCGTCAATATAAACCTGTGCGCCAGGCTTGCTTTTTGGAGCTTCAACCAGTCTGACTTTCTTATTTTTCTCAGCAGCAAGCAACATTCCCTGGCTTTCAACACCTCTAAGTTTTGCAGGCTTTAAGTTTGTCACGACGACAATATTTTTCCCTTTAATTTCATTTGGTTTGATATACTGCTTTAAACCCGCGACTAAAGTTCTCTTTTCTTTCCCTAAACTAATTTTAATTATATACAAATTATCCGAATCAGGATGATTCTCGACGCTGTCAACCTTGGCAACTTTAAGATTTAAAATAGCAAAAGGATCTTCTTTCTCACTTATTTCTAATTTCTTAAACAAAATTTCAGGTTTTTTAATTTTAATTTTCCTGTTTTTCTGAAATTTATAATCCTTAAAACTTGTAATCTTGCAATTAATTTGTTTTGCAATCTTTTCAGCAGCGTCAGGAATAATAGGATAAACCAATAATGAGATGAGTCTCAAACATTCAACCAAAGTGTAAAGAATAACTGCTTTTCTTTTTTCGTCAGCTTTCCAAGGCTCTGTCTTAGCAACATAACTATTGCATTCTTTAATAAAATCCCAAATCTTTTCAAGACATCTGTTCCACTCAAACTTATTGACTAATTCTGTTAGTTTTTTTAGGTCAGGGATTTTCTTAATCAAATCATTCTCTACTTTTGAAAAAGTTTTGACAGCAGGAAGCTCTCCCTTAAAATAACGATTAATCATGCTTGAAGTTCTCTGCAAAAGATTTCCCAAAGAATCAGCAAGATCTGAATTAGACCTCTCAATCAATGATTCTTCACTAAAATCCCCATCCATTCCAGCAGGAATTTCTCTCATGAAAAAATATCTCACAGAATCTGCGCCATAATTATCAATCAAATTAATAGGATCGACGACAATTCCTCTGGATTTTGATAATTTTTCACCTTTAAGGTTTATGAAACCATGACCAAAAACAGTCTTAGGCAGTTTTAAGTCAGCAGCCATCAAAATGCAAGGCCAAATAACAACATGAAACCACATGATATCTTTGCCAATATGATGAACATCAGCAGGCCAAAACTTCTTGAAATTCTTACCATTAGGATAACCTAATGCTGTAACATAATTCAACAAAGCATCAAACCAAACATAAATTACATGCTTAGAATCATTAGGTAAAGGAATACCCCATTTGAAAGAAGTTCTACTGACACACAAATCTTTCAAACCTTCTTTTAACCTGTTAAGAATTTCTTTCTGCCTGAACTTAGGCAGAATAAACTCAGGATGTTCTTTGATATGTTTTATGAGCTTATCCTGAAATTTGCTCATCTTAAAAAAATAACTTTCTTCCTTGATTAATTCAACTTTTTTCTTATGAACAGGACAAATATTTCCTGGCTCAAGATCTTTTTCAAGATAAAACTGTTCACATCCTGTACAGTAAAAACCCTCATAAGTATCTTTATAGATCAAGCCTTTATCAAAAACTTTCTTGAAAATCAACTTGCAAGCTTTGATATGAGATTCATCAGTAGTTCTAATAAATTCATCATAAGTAATGTTTAATTTTTTACAAAGCTCGACAAAACATTTAGACATCTTGTCAACAAAAGCCTTAGGAGCTTGATTCGATTCTTTAGCTGTTTTTTCAATTTTCTGACCATGTTCATCTGTGCCAGTTAAGAAAAAAACATCTTCAGAATTAAGCCTGTGCCATCTAGCACAAAAATCAGCAATAACCTTTTCATAAGCATGGCCTATGTGAGGCTTTGCATTAGGATAGTCAATAGCTGTTGTTACGTAGTATTTCATAATAGAGAATAAAATAGAAAGACTATTTAAAAAAGTTACTTAAAAAAAGAAAATAAAAAACACACAAAAACTTTTACAAGTTTTCGGTGCCAGAAAAGATAAAGCTTTTCTTGGTTTAATTAAACTTATTGTACAGCCATGCCAGCAATACACCTAAGACAAAACCATCTACCAGTCCCCAAAGACCGCCGATAATACAGCCCTGAATACCAAGTTTAAAACCAGGGTATAGTGCTTCAAACATGCCCACAAACTGAGTTCCATAACCCCAATAAGTGGCTGCCAAGCCAATAAGCAAAACTGCTAAACCCCAAAGAATACCTAAACCAAGACCTAAAGCTCTAGGACTTAACTTGCAAGGTTTGCAAACAGCTGAAGCTATTTTCTTAACAGCTTTTTTCAGCTTTTTCCTAGCTGCTTTTTTTCTTTTTCTTTTAGCCATGAAATTCACCTCTTTATTTCATTTTTTTTGTAATTATAATCTTTTCATCACATTTTTCACAATTAAAAACTAAAGCATCAGCAGAAACTTTCTTTTTCTTTATCTCATCAAAGAAATGAGTCTTCTTTCTCTTGAAAGGAATTTGAACTTCACCTTTATTTTTGCATTTAGGACAAACATATTGAATATTAGCAGTTAAAGTATCTTCATACTCTGCTTTCTCAATTATAAAATTACATTCAGGACAAGCATATTCTTTAGCACGAATTTTGGCTTTACCTGTTTTAGGATCTCTTGGTTTGCCCATCAAAGCTTTACCGCATTTAGTACATTTTTCCTTAAAAACCCAAACAACAGCCTTGCCGTCATTAGCGAAAACTCTTTTAGTGTAATATACACACTCATCCATGCTTTTGGGTTCTCTAAGTGCCATGAACAGTAAATAGCATTAGACATTTAAAAGAGTTATGGTGTACTTTATATATTAATATAAGAAAATTGATAATATGGAATATAATGCAATTTCAAGTGGATATGATGAGCTTTATGGAGAAGAACAAATCAAGAAAGCCAGGATTATTCTTGATAATATTTCTATTAGTAAAGCAGATTGGCTGCTTGATGTTGGATGCGGCACTGGAATAAGTACTGCGATGTTTGAGTGCAATAAAATAGGAATAGATTCTTCAGAAGAATTAATTTCACAAGCAATTACTAGAATTCCTGCAATTATTGGAAAAGGAGAAGACCTGCCTTTTAATGATAATATATTTGACATAATAATTTGTTTAACAGCAATACATAATTTTGATGATTACAAAAAAGGAATACAAGAAATGAAAAGAGTCTGTAAAAAAAGCGGAAAAGTAATTATCACAATATTGAAGAAAGCAAAAGAATTTAATAATATTAAAAATTATATTGAAAAAGAACTTACAGTGGTTAAAGAAATTGATGAGGAAAAAGATTTGGTGTTGATTGCCAATCATTAAACTATGAAACAAAAACATTTTTTACTGTCTGTATTAATTTTATTAATTTTGATAGTAATTGTATTATTAGTATTGATATATACTCTATATCCAAAAAATCAAAGCATATTGCCTGATTCATTTACTATAAATGTTTATGGAGATTGGTCAAGCAGCGGAGGAGATCGGCTTTTTAATTCTACTTTGACTTTTGTTAATGGAAAATTAACTAATGGCTGGCAAAAATATGATTATTCTGGAACAACTGGAATAGAAAAACATTATGAATGTATAATGGATGTAAATACTCTAACTTGGAGAGGTAAAACAACACTAGACGAATGTGGATATCCTTCGCATATTCCTTTAGATTTGGCTAATTTAAGACAAAAAATTAGTTTAGGAGAGCTAAAGCCAGATGCTAAGTGTTCACATTATGATACTTGTTATAGAATATTAAAGAGTTAACTACAACAAAATTTTTAAAGTAAATAAAAATCTAATTACTTAATGAAAAAATTCCTAAAAGAGGTTGGTTATTGTTTTTACCCTCCTAAATATAAAGAGCTAAAAGACAAAGGATTCAGAAACAGCTACAAATTCGCACTAAAAGTCTTATTTATGGCTTTCTTAATAGCTGCAATACTTCTTATTCCTCAATTTGCAAGCATGAAATCAGAAATAACAAATGATCTTGCTAAAATAAATGTAGTAAACATTTCAGGTTCTTTAGAAGCAACAGACTCGATAAGCATACCTTCAACTAATCCTATAATCACAATAGATTTAGAAAATGACCCACAATTAAACAAAGAAATTTTCCTGATAACAAAAGAAAAAATAAAATACAGATTCTTTGGAAAAAGAGAAATAGAAACAAGCAAATTAAAAAATCCTCAAGAACATAACGAAGAAGTAGGCAGATTTGCAACAAGCATAGCATTTCTATTAGTTCCTGGATTTGCAGTAATAATGTTCTTCAAAGCAGCAATAAAATATTTCTTAATAACAATATTATTCGGCACAATTATATTTTTCTTAATGGACTTAACACACTATAAGATAAAATTCAAGAAAATGCTTACAATAGCTGCTTTTGCCTCAGTGCCTATTATATTAATAGAAACAATATTTGCAGCCATAAATCCCTCATTATTATTGCCATTCATGCGATTCATAGGTTTGAATATATATACTGTCACACTTGCAATCTGGTTTGGGTATATTATAATATGCGTGATATTTCTCAAAGATAAACTAGAAAAAGAAGATGAATGAAGAAATTGAAGAAAAAATAGAGAAACTTGCAAATAACCTAAAAAACATGCATTTAGTATCAACAATAGAAGAAGCAAGAGAAAGGGCAAAAGAGATAATTCTAAGCACAACAAAAGAAGGCGACAAGAGTATCAAAGAAATGATGGATGAAACCAAAGCTAAACAGCCTTTGCCTAAAATTGAAGAAATAGAAAAAACAGAAGAAAACAAAGATGAAGAGGAAAACACAGAAGAGCTCAAAACAGAGGGTACAAGCCCTGAACGCGATGAAAACGATTAAGTCGCTACTCTAGAATACTAACAATAACGAAACATTTAAATATAAAATATATTATTCTCTGGTTAATTAACCTATGTGGGGTGGATTATAAATGAAAACAAATAAAATGCTATTTACGGTATTAATGCTCGTCTTACTTGCAGGCATGGCAAGTGCATTACAAGTAGGCAGCGCAAAAATCGGTGATGATAATCAAGACAGAGTTGAAAATGTTAGTGCAACATTTCAAATAACAAATAATGGGAGTGTAACACTAGATAACATAACAGTATCTACAACTGCAGATCCTAAATACAACCTACAGTTTACAAATAAACCAACAAGTCTGGCTCCTGGAGCTGCACAAACAGTAACTGTAACAGGAAAAATACCTCTTGATTTTGATGCAGTAGATACAACAACTTTGGAAGAAAAAGCATTCAAAATCGGCGATATCACAGTACAAGGATATGAAGCAACTGTTCTTGTAAGTGAAACTGCAGATCTTAATATGCAGGCTGTAAACCAAATAGAACTAAAGAAAATCAAAGTAAGCTGCGATAGTAATGAAGAAAATCTTGATGACGGCGAAAAAATGAAAGAACTAAAGCCTGACATGCAAGATTGTCAATTCTATATCAAGATTGAAAATGATTTCAATGAAAATGATAAAAATGACCAAAAAATAGGAGACATTGAAATTGACACAACTATTGAAGTTGAAAGCGATGATTCTGATGTTGACCTAGATGATAGTGATGAAGTAAACTTAGATGCTGATGAATATGAAGAAATCACATTTGACTTTGATATTGATGAAGAAGCAGATGATGGATCATATGAAATCACTGTTAAAGTTTTCGGAACAGATGAAAACAACGCATTTCACGGAGAAAAATGGACAGTAGAACTAGAAGTTGAAAGATTAAAGCACGACCTTACTTTTGACAAAGTCAGTGTAAATCCATCTGAACTAGAAACTTGTGATGTAAACGGCGCAGTAAATGTTGCTGTAACTATATACAACATGGGCAGAAGAGATGAAGATGAAGCAGCTGTTGAATTGAAATTACCAGATTTCAAATACTCAAAAAAGATAGAAGATATTGAAATCGACAGAAGCGACAAGACAACTGTAAACTTTGACGTCCTACTTCCAGTGAATGTTAAAGAAGGTTTATACAGAGGAACATTAAAAAGCTACTTTGATACTCTGGCAGAAAGCCATAGTGAAACAGTTCAAATCAAAGTAACAAAATGCACCACTGAAGAACCTGAAGAAACAGAAGAAGATAACCAAACAACCATAGTAATTCCACAGCAAACACAACAGCAAATACCTCCAACAATAACAAAAGCGCAAACAACTACACCAACCACACAAACCAAAGATAGTTTCACAGAAAGCACAGCTTACTTGGGACTTTTAACAGCATTTGTCGTCTTACTATTGATAGCAATAGTAATTATCGGTGTTGTTTTCTTTGTGAAGAAGAAATAAATTTTTATTTTTTTTCTCTTTTTTATATTTTTTTAACAAATTGTACCTTATGTAATCTATTCTCAATATCCTCTTTAACTTTTATAGGATTACGAAGTTTATGCATGCTAAGTTCATAATGCTCTCCTCCACCTGTATTTAATTCTAAAGTACCATAATGGAAAATACTTTGAAGAAGAGTCTGCTTAACATGCATATCAGAAATCATATAAAGAGGAACACTCTTACATATATGCTTTAAAAAACCAGTCCTCATCTCAACTTTTTTATCATCAACAATCAATTGATTCACCGAAATCAAAATCTCAAAATAAAACAAGAACAAAAAGAAAAGAACAAAGCAACCTATGTTAAAGATTTGATTCCATTTTACATAAAACGCAAGAAACAAAAAAGCAAAAGTAATCAAATAATAAAACAAATACGCAATCCTGCTCTGTTTGTAAGTCTTTGTCGAAATATAGACTTCTTTCTTATCTAAAACTTCAGCCATGCTGGAAGAGCCCCTGCGATAAATGGATAAAGATAAGGCGCTGCAACAATCAATGCACCAATCAACAGACTGTGAAACCAAGTCTCAGACAAACCCTTAACTTGAGTCATAGCAGCTCCAGGAATCACTTTGCTTACAGCATGAATCTTAATAGCAGCAATCAAACCAATAACAATCCTAAAAACCAAAGCAGATCCTAAAATCGGAATAGCTTTAATAGCAGGAAGCAAACCAAAAACAAAATCAACATTCATACTACAAAAAACAAAAATCACAGAAAGAATAAGCGCATGAAACATATGACCAAAACGATGAGTAGGAACAGAAACATCTCTATGAACTACAATAGCCTCATAAGCACCAATAATTAAACCTAAAGCCAAAGCAGGGCCAATAATTAAATCCGCCATGAAATTCACCTCTTTCAACAGCTAAATAAGCAAATGTTTTTTTAAAGCTTTCTGTCAAATCACCTTAAACAGAATCAAAACACCAAGAATAACAAGTCCAAGACTAGCAATCTCTTCCTTATACTTTAACTTACTAATCTTTTCTGCAAAAAAAATCACTACAACTATTTCTAACAAAGTTCCAATCAAAATTCCAATCACAGCAAAAATCTGCGTAACTAACGCACCTAAAAAAAGCGGCGCATAAGCAATAATATCATCAAGAACAGTTGCAAAAGAAGCAATAAAACCAATGCCAATCAATTTTGTGAAACGCATTGCAGAAATTTTTTTAATTTTTAACAATTTCTTCTCAGCTTTAGCTCTTGGCTTATGAACAAAAACATCAAAATAAATCAAAATCGCTAACAAAAATAACAATCCAACAATAAAATATCTATAAAAAGGAATTTTTTTCAAAATTGTAGAAAAAAATATCGCTATAATGATGGCAATGATAATAGCTATCAAAGTTCCAATAGAAAAAGCAATCTTTCCCATCTTAGTTCTTGTCACACTAGCAAGAACTGGAATGTGAGTAATAGTATCATCAAAACCAGTAATGATTTTTGCAAAAAAACCAAGCAAAAGATATTTTAACATATTATATTCTGCCAATTAATCGATAAAAGGAATTGAAGAAATCTTTTTTCTTAAATTTGTCTAATGCTTTATTGTTTATATTAGATAAACTGGGGATAGGAAAAGAAATCTTCTTCAAATTCTTTATGTTCTTACCGAGCATTAAAACATAATTATTAATCAGCTCAGAAGAATTTCTAGATGCAAGAATAACACCAATTATTTTTGATTTTTTCAAAATTAACTTAAGAAAACCTTTATTTCCTTTATATTTACTCGCGTCGATTTCTTTAAACTCAACCTTAACAGTATTAAATCCTCTTTTATCAGCAATATCTTTCTCTGTTCTGCCAAGAACCGCAATCTCAGGATCAATATGAAGAACAACAGGAATTTTCTTGAAATTAACCATCTTAGGAATATGCAAAATATTAGACAACACAACATCAGCCTGATGAACTGCGCAATCTGCATATGTCATGCCTGTTACATCACCGCAAGCAAAAATATTCATAACAGAAGTCTTGCATCTTTTACCAACTTTAATACAACCTCCCTCAGTAAATTTAATACCTGTTGCAGGAAGATTAATCTCATCAAGCATAGGAATCCTGCCAGTAGCCAAAAAAATCTCATCAGTTTTTATCACAATCTTCTTCTTATCAGTAATAGACTCTATCAGCTTCCTTTTAGCAGAATGAGAAATTCTCTTAACTAAAACATCTGTAAAAATTTTAACACCTTGTTTTTCAAGCATATCTGAAACAAAAAAACCAACATGCTTATCAAATTCCGCAAGAATCCTGCTGTTTTGCTCAAGCAAAGCAACCTGGCAGCCAAACCTAGACAATGCAAAAGCAAGTTCAACACCAGACATTCCTGCGCCAAGAATACAAACACTCTTTGGAAGTTTTTTCAAAGTAAACAAATCCTTCGCAAGCAAATATTTGCTATCTTCTAAACCTTCAATACTTGGAACAAGAGGCTTGCTTCCTGTAGCGAGCACAAATTTTCTTGCAAAAATCTTCTCTCCTTTTAATTCAAGAGCTTTTTTATTAATAAATTTAGGAGAACCAAACAAAACCTTAATCCCTAAACGTTTTAGCTCTTCTGGACTAATAGAATCATAAATCTCCTTATTAGTCTCATGAATTTTTTTAATCAAAGCAGAAAAATCAAAATCGCGCTTTGTATTGATGCCTAAAGACTTAGCTCTTTTTAATTCAGTAAACATCTTAGAAGCTTCAGAAAGAACATTAAAAGGAACAGTATTCCACCAAAGATAACTGCCGCCAAGTTTATTTTTCTCAATCAAACATACATCAAGATTCAACAAAGCTGCCTTTTTTGCAATATGCAACCCTGCAGCTCCTCCGCCCAGCACAACTATATCAAATCGCCTCATTTTTTAATAAAGTAACTTAAAGGTATTTAAATAACTTTTTAAAGTAAAGAATAAAAATATCAGTAATGAATACTATTGCCCACATATTTTTTGGATATATCGCCTGTGTATTAGTATTTGGCGAGCAAATTTCTAATGAACATTTTCTTGCAATAGCATTATTCTCAATACTAATTGATTTAGACCACATACCAGGATTAATAAAATATTTCAAGACCTCAAAAAGCAAAAGAAAATACCTGCCAGAAAATATTTTAGCAAACTGGTTTAGGTCTGGCTTTCAAGAACCAATAGGAATATTATTCATCATCATAACATTAGGCTTATTATGGATATTAGGAATTACCAATATACTAATCCCTATAGGAATTTTATGTGTATTCACACATTGGCTAGTTGATTTATTAACAGTGCACAATCAACCATTAGCTCCATTTTCACATGTAGTTTTTGCCTGGAAATTCAAAACAAAAAAACAAAGATTAATAAGTGAATTAGTGATAACCGCAATAGTGTTCATCATATTTTTAATAATATATTATTACTAATAAAATGAAAAAAAGAAGTGTGGGAAAAAAGACGAGATGCAAACAACTAAATCCAAAACTCAAAAAAGCATGGGATTATGGAGTAACTGTGTTCTGCATAGCAAACAATGGCGCATATTTCTTAGGACAAAAAGAATTAGTAAAAGGTCTTACAAGAGATGTTTATCAATTCTCAAAAGATAAAGCAAAGAGAATTAAAGTATTACCTAAACATAAACTAAAAATCAAATACATGAAAAATATTCCAAAACATATTTCTAATTTAATGAATAAATTAAGATAATTGAATTTGTTAATATCTTCAGATTATTCTTAAGATAGACTATTTTCTAAATGTTTTTTTCAAATAGTAAATAAGAAAAAAATGAAGACCATGCATAGACGACCAAATAAGCGAAGAGTGTTTAGTAACTGCATGCTGAATATCTCGTTACCTCGATACTTACACACCAGTTCTATCAAACGGATCTTTTATCCGAACTCCAAAGAGGTCTCTTTTCTAGGTGGGCTTCATCCTTAGATGCTTTCAGGACTTATCCCTTAACGCGTAGCTGCCCTGCTTAATACCTTGTCAGATAGCAGGTAGACCAGTGGCGTCGAAAGCAAGTTCCTCTCGTACTATTGCTTCCTTCCCATCAGACCTCTAACACCTCCAGTAGATATCAAACAAACTGCCTCACAGCGTTCTGAACCCAGCTAACGATCCCTTTTAACAGGTGAACTCCCTCACCCTTGGCAGCTGCTGCACTGCCAGGATAGGAAGAGCCGACATCGACGCAGCAAACCGCACCGTCGATATGAACTCTCGGGTGCGACAACTCCATTACCCCCGGAGTAACTTTTCGGTCATACCCAACCCTCATCAAGAAGGTTTGGGGGTTCGCTAGGCCCTGCTTTCGCATCTGCATCTCATCAAATTAAAGATACAGTCAGGCTGACTTTTGCCCTTGCACTCTACATCCGATTTCTGACCGGATTGAGTCAACCTTAGGGCGCCATTGATATCTTTTCAACGGCGTGCCGCCCCAGCCGAACTGTCCGCCAGCAGGTGTCCTCCTCATCGGAGTAAGCAACGCAAGTTAAGGTGTGTGGTGTTACATTGACGTCTAAGATACATTCTGACGAGTGTATCCTCAAACAACTCCCACATACGCTGTACACCGCAACTCACGCCGCAACTACAAGCTACAGTAAAGTTTCACGGGGTCTTCGCTTCCCACTGGAGGTCTCTGGCCTTCGCACCAGAATAGAGTGTTCAGAGGTTTCTAGTTGGGGACAGTGACAACCTCGTTACGCCCTTCATGCACGTCGCCATTCAAACGACAAGGCATTACGCTACCTTAAGAGAGTTATAGTTACTCCCGCCGTTTACCGGTCCTTATCCCCCTTGAAAAGAAGTTTCGGATACCGGCACTGGGCAGACGTCACTGGCTATACAAGGCTTTGCAGCTTAGCAGCCAGTTACGTTTTTGGTAAACAGTCGGGCCATCCTAGTCAGTGCCCCCTGAGTTCGCACGTAGAGCGTACAAACCCAGGGATCCCTTATACCGAAGACACGGGACTAATTTGCCGAATTCCCTCAACTAGATTAAACCTTCACACCTTAGACTTCTCATCTAGGGGCACCAGTGCTGGTTCTGGGTACGGTCATTCAAGATTTTTGAAAATTTCTTTTTCACGGGCTCTAGACATCAGCAGAACTTGGCATAACCAAGCTATTCTCGTCTTAATCCAGTTCTCGTCGTTACGATACTCCTTGGATTTATTCTAATTAATATGAACGATGGTTCATATCTGCCTAGTCCAAAACGTCAGAAATTAACCCTGCGTTACCGCACATACTTGAACAGTACAGGAATATTAACCTGTTTCCCTTTCCTCATACATTCCAATTAGGAACTTGGTTAGGACCGACTAACCCTTGGCTGATTGACATTGCCAAGGAACCCTTGCCCTTTCGGTGACAGAGATTCTCACTCTGCTAAGATCTTACTTCCACCAGGATCTTCATTCTTACTCGGTTCTTTTACACTCACGCGCAAAATTTAATCCAAGCAAGACGCCTGCCTAACACAACCTTGTAGGTTGCCTATAGTATCGGTAATTGGTTTAGCCCCGTCCATTTTCAGGACCTGCGCCCTTGATGGGTAAGCTGTTACGCACTTTTTAAAGGATGGCTGCTTCTAAGCCAACCTCCCCACTGTCTCAGAGCACAGATACCTTTTACCCGTTAACACTTAACCAATATTTTGGGACCTTAACTATAGTCTGGGTTGTTCCCCTCGCGGATTCCAAGCTTACCCCGGAACCCCGTCTCCCGACTTCTACGAAATTGGATCTATTTGGAGTTGGACAAGAAACCGAGGGATTTCTCCCCCTAAATCTCAAATCCGTAGCTCTACAAGACCAATATTCTCAGTCGAGGCTTGACTGCGGCCAAATTTGACAGGAACCAGCTATCACCGATCTCGATTGGCTTTTCACCCCTAATCCCAGGTCAGAAGAACGCTTGCACACAGTATCTCTTCAGGCCTCCACGAAGTTTTATCTCCGCTTCACCTTGCCCAGGATTAGATCGACCGGTTTCGGGTCGTGTTCTAGTGACTTCAGACATTTTCATATCTCGCCCCTCATTACTTGCGGGCTAATTGCTTTCGCTATGGCTCCCTCCTGATGAGTTAACCTCGCCACTAAAACACACTCCCTGGCACGTTATTCGAAACGTACGACACAACTCCGAAGAGCCGTGTCTTTCTATCCTTGTAAGATTTCAGGTTCTTTTCACTCCCTGTTAAGGGATCTTTTCAACTTTCCCTCACGGTACTAGTGCACTATCGGACTCTAGACGTATTTAGAGTTGGAAGTTGATGCCTCCCAATTTCTTATCTCATTTCCAAGAGATAATACTCAGGATACTCGTCCTTATATCCTGCTCAGTTACTTTTACGGGACTATCACCCTCTAAGGTGCTGCTTTCCAACAGACTTCAAATTACTAAGCGAGGAATTAGGTCAAGTCCTATAACACCACATTTCTAATATTTTTCAATACCAGATTCGGTTTGCTCTATATGGTTTTCAGTCGCCCTTACTAACCACATCTCGTTTGATTTCTTTTCCTTTAGGTACTAAGACGTTTCAATTCCCTAAGTTACTCAGCTTTTCAGCTTTAAAAGGAAGTCCTATTCGGAGACTCTTGGTTCAAAGCCTACATACAACTCGCCAAGAATTTTCGCAGTTAGTCACGTCCTTCATCAGCGCCTAGAGCCAAGTCCTTCATCTTACAAGTAAAGTGCTTAGGCCAATCTATGCATGGTCTCATTAATTATTAGTTGAGTCTAATAACCTTGACACAACATACAACATACTCCTGATGATGTATGCCTTAATTATTTGATCTTGAATTTATTGAATGGACCCGTCGGGAATTTCGTGTAACCCTCAGTTCAGCGACGAGAATCGCAAATCGAACCCGAGGCCTCAGCCTTGCAAGGGCTGCGCTCTACCCCTGAGCTACGGGCCCAGTATGATTATGAACAAGAGAAGTACCTGAATTGATTTTGATTTTTTTCAAAAAAAAATTGAAAAAAAAAGGAGGTGATCCATCCGCAGGTTCCCCTACGGATACCTTGTGACGACTTAGCCCACCTCACTGACCTCAGGTTCGGCTTATTCAAAAAAATAAGGCTCACCTAAAGCCCGCTCGGTTGGCTTGACGGGCGGTGTGTGCAAGGAGCAGGGACATATTCACCGGACGATGATAACGTCCGATTACTACGGATTCCGGCGTCATGAGGATGAGTTACAATCCTCAATCTGAACTAAGATATGGTTTCGAGGATTGGCTTCTCTTTTCAGAGTTGCATCCCATTGTCCATACCATTGTTGCGCGCTTGTAGCCCAGAAGATTCGGGGCATACAGACCTACCGTGGCCTGCACCTTCCTCCCCCTTTCGAGGGCGGTCTCCATAGTGTGCTCGCTCACCATTACTGGCACGATAGCAACTATAGACACAGGTCTTGCTCGTTGCCTGACTTAACAGGACACCTCACGGCACGAGCTGACGGCGGCCATGCACCACCTCTCGGCTCGTCTGATAAGCCCTTTGGACTGATCTTCATTCTGCCGTCGCCCCTGGTGAGATTCTCGGCGTTGAATTCGATTAAACAGCACGCCTCACCCGTTGTGGTGCTCCCCCGCCAATTCCTTTAAGTTTCAGCCTTGCGACCGTACTTCCCAGGTGGCGAGCTTAACACCTTCGTTACGACACTGCACAACCTCGTGGATTATGCAACATCTGGCTCGCAGCGTTTACAGCTAGGACTACTCGGGTATCTAATCCGTTTTGCTCCCCTAGCTTTCATCCCTCACCGTCAGATCTATTCTGGCTAACTGCCTTCGCCATCGGTAGTCCTCTTAGGATTATAGCATTTTACCGCTCCCCTAAGAATACTGTTAGCCTCTCCTAGTCCCAAGTTCAGTAGTCTTTCCTGCACGCCATCTTGTTAAGCAAGACGATTTCACAGAAAATTTGCTGAACCGGCTACGGATGCTTTAGACCCAATAAAAATGGTTCCCACTTGTGGCGCTGGGGTTACCGCGGCGGCTGGCACCAGTCTTGCCCACCACTTATTCTGCAAGATTTTTACTCTTACAAAAAGCCCAAGGAAACCTTGAGCACTTGGAATCCCCCTATCACGCTTTCGCGCATTGTAGAGTTTTCGCAGCTGCTGCACCCCTTAGGGCTAGGACCAGTATCTCAGTGTCCTTCTCAGGGCAACCGCTCTCACGGCCCTTACCCGTCTTAGGTTTGGTGAGCCATTACCTCACCAACAGCCTGATGGGCCGCCGACTTATCCTATAGCATCGAAACTTTGATGAAAAGAACGTTCCAGTATCTTTTCAATATCTGGTATTATTCTCAGTTTCCCAAGGTTATCCCAGACTATAGGGCAAATTATCGACGTGTTACTGAGCAGGGTGCCATGGCTCCGAAGAACCATAGACTTGCATGCCTTAGCCGGATTCCAATAGCAGCAACCTCCTGCAGGATAAACAGGTATCATACAGAAAGGTATTAATGCAGACTTAACTTTTCTCCGACGAGAAAAGAGCCTTGCGTGTAACCATCGGTCGCAATATGAAATTAAAAAATCATCACAAATGACTTCAACTTTCAGGTACTTCTCTTGTGCTTTATGAGTATAAAGCAGTCACTATCTTTTTTTCTCCTCAGCTTTCCCGAGGCTCAATAGAATATCGTCGGAACATTTACCAACAAAAGGAGATGAGCAACTCTTGAGATTTCTAGATTATTTATAAAGTTTTCTATTTTATTGAAGAAAAATAGAAATTTTTTCATCTAGACAAAAAGATTTCCCAAATAAGATAAAAATTCTTCAACTTTTCTTCCGCAGTTCATTTTAAAATCAAAATCTATGAATTTATTAAGGTGATAAAATGAACAAAAAAATTTTATTAATTTTGCTGCTAATGTTAGTATTTATTCTACCTGCAAAAGCGGTCTGGATAAACCAAGTTTATTATGATCCTATTGGATCTGAAACATATGGAGAAGCTTTAGAATTATATAATCCAACAAATACTAGTATTGATATAAGCAATTGGATAATCGCAACAACTAGTTCTGAAACAGATGTAAAAATTCCCGAAAATACTTTTATCGAATCTTATGGTTATTTTTTAATTGCAGATGAAGGATGGAATGAAAGCAAAGATAATGAAACTTGGAAAAATGCCGAATTAGAAGAAAAAATGACATTAAAAAATACCAATGGCGCTGTTGCAATAAAAGATAACGAAGGAAATATAATAGATGCTGTAGGATGGGGTGATGAAGAAGAAATACCAACAGAATTATTTGAAGGAACACCTGCAACAAAAGTTAAAGCAGGAGAAAGTTTATTGAGAATTGAAGATACCAACGATAATTCAAAAGATTTTGTTGCTACAAAACCTTATTTTTTTACAACAGGGGAATTAATAATAAATGCAGATATTGGAGGTTTTTCAGAAAATTCTAATATAGAAGTGTTAGCAGATGATGATTCTAATGCAGAAGGCATCCAAATATTCCCAAATAAAGGAAGCAATAGAAAAATAAAAGTAAAAACAAATTCTCCGGGAATTTTGTTATTTGGAAATCAAATATATAATTTAACTCAAGCAGATGATGGTTATGAAACCATAATTGAAATTCCTTTTTCATTACAACCAGGAATTTATACAATAAAAACAAATAATGAAGAAACAAACATTGAAATCCTGCCTATAAAAGGCCTAAGTATTAATCAAAGAAAATTAGACTTAATAGTTACACCAGGAAGTTATGATACAAAGAAGATAAAAATAACTAACACAGGAAATACAGAAATCACCATATATGCAAAAAGTCAAAAATTTACGTCAATAAAACAAGATTTAGAAGGCCATATTGCCATCTTAGGAAAAATCATCGACGAGCAATGGAAAGAAATAACACAATTAGGTGCTGGAGCGAATTCAGAGATTGAAATCATACTATCTGCTAAAGAAGAAGCAATAAAAGGAGAATATAAAGCAGTTCTTTCATTTAAGGCAGAATAAATAATTTTTTACTTTTTATTTCTAAACGCAACAAGACAAGCCTGTTTAATCCAGCATTTTTCGCAGCCTTCACACTGTTTATGTTTTTGTCCAAAACAAGGATCTTCAACAAATTTTAACATCTTCACTTCACTATCACACATTTTGACACCACCAAAGAATAGATAAAGTTCCATCTATATAAACGTTTCTATGAACTTTCGTTTTTTTGGCAAATCTCTTCAGGAGAACATCTATTTTTAACGCATAAATCATCTGTACAGATGTTGCCATCATCACAATCAGCGTCTATATCGCAACAAAAAGAAGGAACTTTTGACTTGAAATATTTATTCATACATTTTCCTTTTTGTCTGTCACAATCGTCATATGTGCAAGGATCATCGTCATCACATTCAGCAGCAAAAAAACAAACTTTTAACTCCTGATCTTTTGGAACACAAATATCATTCAAACAATTCTCATCTTCGTTACAAGACACATCTTGCGGACAATTTTTACAATTCTCTCCCTCATTAATAATATTATCTCCGCAATTTAAGTTACATTTACCTTTAACACAATTTTGAGGGTTGCAGTTAATTATTTTTTTTGTTTTTACACAAGCATTATTTCGACAATCATGACTGATTAAATCCATCATAGAACTATTGATACAAAAATTCTCGTCTAAAGACAAACAATCAACACTATTATTTGTGAAAGGCGAACATTCATCATCAACACAAGCATAAGTAATATTAATTAATTTTTTATCTTCACAATAAAGATCTGTTCTAATACATTCTTCAGGATTACAATGAGATTTTGAACAAGAAAGAAGAAATAGAATAAAAAGAATTAACAAAATTTTATTTATTTTAAATTTATTCATATTAAAATTTATATTTTCTTTTTAATTTGCCAAGTTCTGATTTAATTCTGCTTAAATCAGTATCAAGCTCATCTAATGAACTTTTCTTCTTTAACTTCAAGAAAGGCTTAGGCAATCTCTTTACAAAACTTTTCTTCTTGTGCTTTTTCTCACCAGACCGCTTAAACACAAAAATCATAGCCATAACTAATGCCAGAGATGCTGCAAGCGGAAGTAACGTAGGAAGTTTAGATTTTATTTTTTCACCAATCACTGCGACAGATTTTTCTTTTTCATCTTCAAGAACTTGCTCTTCTTTTAATTGCGTAGGCATTTCTTCAAAACCCATAGGAAAAGAAAAAGGCGGACTTCCTGCACACACTGTTGCTATACCCTGCGTACTTGCAGCCACATTATTAAAAATCTTGAAATCAAAACGATATTTTCCAGGTAAAGTAGGAGTAAAAGAAGCTCTGCCAACTTTAACATCAGTAGTTTCAATATAAAACCACTTATCATCTTTCTCATAAGAAACAATCAACTGACCACCTGTAGAAGGACTGATAGTTATAGGTGAATTTTCATCAACACAAAGTCGTTTTAGATAAATTCCATAAATATTTCCAACTGCTCCGCCGCCTCCACCTCCTCCAGTAACTGCAGGTGCAGGGGAAGGAGGCACAGGCTCGTCCTGAGCAATATCATAAGCCTGAAAATAACCAGTATAACCACTTTCATTAAAAGTTTCTCCAGCATATTCTCCTGCATTAGATCTAGAACTATTATCATCACCAGGTTGAGCATCAACACCAAAAGGACTTGGCAAAAATCTTACAGAATAATTACCATCAGTAGCATAATATGCAAAAGCAACAGAACTAAAAATAATTATAAAAAAAATTAAAATGAATAATTTTTTCATCTTGCACAACTCTGTTCGAGTTTAGATAATCTTTGTTCTAAATCATTTATTTTATTTTCCTGCTCTTGAGTTATTTGATAAAGTCCTTGAATAGCTGCTAAAGAAACTCCTGCAACATCCATTGTGGTTATATGAAGATCAAATTCATTAAAACCAAATGCAGGATTAAAGTCCTGCGCCATAGGACCAATATGCCTAATTGAATCATCCTGAGTTTTATAATTCCATTCAGTAATTGGCATGTTTGCAATTTTTTCTACAATTTCTTTTTTATCTAATTCTTTGAAATTTTCTTTTTTATTTTTATCACTTACAGCAGCCCATGCACTTCCTCCTCCTGCAAGAATGGTACCTGAACCAAAATTAGCAGAAGTAATAATACGCATACCTCCTGTTGCTAAAAAAGTAACCTGCTTAGTATCATTACATCCTGATCTAACTGCAGAAGAACTACCCCACGCAAAACAACCAGAAGTATTAGCTTCAGCATTAATACCTGCTGCAAAAGAATAATTAGCATCTGCATCATTATTATAACCTCCTGGAATTGTAGAATAAGTTCCACGAGCATAATTTTGACTTCCGCCACCAATAAAAGTATATGAATTTGTTGCACGATTATCCCAACCACCAACAATGGCAGCAGTAGAACCATTAAGAATATTATTAGAACCGCCACAAATAACAGCATTATTAACACTTACCCCTCCAGGACTTTCAAGAAGATTACTTAAACCCCCTCCAATAAAACTGTTGCCAGAAGCATTCACCGTATTACTCTGCCCTCCTACAATAGCATTATAATTACTTGTGCTAACTCCAATAATATTTAAACCACCACCACCAATAAAACCATACTGACCACTAGCATTATTTAAAACACCACCACAAATAGCAGTAGTTGTTGCAGTAGCTATATTACGATCACCACCTGCTATAACTGAATAAGTTCCCATAGCCTTATTACTAGCACCACCACCGATAAAAGAATGTGAACCTTCTGCATCATTATTTTCACCACCAACAACAGAAGCACTAACAGTGCTTGCATTATTATTAAGACCTGCACCAACAAAAGTATGTTGAGCAGTAGCTTTATTATTATTACCTCCAACAACAACAGAATGTGTGAAAGTTGCATTATTATCCTGCCCTCCACCTGTAAAAGCATATTGACCAGAAGCAATATTATTAAAACCGCCTCCAACAAAAGCAAAAACAGAACTCGCATTATTACCAGCACCGCCCACAATAGAAGCATTTTCTGCAGTAATTAAATTATTTCTGCCGCCTGCTATTATAGAAAAATCATTAGTTATATTATTACTTAAACCACCTGTAATAACAGAATAATTTCCAATTATATCATTAGCATTTCCACCGCCAATAAAAGAATATTGACTGCCCATAATATTAGTAAGACCGCCAACAATAGCACTGTAAATATTACCTGCAGTAACTTGATTACCTCTGCCCCCCAGCACAGCAGAATATTCAGATAAAGGACCTATAAAATTAAAATAACCTCCTCCAATAAAAGCAAAAGCAGCTCTGGCATTATTGGCAGCACCACCAACAACAATAGAATTTGTTTCATTAGCATAATTAATTTCACCACCAGTACTACTGCCGCCTCCAACAACAACAGAATAAGTACCACTGGCATTATTCCACTGACCACCACCAACAAAAGAATATTGACCAGTCGCTTCATTAGCTAAACCACCTACAATCACAGGATGAGTGTTAGTAATAACATTATTCTCCCCACTCCCAATAAAACCATATTGAGCACTAGCATTATTGCCAACACCACCTACAATAACATCATATCCTCCTCCATTAGAAATATTATTATCCTGACCTCCACCTATAAAACCAACAGGATCAAGTACAAAATTATTCCAACCACCTGCAATCACAATATTATTACCGGTTCTAATTACGTTATCTACTCCTCCTCCAATAAAACCATATTGACCTGAAATTAAATTATTCAAACCACTGCCAATACTTGAATGAGATGCAGTAACATTAGATCCTTGAGCAAAAGCATAACTAAAATCAGCAGTCGCTAAACTAGTATTAGACTGTATACTTATTCTTGTTGAATTCATATAATAAACAGACTGAATGCCATTCTGGAAAGGCTGTCGAGTTTGCGTAACTCTAGTGTCAGCAACGTAAACATCAACATAATAAAAAGCATCATAACCCCAATCTAAAGTCAATTGTTCAGTAACATTACCTAACACAACATCAAAACGACTTTCGTTAATTCCTTTATCAAAAGTTTCATTATAAATAGGAGTGCCGCCAACAGCTGTCTTGTAAATAACAATTGTAAGATTAGTTTCATTAAGTTCTTGATTATTCAAATAAGCATCACCTTGAAAAGTCATCATCTGATTTAAACCAAAAGCAATACCTGTAAAAGCTAGAAAAAATATTAGGTATACTAAATATTTCTTATTCACTAAATCCCCTCCTTTTATATATAACACAAAAGAATTATCATTTAAAAAGGTATCGGTAAATTTTAACGAATTCTAACAGTTTCAAGATTTTTAGGAGCAATAGTCTCAATACGCATCTGCTTATGCAAACTGCTAGACAAATCAAGAACACGAGAACTCTCACCATGCTGAATAATAACTTTTTTCGGTCTTGGCTGAAGCTTAAACATAAAATTCATCAACTGTTTCCTATCACTATGATCAGTAATTTCCAATCTTGCAATTTCCATTTTTAGTGGAACAACTTCTGTTTTTTTGCCTGACTTGAAAATAAGTTCTCTTTCACCTTGATGCAAAATTCTAGAACCAAGACTGCCAGGACCTTGATAACAAGTAAAAATCAAAGTATTTTTTGGATTATCACCAAGATACCTCAAATATTCAACAGACGGGCCGCCAACAAGCATACCACTAGTAGCAAGAATAACACAAGGACCATGATCTTCTAAAAGTTTCATCCTCTCTTTAGAACTGCCAATTCTTTTGAAAACAGGATTAAGGAAAGGATTTTGATCTTTATGAAAAATCAATTTCCTAATAGCACTGTTAAGATATTCAGGATAAGCAGTATGAATTGCAGTAACATCCCAAACCATGCCATCAATATAAACAGGAATACCTTCAAGTTCTTTGTTTCTAATCATATTCTCAATCAAAATAAGCATATCCTGCGCCCTGCCCACTCCAAGAACAGGCATTAAAACTTTTCCTTTTCTTTTAATTGTATCCTTAATTAATTTTTTCAAATAATCATCCTGCTCTTTTTGCGGAGGCAAAACACAAGTCCTGCCGCCATAAGTAGATTCCATAATCACAGTTTCCAATCTAGGAAATTGAGTAATAGCAGGGTCAAGAAGAATTGTCTTGCCAAACTTTAAATCGCCGGTGTAGAGTAGATTATGCAAACCATTTCCAATATGCAAATGCGCCATAGCACTGCCAAGAATATGACCTGCATTGTAAAGAGTAAGCCTAACATCTGGAGTGATATCACTAACTTCTTCAAAATCCAAACAGATTGTATGCTTGACCATTTCTTTAACATCGTCGCTGCCATAAACAAGATCTTTATTCTCACTCTTCATAA
The DNA here is from genome assembly GCA_017609645.1 of Candidatus Woesearchaeota archaeon. Classification (GTDB taxonomy): domain Archaea; phylum Nanobdellota; class Nanobdellia; order Woesearchaeales; family ARS49; genus JAFCDQ01. Next base: position 93,184 of record JAFCDQ010000002.1, read on the forward strand.
TTTTAATAAAATCTAATGCCAATAAAGCAGCAACATCTCTAGTAGGCTCTGTACAATAAACAGGACCTCTATAGCCATACTTGAACAAATAAGGAACAAGACCTGAATGATCAAGATGAGCGTGCGTCAAAATAACAGCGTCTAATTGATCAATCTTAAACTCAGGAGCGTCAAGATAAGGATAAGCTTCAGAACCCTCACCAGCAACATTAATACCACAATCCATCAAAATCCTAGACTCAGGAGTTTGCAACAACAAACAACTCCTTCCAACCTGCCTTCCTGCGCCAAGCATAGTAAGCCTAACCCATTCACTCTTTTTCTCTCTAATCCAGCCATCATAAATCCTATGCCCTGTTTTATCCAAAAATTTTTTCCTTTCCTCACTATGCTTGTAAAGAACCTTCCTAATATCCTCAATAATCTGCGACCTAATAGCAGGAGTTCTTCTAACTAAAGGAACCCACAAAGTATGTTCTCTAATTGCTTTTAATAAGCTGCCTTGTTTTCCGATGGCCAATCCAGGCTTTTCAGCCTCAATAACAACCATACTTCTCTGCTCATCAAAAATAATATTACTAACTCCTGCATCCTCTGGCAGAATCTTTTTTATTTCTTTTTCAGCATTTTCTTTTGGAATGCAGATTTTCGGATCAGGTCTAAGTTCAATACGTTTTTTAAATTCATCAACAACTTTTTTTATTGCGCCAGTATTATTAAGAAAGAACTCTCTATCTTTAGTGTATAATACAATATTTGCTCCTTCATAACTAGCTTCGCTAATTTTATTCTCTGGAAGGAACTTTAAAATCTCCTTAATTATATCCGCCATTTTTCATTCAGAAATTATTTAATTTTCATTAAATATCTACCTTGATTAACAATTCTTTCTCAATAACAATATCAATACCCTTATCAGTTATTGTCCAAACATCAATACCATTACCAGTCGCAGTATCTCTTTGCAAAGCAGCATTAATTGCTTTAACTGCTAATTTAATACCATCGTTCACACTTAAATCTTTTTTATATAGAGTCTCAAGAACACCAAAAGCAAAAACACTTCCAGAACCATCAGAAACATAATCATTAACATCTGTAACAGAACCATCAATACCAAGATCGTACAAATGGAAACCTGCTTTATCAACACCGCCTAAAAGAAAACCAACTACGCTTTGAATCATGCTAGGTTTTCTTAAGTTTGAATAAAGAAGACCTCCTAACATATTAGCAGCTTCTTTAAGATTAGATTTTCTATTAGTCTGAATATCTTTAAGTTTTAGCTGAGCTTTAATTATTTTAGTTAATAACTGAGCGTCAGATACTAAGCCAGCCATAGTTATTGCCATATCATCAGCTATCTTGAAAATCTTCTGAGCTCTTTTGTTAACAACAAAACCAGCAGTAGCTCTTTTATCTGCTGCTAATATTATCCCGTCTTTACAAACAATACCGACGGTTGTTGTTCCTTTTTTTAATTCGTTATTCATATATTTCACTTGAGAAATTTTATTTGATAAAGTGTTATATTGGTGGGTTGTATTTAAAGGTTTTGGTTTTAATTTAATAAGAGTTTTATACAAGCTGTTAAGAGAACTCTATATGAAAACAATCGGCATATGTGGGCCAAGTTGTAGTGGAAAAACAACCATAGCACAAGCATTAGCTAAAGAATTAGATGCAAACAGTTTAAGTTTAGATAATTTCTATATCTTAGGAACTCAAAAAATATATGTTAAACATAATGGGGAGAAATTAAGAACATTTGAAAGACCTGAATTATATGATGGAAACAGATTAGCAATAGTTGTTAATGAATTACAAAAAAATGGAAGAAGCAAGTTTAAAGCAATGTTGGATTTTAAGAAAAAAGAATACCAAGAAATTGAATTAGTGAAAAAAGATTTTCTTATTTTAGAAGGACTGCATCTTTTTCAATACGAACAGTTGAATAAATTAATTGAACATAAATTTTACATTGACCTTCCTTCAGAAATAATGTTAGAAAGGAGAGCTGAAAGAATGGGAAGAAATCATTCAGATTTAACTTTTCTGAAAATAGGACCTCAAGAATGGGAAAAATATGGTTTAAAACAAAAAGATGTTCCAGATGTGGTTATATTAGATGGAAAAGAAGATTTGAACACTTTAAGTTTGAAATTATTGGTTTCTTTGTTAAAATAAATATAGGGGTTATATCACTTTTACAGCAAGATTTTTAAAATAACAATCAATTTCTAACTACAGCGGGGCTGTGGGTTAGCTTGGCTATGCTTCCGGCCTTGGGCGCCGGAGACCCCGGTTCGAATCCGGGCAGTCCCATGCTTTTTTTAAGTTTGAATACAACAGCTAAAGAAAAAACTAATTATCATATTGATTATCTTCTTTTTTTTCATCTTTAATTGCTTTTAGATTACTGCTTGATTCCTGACCTGCTAATTTATTTCTCAACACTTGTTTTTCTAATTCATTCATTCTTCCTGCTAACTCATCATATTTACACAAAGCTTCTGTTGCGCGACTTTTTTGATAAATTTTAACTTTTTGACCAAATTCTTCGTCATTTTCAAGGATATTGTCAGCATATTCAATAATTTCCTTAACACTCTTACCACGTTTCATCAATGCATCTCTATTCACCTTAATATAATATCTAAGATAATCAAGACTCTTCTCTGCTTTTTTCGCAACTTTTTTGAATTTTTTATGTATATGTCTAAGAGCAAAAGTTAATACAATTCCTGTTGCAAGGATTATGTAAGTGCTTGTTGAAGGATTTCTATCTTTAGATATATAATCAATAATATCAATACTTCCTCCTAAAAAAACCGGCGTATAAATGGAGACTGCAGCCCAAAAAATGCCTTTAATCTTTTCACGTTTATCATTCATCTCATCATAATTTTTTTCATATTTTTCCATATAAAATTCAAAATCTTTGTCCATCGCGTCTTCAATTGTCTTAATATCTTGTTCAGTTTTATAATCTAGCTCAGCAGATTTAGCTCCTAAAAAAAGATTTTTAACCCATCCTAAAGCACCATCAACAACTTCGCCTAAGCCCATAGCTATGCCTCCTTATATTTTTAACAAAAAATCACAGCACTGTTTCAAGTTGTTATTATTTTATTCAAAAAAACAGAGTTATCAATATAGTACTAGATTTAAAACTATAAAAACTTTTGCCTAATAACTCTTAGCCAGATAAACAGTTTCTTTAGCAGGCTTTCCGCAGACAATGCACTTGTCAAACTTCTCTTTTTCATCCTTGAATTTCTTGCCCCTAATAGAAATCAACAAATCTTTCTCAATACTTTCTGCGCAAGCATAAGCATCCATCTCAAGAGAACAAAAACCACAACGAACAATCTTCTTTTTCTTAATCGCTTCTTTAACTTCTTCCAAAGTATCACAATTCTGAACTTCATCCTCAAACTTAACAAGATTTTTTTTCTTAACATCAGCAGTATAAGAATCAGCAATCTTCTTAACATGAGCTCTTAAATCCTTAATCTTAACACTAGACTTCTTAGTATTATGCCTGACAACTAAAGTTACAGAATCATTCTCCAAATCCTTAGGGCCAACTTCAATACGAATAGGAACTCCTTTCATCTCCCACTCATTAAATTTCTCACCAGGAGTTGCATAATCCCTGTCATCCAGCTTAACAATATAATCTGACTTGAACTTTTTCTCAATCTCTTGACATTTTTTCAACACCTGAGCTTTAGATTTCTCAAAAATAATAGGAACAACAACAATCTGCACAGGAGCAAGATTAAAAGGCAAAATCAAACCTTGATCATCACCAAGCTTAGCAATCATAGCACCATAAATCCTGCTAATCGCAGGACCATAACAAGTAATATGACCCAACTTTTCCTTATTATCCTTATCAACAAACTTAACATTAAAAGGCTTGGAAAAATTAGTGCCAAGCAAATGAGTTGAAGGCAATTGCAAAACTCTGCCAGAATCCATCAAAGCATCTGCAGCATAAGTATGAATAGCTCCAGGAAATTTATCCCATTCAGGTCTTTGAAAAAAAATAATAGGAATAGCAAACTCTTCTTCAATCATTAGATGAGTTACTTCCATATCTTCTAACACTTGATTTCTTGCATCTTCTTCTGTAGCAAAAACATTATGAGCTTCAATCCAATGAAATTCCCTTCCTCTAAAGAAAGGCCTTGTTGATTTTCCTTCATAACGCCAAACCTGACAAGACTGATAACGCTTGAAAGGAAGATCTTTATAACTACGAACCCAATAAGAATACATCTTGTACAAAGCAGTTTCACTAGTAGGTCTAAGAGCTAATTTTTCATCAAGCTTAACATCACCTGCTTCTGTAACCCAAAAAACTTGGGGGATGAAGCCTTCAACATGCTCTGCTTCAAGCTTAAAATTTTCTTCAGGAATCAAAGAAGGCATAATCAAAGGAAGATGACCTTTTTCTTCTAGTAAATGCTCATACTTATCATACATTTTTTTAATAGTAATAGTAGACCAAGGCAAATAACAAACAAAACCCTTAATATTATACCTTAAATCAGCTAATTCTGCTTTATGAACTAACTGAGTGTACCACTCAGAAAAATCATCTTCTTTTTTTACAGTAATTCCTTTAACAGCTTTACCAGCCATAAACAGAAAAAATCAAACCTAGTTTATAAAAATATTGCTGAATTAAAGAGTCTTTTACTTATTTTCCTTTTAATTGCTTTGCTTTATCAAAACATTTCTTTGCTTCTTCTAATTTGCCTAGTTTTTTTAAGGCATTTCCTTTGTTATTATAAACTTTAAAGTAGTTTGGGTGTAGTTTTATTGCTTGGTCATATGATTTTATTGCTTCTTCAAACTTACCTAAAAAATATAAAGCAGTTCCTTTGTTATTATGAGCTAGAAAGTAGTTTGGGTGTAGTTTTATTGCTTTGTCATATGATTTTATTGCTTCTTCTAATTTGCCTAGTTTTTGTAAGACAAATCCTTTGTTATTATAAGCTTTAAAGTAGTTTGGTTGTAGTTTTATTACTTTGTCATATGATTTTATTGCTTCTTCTAATTTGCCTAGTTTTTGTAAGACCAATCCTTTATTATAATAAGCATAAAGGAAATTTGGTTTTATTTCTATTACTTTATCATATGATTTTATTGCTTCTTCCAACTTACCTAAAAAATTTAAAGCATTTCCTTTGTTATTATGAGCTTGAAAGTAGTTTGGTTTTAGTTTTATTGCTTTGTCATATGATTTTATTGCTTCTTCTGATTTGCCTAGTTTTTGTAAGACAAATCCTTTTTTATAATAAACTTGAAAGTCGTTTGGTTTTAGTTCTATTACTTTGTCATATGATTTTATTGCTTCTTCTAATTTGCCTAGTTTTTCTAAGGTATTTCCTTTGTTATTATGAACAGAGGCGTTGTTTGGTTTTAGTTTTATTGCTTTGTCATATGATTTTATGGCTTTTTCAAACTTACCTAATTTGTGTAAGGTATTTCCTTTGTTATTATGAACAGAGGCGTTGTTTGGTTGTATTTCTATTACTTTGTCATATGAGTTTATGGCTTCTTCTAATTTGCCTAGTTTTTCTAAGGCATATCCTTTGTTATTATGAACAGAGGCGTTGTTTGGTTGTAGTTTTATTGCTTGGTCATATGATTTTATTGCTTTTTCAAACTTACCTAAAATAATTAAAGCAGTTCCTTTGTTATAATAAGTTTTAAAGTCGTTTGGTTTTAGTTCTATTACTTTGTCAAATGATTTTATTGCTTCTTCTAATTTGCCTAGTTTTTGTAAGGCATATCCTTTGCCATTATGAGCAACGGCGTAGTCTGGTTTTAGTTTTATTGCTTTGTCATATGCTTTTATTGCTTCTTCAAACTTACCTAAAGAATATAAGGTAATTCCTGTATTATAAAAATTAAATGCTGTTTTTGTTGATTCTCTTTTCTTTGCTTCTTCTAATTTGCTTAGTTTTCGTAAGGCATATCCTTTGTTAACACGAGCAGTGGTGAAGTCTGGTTTTAGTCTTATTGCTTTGTCATATGATTTTATTGCTTCTTCAAACTTACCTAATCCGTGTAAGGCACATCCTTTGCCATTATGAGCAAAGACGAAGTTTGGTTTTAGTTTTATTGCTTTGTCAAATGCTCTTATTGCTTCTTCAAACTTACCTAAACCATTTAAAGCATTTCCTTTGTTATTATAAGCATAAGGATGGTTTAGGTTTAGTCTTATTGCTTTGTCATATGCTTTTATTGCTTCTTCTAATTTGCCTAGTTTTTGTAAGTCATTTCCTGTATTATAAAAATTAGATGCTTTTTTTTGGGGTTTTCTTTTTGTTGTTGATTTTCTGTTTTTTGGAGTCATTCCCCTATCCCATCTTTTTCTAATTTCTGCCGTCGTGGGATACCCAGACCCACCACCTCTAGAAAAATTTTTACAGCTTATTCCTAAGCCTGTTGTTACACTCAGAAAAAAAAGAGTGCCTATTGCAACTAGTTTTTCTAGACTAAGTGGTTTTTTCATGATTTTCCCCTAAATAAGCTTAAATATCCTTATTTTAGCTTGTATTTAAATAGTTTCCTACACAAAGGTATAGCCATCTCAGATAACCTAATCAAAGAAGTTAAAAGAGTTACCAAAGGCCGTATTAGTGTCTCAGGATTCATCAGAATGGCAATAGTAAATGAATTAGAAAAAGTGAAGAGGAAAGAGGTTTGAGATTACCAGCCATAAACAGAAAAAATCAAACCTAGTTTATAAAAATATTGCTGAATTTAAGATTGTTTTTTACCTTTGTAAAAATTACTAGCACAATCTATAAGGAATTTAGGCGCTTCCCAAAACACTGCTTTCGCACCCTTGCCAATCTTCTGACAATAAATTGGCACGTTATATCTTAACATTTTCATTGTATTAAACAAAACACTAGAATCATTGATTCTTGTTTTAACAAAACTAGCTATATCTTTTGGCTTAACTAATTTAGAAGGATTACTTGCAATATAAGTTGGAGACTTAACAAATTCTGTAAATCCTGCAGTTCCAGTCCTATATTCTTCTTGAAACTCTTTTTCAAAATTTTTATCCCATGTTAAAGTAATAATATTATTATCTCCTTTCTTAAACCAACCACCAATCTGCTTAACAACAGTCAAGTTCTTCAAAGCACAATAAGTCTGATCCTTACAATCTTCATAAGCTTTAAGATTATTCTTAAGCTGTTCCATCTTTTTCCCAGGATGCTCAACAATTTTCATAATATTACTATCCGAATCCCCTCTTACATGCGCTTCAAAAACTTCTGTAACTTTAAGCAAATCTTTTTCTTCTTTTTCAATTAAACTTGTCAAAGAAATATAATCTTTCTCAAGATCTCTAAGATAATGTTTTGACTTAGGATTTTTCAAATATGTATCATAACCAATCATTTTTCACCCACTAAATCAGAAATCAGTATTTGATTTATAAAGTTTTCCTTACTGAGAAGTTAAACTTTTCAAGTTCATTCACAAGCTCATCTAATAAGAATTCAGGGCAGCTGGCTCCTGAAGAAATGCCTATTGTTTGAACATCATTAAGCCATTCTTCTTTAAGCTCTGATTTGTCAAGAATCAGATAAGCAGGAACACCTTGTTTTTTAGCAGTTTCCATCAACTTATTAGAATTAGAACTATTCTTAGCACCAAGAACAAGAACTAAATCACATTTTTTAGCTAAATCCTTAACAGCATTTTGACGATTAGTCGTAGCATGACAAATACCCCCTTCAAACTTTAACTCAGGAAACTTTTCCTTTAATTTAGCAGGGATTTCCTCAGCATCATCAACAGACAAAGTAGTTTGTGTCAAGCAAACAAGCTTGCCATTATCAATATTTAACTTATCAACATCCTCTGCTGAGTTAATAACAAACATATCAGCCTCACCAAGAACACCCTCCACCTCTGCATGACCTTTCTTACCTATATATATAATAGTATAACCCTGAGAAGAATAATTTCTAACTTTATCATGAACTAACTGCACTAAAGAACAAGTAGCATCAATAACTTTCAAATTCTTTTCCTCTGCTTTTTTTCTAAATGCAGGAGAGACTCCATGAGCACTAAACACTAACGCAGAATCATCAGGAACCTCATCTAAACTATCAACAAAAACAACACCTTTATCCTTAAAAGAATTAATAACAAAAGGATTATGAACAAGTTCGTGAAGAACATATACTTTATCAAACTCATTCACAGCCATATTCAAGATAGTTATGGCGCTTTTTACACCCTCACAAAAACCATGAGATTGAGCAACAATAATTTCCCCCATATTAGAGAAAAACAACAATAAGCTTTTTAAAAGTCTTCCCTTTTTTTCAGAGAATCATGCAATATTTTCCTAAGACAATAGAACCAAGCATACTGGCTTTTTGGAAAGACAACAAAACATATGAAAAAGCCAAAGAGAAATGCGAAAAAGGAAAGAAATTCTACTACTTAGACGGCCCTCCATACACATCAGGAAAAGTCCACCTAGGAACTGCCTGGGGAAAAGCACTAAGAGACAGCTTAATGCGATACAAAAGAATGGCAGGCATGAATGTATGGGACAGAGCAGGATTTGACACACACGGACTGCCAACAGCACACGCAGTAGAAAAAAAATTCGGCATAAAACATAAAGATGAAATCCCGCAATTTGGCATAGCAAAGTTCATTTCTGAATGCAAGAAATTATGCAAAGAAAACAAAGACATAATGGTAGAAGATTTTAAAAAAATGGGAATATGGATGGGCTTTGACAAACCATACATGACGTTAGATAATTCTTACATAGAAAGTGAATGGTGGCTGATAAAAAAAGCACATGAAAACAAAAGATTATATGAAGGGGAAAAAACAATGCACTGGTGTGCTGATTGCGGAACAGCACTAGCAAAACACGAACTAGAATACAAAAACGTAAAAGATGACTCCATATTCTTAAAATTCAAAATAAAAGGAAAAGAAAATGAATACTTAATAATCTGGACAACAACACCATGGACAATTCCTTTTAATCTAGCAGTAATGGTCAACCCAGAAGAAGAATATGTCAAAGCCAAAGTAGATCAGGAAGTCTGGATATTAGCAGGAAAACTAGCAGGGTTATTCATACAAGGAGTAGCTGACAAAAAATACAAAGTCATAGAAACCTTCAAAGGAGATAAACTAGAAGGCGTTGAATATGAACATCCCTTATATGAAGAACTAAAAGAAATATATGACAAAATAAAGAAAAAATCACCAAAATCATGCACAGTAGTTTTAAGCACAGAATATGTAGATGTAAATTCTGGGTCAGGCCTTGTTCATTGCGCACCAGGATGCGGACCAGAAGACTATGAAGTAGGACATGACAATAAAATAGCGCCATTTAATAATCTAAAAGAAGATGGAAGCTTTCCAAAAGAAATGGGAATGTTTGCGGGCTTAGTTGCAAAAAAAGATGACAAAAAATTCATAGAACACTTTGAAAAAAAAGGAATCCTAATCGCATCAAATCCTGTAGAACATGAATATGCGCATTGCTGGAGATGCAAAAGCCCTGTAATTTTCAGAACAACAAAACAATGGTTCTTCAAAGTAGAAGACTTAAAAGAAGAAATGCGCGAGCTGAATAAAAAAATATTCTGGCAGCCTGACTGGGCAGGAAACAAACAATTTGATTCTTGGCTTGAAAATTTAAGAGATAATGGAATTACAAGACAAAGATACTGGGGATGTCCTGCACCAATATGGAGATGCAGTAAATGCAAAAAATATGAAGTCATAGGATCTGTAAAAGAACTAGAAGAAAAAAGCAAACAAAAAGCACCTAAAGATCTACACATTCCTGAAATAGACCAAGTTGAAATCAAATGTTCTTGCGGAGAAACAATGAAAAGAATACCTGACATACTAGATGTCTGGGTAGATGCAGGAGTATCATCCTGGGCATGTCTTGATTATCCAGCAAGAGAAGATTGGTTTAAAGAATGGTGGCCAGCAGACTTTATACTAGAAGGAAAAGACCAAATCCGAGGCTGGTTTAACTTATTATTTGTAGCATCAATGGTAAGCATGAAAAAACCAAGCTACAAAGCAGTATATATGCACGGTTTTATCAATGATTCACAAGGAAGAAAAATGTCAAAATCTGTTGGAAACTATATACTTCCAGCAGAAGTAATAGACAATTACGGCTCTGATACTCTGCGTTATTATACTATTGGAGCAGCAGATCCAGGACTAGACTTAAACTACAACCACGCAGACTGCAAACTAAAAATGAAAAATTTAGTTGTATTCTGGAATCTTCATAATTTCATCTTAGATTTGGCAAAAGAATTAGGCGTTAATCCTTTGGAGCTAGATGCAGAATTAATGGAAAACAAATTCGGAGTAGAAGAAAAATTCATATTCTCAAAATTAAATTCAACAATACAAAAACAAACAGAACTATATGAACAATATCAACTAAATGAAACACCAAAAAATGCAGAAGATTTGTTTTTGAGCTTAAGCAGAAATTATATACAAATGGTAAGAGAAAAATCTGCCGGCGGAGCAGAAGATGAGAAAAAAATAGTGCTTTACTCTGTTGTTAAAACTTACTTAGCAAGCTTAAAACTAATGGCGCCAATCGCTCCATTTATCACAGAACAAATCTGGCTAAACTTAAAAGATGCATTTGGAATGAAAGAAGAATCAATTCATCTTTGCGACTGGCCAAAAGCTGACACTAAAAAAATAAACAAAGAACTAGAAGAACAGTTTGCAATTGTAAGCAGCACAATACAATCAGCATTAGCTGCAAGAGAAAAAGCAAAAATCAGTTTAAGATGGCCAATACAAAAAATAAAAGTATTAACAAGAAATGACGAAGTGTTTAATGCTGTAGAAGAACTAGATGCAATAATCAAAAGACTAGTCAATGTAAAAGAAGTTCATGTAAACAAGGACTTGCCGGAAATTTCTGAAAACGTCAAACCACACAAATCAAACATAGGAAAAGAATACGGCAAATTCAAAGACCAAATACTTGCTGAACTAGAAAAAATAAATGACAAAGAAATTTTAACAAAAGTAGCGCAAAAAGGAAGATTGACAATGAGTGTGGATGAGAATAAAATAGAATTAAACAGAACTCATTTCATAGTTGAACAAGAAGTTCCTAAAAACTTAGTTGGAATTGATTTCAAAAGAGGAACAGTATTTGTTGACACTGAATTAAATTATGAATTACTAGCAGAAGGTTATTCAAGAGAGATAACAAGAAGAGTCCAGGCACTGCGTAAAAAAGCAGGACTTGAAAAGCAGGACAGAATTAAATTATTCATCAGAGTTGATGAAGAATTAAAAAGCATGCTGGTCTATTGGACTGAAAAAATAAAAGAAAAAGTAGGCGCAAGCAGCATAAAAATAGATGTTGAAGATCCTTCTAAAGAATACGATAATACATCAGAAGAAAGAATAAAAGAGAAGGTTGTTAATATTTATTTCTGAACTTCAGGCTTCATAAATTTAGTATAATGCAAACTAAGTTCTTCATTCACAGCGAAAACAAGCCCGTTATCTTCAGTCTTAAGAGCATAACAATTAAAATTGAAATATCCATTAGCAAGATCAATTATACCTGTTTCAGGATCAAATACATCTTTTTTTGGATCAAATACAACTTTATTTATAATAAAATAAAATTCTTTAGCATAATTTACATCGCTAAGAGCCAACATCTTAGACGCTAATTCAATTCCATTAGAAAAATCTGCATCTGCTTGCTGAATTTCATTTAAATAAGAAGAATCTTTCATCAACCCCACATCAGAAACACGCACACTATTTTTTTCAATTTTTCCAGTTGTCTTTGTTACATCTATCTTTTGTTTAAGCTTATGCAACTCCTGATACTGTTTTAGTACCATAGAACTTATTTGCAAATTTAAACAAAGCTTAAGATAATTTGGCAATTCTTTTGAGATTCTTTCAAAGTCCAAACCGTCAACTTGTTTATAATATTTCAAATAATCAGCATAGTTATCTGCTTCTGCTTTAATTGAAAAATCAGAAAAAGTAAACATAGAAGAATCATATTCACCATCATTAATTATTTGCTTTAGAGCTTCAAATTTAGCTTTAGCAAGACCTTCGGGTTTTGCAGAAAAAACAATAGGCTCATCACTGATTTTATGATGCATCGATCTTAAAGCTAAATGCATCATAACAACATCTTCTAAGTTTAAAGGAATGTAATCAGTCATATTAAACATAAAATAAGAATTCTTTATAAATTTTGCTGTCCGTCACCACTTGAAAGTGGCTGATTATTTTTTATTAAAAATCAATCAAAATTTAAATAAAAGCAAAACATTATTTATTAAAAAGGTGATAAAATGAGGAAAATAACTATATTGATACTGTTTTTATTAGTAGTTGCTTGTGCGTCTGTGCAAAAAGAAGGCAAAGCAAAAGAAATGCCTGCACAAATACAAACAGAAGAAGTTATTGAAGAACCAATCACTTGCTGCTGTGAAATACAAGACACATACATGTTCTTAAGAAAAACAGAATGTCAAAACTGTGTAGAAGACAATAAATGTTTACAAACACCAGAAAAAACACAAGCTGAAAAGGAAAAAGAAATAGTAGACATAGCAATGGGAAAAACAGGATATCCTGCAAGTGACTTAACCGCAAGAGTCTGCTGTGTAGTTCCGATGCCCAGAGCAAGAATGCCATATGAAAAAGCATTTGACACAACAAAACAAAGATGCATGGAATTAAAAGGAACAGGACAGATATGGGAAAAATGCTATGAAGAAGTATGCTGTGACAGAATAGGCAGATTAGTAAAAAGAAAATTCATGGAATGCAAAAATGAAGGCGGCACAATAGTAGAAAAAGAAAAATGCTTATGATTTCTTTTTTTTATTTTTAATAAAAACAGTTACTGAAATCAACAAGAAAGCCAAAACAATAGCACCAAGAATCTTAGCAAAAGACATATTAGCTCCTTCTCCCTTAACAAAACCAGAAAGATTAAACTTAGAAGATTCTTCCTGAACATCATCAGCAAAAGCAAAAACTGACAACAAAACCAACAAAATAATAAAAGCTGTTTTCATGAAAAATATGAATATTAAAGAACTTTTAAACCTTTCTAAAACGCTAGATTTTTAAATACTGGCGTATATAATAGATTAAAAGAGAGGTGTTATCAATGCAAGACAAAAAGGTGATGCTACTGGGCATTTGGTCTATAATAGCCATTCTAGCAATAATAATCTTTGTAATAATGGTATTAAACTGGACAACGCCTATTCAAGGAGCATACACAAAATCAGCAGGATATCTACAATTTGATCCAGATGAATTATGCAATCTAGCAGGAGGCACAGTAGCCCAAGTAAGAAATATACCACCAAGTCAAGGACCAGTAGTTGACTGCGACCTCAATGGAATCATAAAAACATATCCTTTATTTCAGAAAAATCTAGGAGTATTCCCAACTGCAGGAAATTTACGAACAATTTAGAGGTGATAATAAATGAAAGACAGAAAAATGATGCTATTAGGTATATGGGCAGTAATAGCAATAATAGTAATAATATTATTTGTAATTCTCATAGTACAACAAAACACAATAGAAGGAGCCTTCACACAATCAAGAAGCGGATATCGCAATTATGACCCAAAAGAACTCTGCGCAGCAAATGATTGTCTTTATGCAGGACACATAAGCAACCTGCCTGCTTCAATGGGACCTGCAAGAGTTGACTGTTATTGCGAAGGAGAATTAACAACATTCCAACTGCCAAGATCTACAGCAGATCATGCATACTTTGCTTATAATTATTAATTTTTTTTCTTAAGAAATTAGTAACATTAATAAAAAAGCGAGGATTTCATATATAAATGAAGTTTGAGCAAATTGTAGTCTTGGATGATATAAATATTTCTGATAGTTCTATGGCCGAACTTGAGAATTATTCAGAAAAACCAGTCAGAACTTTTGATTCTCATCCAAAAGACAACAATGAAATAAAAGAAAGATTGGCTGGTGCAGATTGCGCCTTACTAAGTTGGAAAACACCAATAGATAAAGAATTGCTTTCTACATGTACACATTTAAAATTTATTTGTCTCTGTGGTACAAATTCAAATTGTATAGACCTTGAAGAGTGTAGAAAAAGGAATATTATTGTATCCAACATTGTTGATTATGGAGATGAAGGTGTTGTGGAGTACATTTTTTCCCAACTTCTTAATTTAGTGAGGGGTTTTGGTAAATATCAATGGAAAGATTATCCTGCTGAACTCAGTGGAAAAACCATCGGAATTATTGGCCTTGGAGCTGTTGGAACGTTACTTGCAAATGCCGCTTTAGGTTTTAAGATGAAAGTTCTTTATAATACTAAAACAAGAAAACCTGAATTAGAGGAAAATGGATTAATCTTTGTTGATAAAAAGGAACTTCTGCAAAAAAGTGATATAATAAGTTTGCAAACTCCAAAGAATGTTAAAATTCTTGAAAAAGGGGATTTTGACTTGATGGACAAAAAGATACTTGTCAATACTACGTTGGGAAAAGCTTTCGAAGAAGCAGATTTTAAAGAATGGATTAAAAGACCAAGTAATTTTGCAATTATGGATGCTGCAACAAGTAAGGATTTCCAAAGAGAATTTCAAAACTTAGAAAGGGTTATATTTTCTGATATTATAGCTGGAAGAACTAAAGAATCTATTTTAAGATTAAGTCAAAAAGTTTTAGACAATATTTCTTCTTTTCTTTCAGGAAAACCAATCAATAAAATTAATTGAACATCAAGTTTGCATATTTTGCTTATAATTATTAATTTTTTTCTTTCTTAAAAACAATTAATCAATATCATTAGTAATAAACAACCCATAGCATGCGCTCTAGAACAACCAGTTAATTGAGGTAAAAGGCCAATTGCTGCAGAGATTATGAATACAATCACGCCAAACCAACCGCAAAGCAAGAAAGTAATAATAATTAGGAAGAGAATAATTGTTTTGCACATTAATTTATAATTAATCTTAGAGACAATCTTTGCAAATATTTTTACTAATAATAAAGCAGTAATTGCAGCTAAACCTGCTGCAAACAATAAAACACCTGCATAAAGAATAAGTTTTATTGGAGTGAAAGTTCCTAAAGATTTCAAAACAACAACTGCTCCATTTCTTGCTCTATCTACAGTAAACCACGCTGCAAAACTCATAATAACATCAACAGTACTCATACTGCCAACAAGCATCAAATATTCTTCAGCTTGAACACGAGCAAAAAAAGAACTAGAAATAGCAGCACCCTGCGCAGGACCTAAGCCTGGAAATAGAATTATTGTTGAACATGCCAGCACACTAGCAAAAGTAGTTTTCCTTATTGACTTAGATTTTGCATTAGAGCCTGCTTTTTTTTGCTCAGGAATCTTACCATCTCTAGGCGCTAATAATAATCCTGCTGCACCAAACATACCTGACAACAAAGGAAAAAGAGCATTTTTAATATTAGCATTGAAAACAATCATGCCAAGACAACCTGCTAACAAAAAAACAACAACAGCCCAAGACTTTTTTTTGAAACTTGATTCTTTAAAGATTAAGAAAATCAGAATTGCTAATAAAATCCAAAACAAATAAGGCTTGATGAATTTCGTGCCAAAAGGAATGAAAAAACTTAATATTGGCAGGATTAATAATGCTAATAACAAGCCAGAGATGCTGCCCATAACAGTTAACAAAACAGCTCTAGAACCTTTTCCTTCGTGCAATAATTTATGGCCAGGAAGGACTGACATAACAACAGCAGGATCAGGAGCTCCTAAGAATATTGATGGAAGAGTATCTAAAATAGAATGAGTAACAGCCATCGCAACAATCATAATAGAAATAAAAATAGGATGAAAAGGAAGAGCTGCAAGAAGAACTGCAACAAGATTAACATGAATACCAGGAATCAAGCCAGTGAAAGTTCCTAAACCAATACCTGCAAAAGCTCCTAACAAAATTTCACTTAAAACCATCTATAATAAACTCCAACTTGCCTTGATAATCCTGCAAATGGCCTTCAAGCTTAATGAAAGAATCTTTGCTAAGGTTTAATTCATTAAAAGAAACTAAAGTTAGAGGTTCTGAAAGCTTAAGATCAATAAAAGTAACTTTATCTGTGCTTGTAGAGCGTTCAACAAAACCTTCAATAGTGATAGTAGTTTTTTCATCAGGAGACAAGAAAGCACTAGCAAGAACTAGCAAAGGGAGGCCTAGTAGGATAACTAAAATCGCTAGTGCTAATACTTGTTTCTCCATCAGTTATTGATAAAAAATGTAATTAAAGTAATTTCAGTAGAAAAAATTGAATATTTTTAGTTTAAACTTGAAAATACCTGCAAAAGAATTGAAAATAATTTGAATTTATCTAAGTAATTCATATAAAAAACATTTTCCTTACAAATTCTATGAAATGGGAAATATCAATAAGTGAATTCGACGATAAAGAAGGTAGAAAATACAAAGTAACAAGAAGATTGCCAGAATTTGGCATTTCAGAAACTAAACTCTTCAAAACAAAAAAATCAGCAAAGAAACAATTTGAATATTGGTTAAACCAATAACTCTGCCTTTTTTTGAAGAATCTCAATAAGTTCAGGCTGTTCAACGCTATAAATATCTTTGATACCTAAAGAAATAATCTTTTTTTGCAAATATTCTTTAGGAAAACGCTTGGAAATCTCTTTTCTCTGCTCATCTTCCATCACAACAACTAAATCAGCCCAAGAAAGCTGAGATTTGGTTAAAGGCTTTTCATTATACAAACCAGCTGATTTAGTCTGAAATTTAGCTTTGAAAAGTTTTTCAGCTGTTTTGCTTCTATGCTTATTTTGATTACAAATGAATAAAACCTTCATAAGAAAGCAATAAGTTGGCTGAATTTAAAAAATTTCATAAGAAAAAACCAGAGTGCGCCTGATTGCAAGGTAAATATTACAAATTAACTGGAAAATACACATTGCACTGGACATCTGCTTTCATAAGACTTTTAAACCAGCTGCTAAATTTATAACTTCATGGAAAAAAAGAGGCGGCTACTTAGTCCTAGTTCAATAAAGTGCTATAAGCAATGCCCAAGAAAATACTATTATTCCTACATATTAGGAATACAAGCACCACCCAACATACATCTAGTAAGAGGAAACATAGCACACAGTGTTTTAGAAAACTTCTTTGACAAAGACATGAACGGAATTAGATTAGAAACAGCAGAAGCACAATTAAAAATCCTAATACAAGAAATGTTAGTTGGAGAATGGGAAAATTACAAAGAGAAATTAGAATTATTAAAATTAGAAAAAGACAAAGAAATATTTTATTTTGAAGAAACACTAATGATGTTGTTTAACTGGACAGAACAATTTCTTGAGAAGATAAATTTATTATCAGGAAATTTTGCTGAAAGATTTAAGATTCTTACACCAATACGAGAGCAATTGTATGAATCAGAAACACATGGAGTAAAAGGATTCATAGATGCAATAGAAAACAGAGACGGACATATTTACTTAATGGATTATAAAACAAGCAAAAAGTTTGGAATGGCAGAACATTTACTTCAGTTAGGAATTTATAGTCTTCTTTATTTTGAGAAACATGGTGTGTTGCCAAAAAAAGTAGGAGTCTATTTCTTAAAAGACAAAGAAAAAGTCAAGAATGTTGATGAAGAACTTCTTGAAATGGCAAAAAAAGAAATAAAGAAAACGGCAGAATTGGTCAAAAGCAGAAGTATTGAAGATTATCGAAAATCAGTTTCTGGATTATGCAAATACAGCACAGGAAAGTGTGAGTTCTATGATATTTGCAAACCTCATAATTAATTAGATTTAGATTGTGTCTGGGTTTGAGTTTGAAGTCCTGCATTTTTTTTAATTCTTGCTTTATTTAATTTTGGAGGAGCTTTTGCAGCAAAATAATTAACAACACGGAATTCAATAGTAGTTTCCATTTTTGTTAAATCCACACCAATTCTTTTCACAGCATCTTTAACTTGTTTTTCATAAACTTTATATTCATCATTCATACAAAAATAAACGAGTGCATTTTCAACAATTTTTTTATCTTTATGCTTTATTAAAGACAGAAATTCATTAACATATTTTAATTGCTTATCTTTTTTAAAATGAAACTGGTATATAGCAACTCCGAGAATAGAATTATTTTTACTTTTTAAATAAGGTAATAATTTATCACTATTTTCAAATTTATTAATATTTGTTATTTTCCAACAACTATAAGCTTCGTCAGTAATACAACCTAATTCTTTCAAAAGTTTAGCTTTTTTATCCATTAAAATATAATTTTCTTTTGTATCTGCAACATCCTTATTCATAACAAAATCTGTCATTGTTGCAACATCTTCATTAATATTACCTGCACCATCAGGTGTTGCAAAACTATACCTGGATTCTCTTTTATCATCTTTCCACTTTACTGCTAATCCCTTTTTATTACAAGGACCAAGCAAATCTTCATCACCAAAAACATCTTTTAATTTTCTTTTCTCTCCATTAATAATTGTTTCAATATTATTCCATTTCTCTTCAATTTCTTCAACTTGTTCAGCTCTTTCTTCATCAATGTAAGTTAAATGAATGGCGTGACCTGCAATTTCATGATTAATACTGCTTTTATCTAATGCGAAAAAAGTAATTTCATTTTTAAAATAGCCGCAATGACCTCTTTGTTCTAAATCTTTATAATTAACTTTTTCTTTATTTTCATCAGAAGGCATAGCAAGAATAATGTCATAATTGCCAAGT
This sequence comes from Candidatus Woesearchaeota archaeon, assembly GCA_017609645.1. Taxonomy (GTDB): domain Archaea; phylum Nanobdellota; class Nanobdellia; order Woesearchaeales; family ARS49; genus JAFCDQ01. The sequence goes on from JAFCDQ010000002.1 coordinate 112,044, forward strand.
TTTTTTATTGAGTCTTGAGGCATTTTTTTAAGACAATTAATTAATTTTTCAATATTTGCTTCAGTTAAATTTTCTACTTCTCCCTTAAGATCAAAATTAGGATATAATTCTTCAAATCTCTTTTCGTGAGAAGTCGTGTGTTTTTCATCAACACTTTCCTCTCTTAAATCTTCAGCATAAACAAGAGCATCAACTTTTTCAGAAGGCTTAGATTGAGGATTTAAAAGATAATCTACATTACTGCAGCCAAAAGCACTAGCTAAACCTGCCAGAAATCCTATGAATGCAATAAATCTGCCTCTTAATGTCATGGAAAAGGTTAGCAGTTTCTAATTTATAAATGTTTCGTTGTTTTAACTACTTAAGAAAGATGACAAATTAAGGATATAGCTTTTTAAATATCAATAATTTAACAAAGCTATGGCAGGATTTGCAAAAGAGGTAGCAAGTGTTCTTGAAAATATTGGATTAACAACAGTCATAATACCTTTTGCATTAACATTTATCATAATGTTCTCAGTACTGCAAAGAACAAAAGTACTAGGCAGAAGAGAAGGAAACAAACCAAAAACAAAACTAAATGCAGTGTTTTCATGCGTAATAGGATTTATAGTAATAGCATATGCAGATACTGTTCAAGTTTTCAACAGAGTAACACAATACGGAGTTGTACTGTTAATTGCAGGATTAATCATCGCAATGGTAATGGCATTCTCAGGATTTCCAGGATTAAAAAAATTAAAAATATTCAGAGCACTAGGATTAATAGCATTTTGTGTGTTTGCATTTTATGCATTAGGAGCATTTGAACTAATAGACATATCAAAAATACAATCAAACATAATAATACCATTAATAGCCGTCGTGACATTTATCGTTGTTGTGTATATTATTATCAAACCCTCTAAAGGAAAACCATCAGCGAAAAAACCTTCAAAAAAAGAAGAAACACCTGTGACACCAGAAGAAATTCCTGTTTAAGCTGCTTTCTTGAATTTAACACCAATAGGATTTGAAATTTTAATCTTAGGAGTTGTAGCTGTTTCAGGACGGTTTTCAATTTCAACCTCTTCAACAGTATACAAATAAGAATGCATATCTTTGCCGCCAGTTCTTAAAGCTTGAACTTTAATATGCTCAGCCAAATGAATATCTTTAATTTTATTCTCATGAACATGACCTGCACTCATAACATCTAAATTACCTTTTTGAATCTGTTCCATAACAACAGCTTCAAGACCAATACCTGATCCGCCTAAATCCTGCTTAGGATCAAAATCATGCGCTCTTAAATGAGGCAAAGCACCATTATGATTAACAAGGAAATTAAAATCATTATTTTCCAAACGCTTAAAAACAGGAGACTGAGGAACAGCATTCTGCATTTCCTCCTGTAAAATTCTCTTAAAATGATCATCCTGCATTTCAGGAGATAATTTATTAAATTCTGGATCAGACTGCAAATACATAGCAACATTTTGTTCAACTTGTTTCTGAAGAATATCAAACTCTCCATTTTTATCATATAATTCAATAAATTCTCTAGGAAAACAATTATAATTAGGCAAATTAGCTGCGCCAGCAATCCTTAAAGGACCAATTTCCAAAGGAGTTTGTCTTTTATCAAGAGAAATAAATTCCTGTCCATCATGAATATAATTAAACAAACCAACATCATGATTGCCGTCAACAAATAATTTTTTTCCATTGAAATTAGATAAAGCTTCTTTAACAGCAGGCGCAAGAAAGTCTTTGAAATAAGTAGTTATTAAATTCTTATAATTATCATAATCTTCTTTCAAAACTTCTGTTCCAATAGGCTCCCATTTTTTTCTTTTCTTAACAGCAGACATAACATCTTTCTCACCATAATCTTCAAAGACACTAATGTAATGCTTAATAACTTCACTTCTCTGGTCAGAATTTTGCTCAGCAAATAATTTAGCATTTTCCAAACCACCTAAACTCATAATATGACTGCCTACTTCACTTAAAAATACCTCTTTCTCATCTAAGAAAGCTTGAATAAAATTCTCTAATTTTTCTTTATAACTCTCAGCAGCATAACTAATTGTATGATCTTCACTTTCTTCTAATAGATCACCTTTATACAAGAAAACATCAGCACCTTTACTTGATGCATAATCAGCAGCAGCTTTAAGCTCTGGAATAGTACACTTATAAGTATCAGAAGCTTTGTCGTAATCCACCTTTGGCGCAAGGTGATAATCTGATCCATCGAATACTTTCACACCTTTTTCCATTGTATAGAGTATAAGGCTTTAATCCTTTATAAAGCTTTCGGTTATTTGTTACTTGAAAGTAGTGGTTTTAGCCAAACTTTAGCTACTTCAAAAACCACTCCTAATAATTCTGGCTTTTCTCGACAATAACTCTTTAATTCCTCAAACAAAGACCCTCTAATCCAACTGATATCTTCATGATCTTCATAATTAAACATATTACCTATAACCTTAGCAGCAGGAATGGCTAAATTTAACTTATAAGGATGATTTTCATAAAAATCCGCTAATTCTTTGAATTCAGCACTAGTATAAATAATTTCAAGACCCACATATTTACTATTCAAATCTACTTCTTGTTTAATTGAAAGTTCAATAGTTTTTGTCTCAAAAACTGCATTTTCTGTTTTTTCAACTTCAACAGGCAAAGCTCTAAATAACTCTTCTTCAGCATGATTTCTTACTCTTTCAAGTTCTTGATTAATAACTTCTCCTAATTCAGGACAATACTCACTCAAAGCATTCCACTTGCGTATAGTATTTGGCCAAGGAGCTTGATGATATCCCATTGTTCCATGATTTTGATTTCCAGGAAAATTATGTGTTTCAGTTTTTTGAGCAACCAAAATCTCTTCACCAAAGTTATTAACATGAACTTTCATATCTGTCTTAAAACTATACTCTGAATTTTCAATATCATTATTTTCTTCTGACATAACAAGCTAAGCATACTTTTAATTTATAAATCTTTTGATTTGATTAACTCTAAAGTGATGAAATGATAAAGAAAACATTTAAAAGCAAATAAAAGATAAACCCAAGAATGGATTTCAAAACAACTGCAGACATCAAAGTGCCTGCTAAAATAGTAGAACAAGTTCTAGGCCAAGAAGAAGCAGTAGAAATAATCAAAAAAGCAGCAAGACAAAGAAGACATGTCTTATTAATTGGCGAGCCTGGCACAGGAAAAAGCATGCTAGGACTGGCTTTAGCTGAGTTGCTACCAAAAGAAAAACTAGTAGATGTCTTAGCATTTCCAAATCCAAATGATGAAAACCAGCCAATAATAAGAACAGTGCCTGCAGGAAAAGGCAGAGACATGATTGCAAAATCAAGAATACAAAACATCGGCTTTTTCAAAAAACAAAATATCATAATCCTTGTATTATTAATATTAGTCATGATCGCGCCATGGTGGGCAAGATCATACTACAAAAGCGACTTAATGTTCGCAACATTCTTCTTAGGAGGCATGATCTTCTTAGCAGCAGTAACAATGATGATGAGCATAGGCGGCAGAAGAGGAATAGGAATAGGCCAAAAATCACAAACACCAAAAATAATAGTAGACAATTTTGGAAAAAAAGAAGCTCCATTCTGGGATGCAACAGGAGCACATGCAGGAGCATTACTAGGAGATGTACTTCATGATCCATTACAATCAGGAGGCTTAGGAACACCTGCACATGAAAGAGTAATAGCAGGATTAATACACAAAGCAAACATGGGAGTTTTATTTGTAGATGAAATAGCAACATTAGCACCGCACACACAGCAAGAACTATTAACCTCATTACAAGAAGGCAAATACTCAATCACAGGACAAAGTGAAAGAAGCGCAGGAGCAATGGTAAGAACAGAACCAGTACCATGCAACTTTATTCTATTAGCTGCAGGAAACATAGAAACAGTACAACACATGCACCCCGCATTACGATCAAGAATCCGAGGATATGGATATGAAATATACATGAAAGACACCATGAAAGACATAAAAGAAAATCAAGATAAGATTGCCCGCTTTGTAGCACAAGAAGTAAAAAAAGACAAAAAAATACCGCACTTCACAAAAACAGCTGTAGCTGAAATACTCGACGAAGCAAGAAGAATGGCAAACAGAAAAGACCACTTAACTTTAAGATTAAGAGAACTCGGCGGATTAATCAGAGCAGCAGGAGACGTTGCAAAAGAAAAAGGAGCAAAATTTGTTGAGAAAAAACATATAATTGATGCTAAAACAATAGCAAGAACATTAGAAAAACAAATAGCAGACAAATTCATAGAAAGAAAAAAAGAATATGAAATAATAGTAACAAAAGGGAAAAAAATAGGAAGAGTAAACGGCTTAGCAGTAATTGGAGGAGGCGCACAATATTCTGGAATATTGCTGCCCATAGAAAGCGAAGTAGCACCAGGAGGAAAAGAAAAGGAAATAGTAGCAACAGGCAAACTAGGAATAATTGCAAAAGAAGCAATCAAGAATGTATCAGCAATAATTAAAAAATACTTTGGGAAAGATATCAGAAAATATGATATCTATGTTCAGTTTTTACAAACATATGAAGGAGTAGAAGGAGATTCAGCAAGCATAGCTGTTGCGACAAGCATCATATCAGCAATAACAAAATCACCTGTAAGACAAGACACAGCAATGACAGGCAGCTTATCTGTCCGGGGAGATGTACTGCCTGTTGGCGGTATTAGTGCAAAAGTAGAAGCAGCAATAGAAACAGGCATTAAAAGAATAATAGTGCCAGAATCAAACTTAAAAGACATAATAGTAGACAAAGCTAAATTAGCAAAAGTCAAAATCATTCCTGTAAATAACATAAAAGAAGTAATCAAAGAAGCACTAGATATGAAAGGCAAAAAATTAAGCCTATAGTTTTATGATTTCTCAGTAAGAAGTAAAATTTAAATACCCTAAGATATACTAGAATTACAATGATAGACATAATGGAAAAAAAAGACTGTCCATACTGCGGGTCAAGCAATGTAGTATACAACCTAAGAGGTCAATTGATATGCAGAGACTGTGGTTTAATATTCGAACCAATAGCTCCATTGCCGCCACCAAAGCACAAGAAAGTAAAAAGAGCGCCAGTAAGAGTAGTGAAACGGAAAAAAGCAAAAGTAAGAACAAAAGCAGTAAGAAAAGCGCCAAAGAAAAAGCCTAGAAAGAAAGTAAAAGTGAAAAAGAAACCAAAAAGAAAAGTAAAGAAAAAGACTAAGAAAAAAGCAGTAAAGAAGAAAACTAAGAAAAAGGCTAAAAAGAAACCTGCAAAAAAGGGCAAGAAAAGAAAAAGATAAAAAAATTAATTTTCTTTTTTTAAAATAGGGGGAAGTCTGGCAAAAATTTAAGCAGACTTTAATTTTAATAATCTAGTTAAAACATATTTTTTATCTATGAATAAAACTTTATCAGAAAGCTTTAATTTATCCACAACAAAATCAAGCACAGTGTTTAATACAACAAAAGAAACAGCAATACCTGCGCCAAATAAAAATCTCTCATAAGCAACTATAGGAATCAAACCAATCCACTGACTTGCAGTCATAGGCACGGTGTACAACCATAAAACACTTCCAACTGCATGAGCAGTAAAAGTAGCGCCAAAACTTCTAAACAACAACTTGCCAGGAACTTTCTTTGGCAAAATAACACCTAAAACAGGAATCCACCAAAACATTGCATAAACCCAAGCTTGCTTTCCAATTGGATGAAAAATAAACAAAAGAATACAAACCAAAGGAACAATTAATTTTAAACTCTTTTTTTTACTTCCAAAATAATAAACAGCCAACAACATTGGCAAAAATCTCAACAAACTCAATAACTGCCATTCTTTTCCAACAATTAAAAAATCAGCTAATTGCGCAAAAAAAACAGAAATCGCTCCAAACAAAGGACCTAAAAAACCACCTGCAATAGGACCAAAAAATTGGAATAACGTGAAAAACTGACTATCTGCTCCAACAACAGCAGAGAAATTAATATTCTTGCCAATTAAAACTAAAGCAAAAAAAATCAACACAAAAATAATCTTTTTTTCCAAGTCTTTCATTAAGTCAATTAGATTAAAGGGCTCGTTTAAATAGTTTTCCAATTCACCATAACATCATCAGTTCGCTCATAAGGCTTAATATCAACGATTTTGAGGTTCTCTTTTCTGCCTGCGTTATATTCAAGAATTCCTTGCCAAGCAATCATCGCACCTTGATCACCAGCATAATCTAAAGAAACTGCTTTGAAACTTGCTTTTCTATCTTTGCACATTAATTCTAACATCTTGCATAAACGCTTGTTAGCAGCAACTCCCCCAATTAAAAGAAGTTCATTTTTATCAGTATGAGCTATGGCCCGCTCTGAAACTTCAGCAAGCATAGCAAAAAAAGTTTCTTGGATGCTGAAACAAATATCTTCAAGCTTTTTATTTTCTTTAAAGAGTTTGATTGCTTTTGTAATAATGCCTGAAAAAGAAACATCCATTCCCTTGACAGAATAAGGAAGCTCAATATATTTACCTTCTTTAGCAAGCTTTTCTATTTTTGGTCCGCCAGGAAAACCCAATCCAACTTCTCTAGCAAATTTATCTAAAGCATTACCTAAGCCAAGATCTAAAGTTTCGCCAAAAATTCTAAACTTTCCTCCTGCAAAGGCAATTATTTGCGTGTTGACACCGCTGACGTATAAGTAAACAGGATCTTTAGTTTTGCACATTAAATCACCAATAGTAAGATGTGCGATACAATGATTGATACCTATTAATGGAATATTATATTTTTCAGCTAATTGTTTTGCGAAGTTCATTCCTATAATAAGACAAGGAGATAAACCAGGACCTTGAGAAAAAGAAATCAGGCTGATGTCTTGCATTGTTATTTTAGCTTTTTTTAGAGCTTGTTTTAGAACTTTATCTTTAACTTTCTCATGATGCTCGGCAACAGCTGAAGGAATCATACCACCATGTTTTGTAGTGAAAACTTCTTTCTCGTTAGCAAGAATTTCTCCTTTGAATGAAACAATACCTATGCCAAAAGAATGCGCAGTACTTTCAATGCCTAATGCTAATTTCATGATAAATTAGAAAATAAGCATTTTATTTAAAATATTATCTCTTCTTATGATAAATAGATGCAATAATAAAGAGAATCACAGCCAAAATCAACAAAATAGGAAAAAACAATCTCTTGAATGTCTTCTCTCGTTTCAATTGTTCTTCTTTAAGACTTAACTTATTTTCTTCAGAAGATTCTTGTTCTAAAAATTTTGATGCAGGAATTTCTTCACTAATTTCCACTTTAACTTCTTCTCCAAAAACAAAATCCAAATTTGATTTAACAAGCTTCTCGACAAACAAATCAACTAAATATCCATTAGATACGCGCTTGACAACAATCATTACATCATCAATACCATTCTTATCTAAATCAACCAAAACTTTTTCGCCAGACTTAAGCGAGAATTTCTGAGGAATGCTTGCAACTGTAAACTCAACAGAATCAACAGTAATAGAATCAATAGTAATAGAATGATCAATATTATTAATCTTAAAATCAATCTTATCATTCTTTCTTAAAGCAGTAAACGATTCTTGATCAGAAACCATCTGAAGAACAACAGCCTGAGAATAAACAGTGCTTTGCCCGCTGCTGCTGCCGCCCTTTCCAGGACCTGGCGGTGGAACAACACAAAATTCAGCACTATCTCTAGTAGCATTAGGAGTATCAAATAATTCCTGAGAAATAAAAGAAGCACCATTTAAACAAGTAACATTATCAAGAGTAATTCTAGAAGGTTCAACAGTAACCTTATCTGCAGTAACAGCAATAGAAAAAGTAATAGTTGAATTTGAAGTTGTTGCATTTAAAATATCGCCCCAGCTCAAATGAACTGCAGCATTAACTAAAGGAACAATCAAAACAACCCCCACTAATAAAATAAAAAATAATCTTTTTTGCATTTTATCATTTTAATTTACAGTACAATTATGCGCAATAAGCAAACCATCTTCATAATACTGCCAACAACTACCTGCTCCCCCTGTGGTGATATTTAAAGTCAATCCTGTAGAACCATTACTTGAAACAAAAGTATCAGCTTTAATATAACCTGCTTCAATAACCATATCTCCTTGAGTTAAATTAAATATATCACCCGCAGTATTAAGTGTAACCCAGAAATCATCATCATGCTGGTCTAATTCTGTTGATTTACTACCATTATAAATCTCAATGTCTGTATCTCCTGACTGGCCCATAATAATATCAGCTTTAACATCATAATTCATCCAAATATTTCTATCACCAGTATAACCGAGCCAAAAATTAGTATAATCATTAGCAAAAGCAAAATAATCAGGAAAAGTCTTATCTCTTCCTATGTAAGTATTACTTGGATCATCAAACTCAACATAAGTAGCATGCATATCTCCATTCATCCATAAATTACCATCAACAGGACTATTAACATAAACATAACTTCCTGTTCCATTAGAACCATTAACAGCAACTATATCATCAAAATGAGAAATAACCACATTGGATGCATTCATTGCATCAGCAACAAAATTATTATCAAAACCGTCAATCAAAATTCTATTTGCTGTTGCATGAAGTTCACCTCCCCCATCAGTATAAATAACATAAGCAGTTCCTCTACTACCACTAACTCCAGAAGGAGTTATTAAATGAATATGATTATCTCTGACATCAGTAGTGTTTTTATCACTTGTAGTAACAACTCCTGCTACTAAACCCCCGAAGTTTGCACTGCTTGCAACTATATCAATTGTGTTTCCCTGAGCAGTTAAATCTTCAGTAGTATTAGTATACCAACCAATTGCTGTTACTCGATCATTAGCAGCAACACCTGCAATATCCATTAATACTGCGGAATTACTCATACTTCCTATGGCTTCATTTTGGGTATTCATTCCAATATGATCTCCTCCTCCAGTGCCGGTTTGATCATACTGAATTGCACTTTCTCTCATGACAATAAAGCAATTATTTTCTAAATTAACCGCATTTCCATTACCATTATTCACATCATAATCAACCGTCACATCATTAATTATATGAATTCCTCCTGAACAATTAATACCAACCTGTCCTGTCCCTGTTGTTTGCATTTTAACAATTAAATTTCTAATATGCGACCGTGGATAACCAAATCCAGAACCCATTGTTAAAGTAGCAGAAGTTCCATTAATAACCACTCCTGCAGAACCACCCATTCCTTGAAGATTAACTCCATTCTTTAAAACCACATCTTCATTATAAACACCAGGATAAATAAGAATATTATATTTCATTCCAGTACCAACTGTAATACTATCAATCGCTCCCTGAATTGTTGTGAAATCTGCTCCTTTTTTAGCAACAGTAACAGTATTGTTATACATCTCAAGATAAGAACCAGTAGTAGTGATAGAAGTATCAGTAATAACTGTTGTAGCAGTAGCTAACAAAGCCATAAAAAGAATTCCAAAAATTGTCCAAACTATGTTTCTACTTGTCATCAAAGTAATCACAACCCTTTTTCAAGAATAAGTAGATGTTTTTGTTTATAAAAGTATCGACATAATTAGCTTCTGCTTTTGCTAACTTTATCAGACCAAAAACTAGGTAAAACAGTATTACAAAAAGCTTCTGTAGTAGAATCAAACAAATAAAAATGAGCATTTCTTTGAAGGTCTTCACTGGACAGTTCATAAACAAATTTATAACAAAAAAAACATTTAACTCTTATCATGATAGAATATTACAAAAAAAACTTAAAAGACAAACAAATCCGGAAATTAAAAAAATTTGAAAACGACTGCTGGATAAATGCAATAAATCCAACAAAAAATGAAATAAACTACTTAATAAAAACCTACAAATTAGACGAACAAGCTCTTTCCAACGGTCTGAAACAAAACCAAATACCAAGAATCGAATTCATCAACAAAAAAACATACATAGTTCTTAACGTTCTGCAGGAAAACAAAAAAAAATTTGACACCTTTTTAATAATCACAAATGGAAATTTCATATTAACTCTTGCAAGAAACAAACCAAATTTCCTGGTAAAAATCATCAAGAATCAAATTGAATTGATAACAACACAAAAAACAGAATGCCTGCTTAAATTATTCAAGAGCATAGATAAAGATTTTGAAAAATCCACAATGTACGTAGTCAATTCAATAAATTCAAAAAAAAGAAAATTAATCAAATTAAAAGAAGACGACATAAATAACCTCCTAAAGGAAGAAGAAATTATAAACAGCATTGTATCGTCTTATTATTATACAAAAAGAATCTATGAACAACTCTCTAAAAAACTGCCAAAAAAAGACAAGCAGAAAATGGAAAATCTGATAGAAGATGCAAAACAAGGCTATGAATTAGGAACCACTTCATTAAAAATAATAGCAAACATGAGAAACCATTTCACAATGCTGCAGTCAAACAAACTAAACAAAATAATCACAATACTAACAGTATTCACAATACTGCTAAGCATTCCTGCAACCATAGGCGGCATTTATGGAATGAATATGTTACTACCAGGCCAAAGAAGTCCTTTTATGTTCTATTATATCTTGGCAATAGTTGCAATAATATGGCTGATATTTATTTTATTCTTAAAAAAAGCAAAAATATTCTAATTATTTTCCTCTGCTTTTGCTGACTTTATCAGACCAAAAACTAGGCAAAACAGTATTGCAAAAAGCTTCTGTAGTAGAATCAAACAAATAAAAATGAGCATTTCTCTGACTAACAGGAGTTTGATTGAATTTTTTAGTAGCAGTTTGATATAAATCCTTCATAACATTACGCTCCATCTTTTGCTGCAACAAAGAACCTTCTTTAACCATAATAACATCTGTCAAATTAAGAACTGTTTTATCAATCATGCCAGTATTTTGAGTTACTAAAATTAATGTTAAATCTTTATGCCTTGCAATTGCTAAAAGATCTGACAATTCTTTGTTCTGCTTGCTCATACTTTTTCTAGAACTAAAAGTTACAGCTCCTTCATCAACAAGAATCACACCAGAATCAGCTGCTTCATCAATAGAACTAATACTATCAATCCAATTAGGAAGAATAGCTTGTTTAACGCCAAGAGCAAAACAAGGACGCTTAGTCTTTGAATGGATGTTTTCTAACAATCTAAAGCCAAGAGCACTTTTTCCAGAGCCACGTCTGCCAACAACAGTCATGATCAAACTTTGATTAAGCAATCTTTTTTCAAACTCTTTGAAATTACCTTTAATATTAGCTGCAATATTTAATGCAGAGAAAACAGCAGGAACTTTTAAGCCAGTTTCTTTAACTTTTTTAGTTTTGGTTTTAGTTTCTGATTTAAAACCAGAGAATAATTTGTTAAAAAGCCAAACAAAAGCTTTAATCACGTATTTTGCAGCATAAAATAAACCTAAAGCTATGATTTTAACTAACCAAAGCAAAGCATCAAATATAGATGCAATAAACCAAACAAACATATTCTTCTTTTTACGTCTTTTCCTAGCCATAAAATAGAAATTTGAGTTATAAGTTATAAAGTTTTTGCAAAAATCACTCACCTTGTTCAAAATATTTTACCAACTCAGTCTTAGACTCTAAAACTTTCATCAACTCATCCAAACTTCCAGTGCCGCTATAAAAATTAAGAGCAGCATTCAATAACTTTTCTTCAAAATCTCTGACTAACTTTTTACTCTGTAAATCTTCGAAGGCATCTGATTCTTTATCAATCCACTCCTTATATTCTACATCAGCAGCTTCATAAATTTTAAAAGCAATATTCTGCCAATAAGGCTCTTCAAATTCTTTTTTAGTGCCAAGATTAATTATTCCCATGAAAGGATTAACAATACCCTCAAGAAACTCCTTATTAAAATAAACATCAGGAATTTCAAAAATATCTTTATATCCAATTAAACTATGCCAACCAAAATATACATCATCTTCCTCGTCAAAATCTGTTACAACAAATTCACCGAGATCAACCTGAAAAGCTCTAGTATCAGAAGGTCCGCAAAGAGTGCGTTTCTCTTTAGGAATTAATTCTTCATCCACACCTAAAAGCTTCTCAACCCTTAAAATAGCATCATAACCATGAACATAAATATCCTTAATATAACGACAATTTTCATCTTCCTGCTCAAGAAAAAAAAGCTCACAAAGAGCTCTTTTAGCTTTAATTAAAAATTCATCACTGATTTCAATTCTGGCAGTATCTGCATAAACAATCTTCATAGAAAAAAGAAAGTTTAATCTGCTATAAAAACATTTATTTAATGCAATAGATATTTAGTCAAATACATCAAAGCTAAGCCAAACAAGAAAATCAAGAACTGAAAAATAGCTTTCTTAGCTTTACGCTCTTCTTTAATTTCAGCCAAGAGATCTGCTAAAGCAATATATATGAATCCACCTGCTGCAAAAGGAATCAAATAATTAGTAATGCCTGAGAATATTGTTGCAAAGAAATAAATAGCAATTGCACCAAGAACAGCTGTTAAAGCTGAAAGGAAATTAAAGAACAAAGCTTTACCTGTACTAAAACCTGAATGAATCAAAATTCCAAAATCACCAAGCTCTTGAGGAATTTCATGCAAAGCAACAGCAATAGTTGTAACAATACCTAATTGTATATTTGTAAGAAAAGCAGCACCAATAATAATGCCATCAGTAAAATTATGAACAGCATCACCGACTAGATTAAGAATACCAACTGGCTTAAGTCTTTTAATTCTTTTTTTATCAATAGAATGATAATGATGCCAATGCAAAAACATCTCAATCAAATAAAAAACAATAATACCAATTATAACCATTAAAAAAACAGGGCCTCCTGCTTCAACAGATTCAGGTAAAAGATGGAAGAAAGCACCTCCTAAAAGACCTCCTGCTGCAAAACTAACAAGAACTGCAATTATTTTATTTAAAGATTTTTTTTGTAAAACTAAAGTAATAACACCAATAAAAGAAATAATACTTACAATAAACACTGCAATCAATATATAGCCTAACATTGAGTAAATATATTCTACATTACTTATAAAGGTTTTGAAAAAAAGAAAAAAACTGGGTTTTACAGCTTGTTCTATTTTATTTTTTATTTAATATATTCTTTCAAACCTTTAATTACCATCTTAATTCTCATCTCATTATTCTTCCAAGTATCAAAGCTCACCATAAGACCTCTGTAATCTATAGAATTTCTTGTATCTTTTAATTCAAGAAGATATTCAAAATCAATGTCTGCTCCTTTATTTTTTAGGTAAGCAAACATACATTCATGATCTAAGGCTTTCCAACCGTCTAATGCTAAAATCGCAGTGCACAATTCTTTAATAATTTCATAATAACCTTCTAAAAACAATGAAGGAAACTCCTTTGATTTATTTTTAACATTATCCCAAAACAGTTCTCTATGCTCAGCTAAAGCTAATAACTCTTTAGCCAGGCTCTCATCTTTAATTCCTGTTTCAAGCAGTTTATTATCTTCAATACATTCATCAAATTCTTTTCTTTTTCTCATTATATCACCTCTAATTTGCCTGATATAACTAAACCATCATAAATATTCTCTATCAAACCTTTGCTTAATTTTTTAATATTTTTTTCAAAAAATAACTTAACTTCAAATCCTATCTGCTTATTAAATTTCCTTAAATCCAATCTTTTATAATCTGTTTGAACAAATAAATCAACATCACTGCTCTTATGATATGTTCCTTTTCGAACACTGCCAAACAAAACAATCACTTTCGGAGATAATTCCTTTTCCAAAAAGTCTATTAAACCACTCTTTAAAATCTTTTTAACTAAAATTTCACTTTTTTCATACCTGAACAAACGAGAAAGCCTATTAGCTTCATAAAAACTATACTTACCTTTACTCTTTCTCTTAATAACCAACTTGTTTTTAACAAAATCTTTCAAATATTTCATTACAGTCTTAGTATCTAAATGAACAATTCTACTTAACTCTCTCACTCCAAATTTACTCATTGGGTTAAGAAAAAACTGCTCTAATAAAATATTCCTACATTCCATAATGTAGGAAAATAATCCTACATTTATAAAACTTTCGGATTTTTGATTAAAAACAGATGCAAGTCTTGAAAAACGCCGACAGCAGGATTACCACCTGGCTAAAGCCAGCTATATCTCCCTTCGGTCGATGATGAAAAAAAGAAAAACGCCGACAGCAGGGATTCTCACTAACCTTTTTGAAAAAGGTTAGGATCCAAAAAGCTCGCCAAAAAGGCGAGAATGGTAACCAAGGTTTTGAAAAACGCCGACAGCAAGATTACCACCTGGCTAAAGCCAGCTATATCTCCCTTCGGTCGACTGTTTTTGTTTTTTTTGTTGTACGCCGACAGCAGGATTTGAACCTGCATATCCCGAAGGAAAAGAGGGTACTCGAGATATATTCGAGCCTCTCGCACTACCAGATTATGCGATGTCGGCAATAAAAAACAAAAAGAAAGAGATAGTTTAAAATTTTATCTAAGAACTTTGGCATATCTTTTCATCATTAACTTAGCTTGAACATCAAGATTCTCTGCTAATTTCTTATAAGCCTGGAATCTTCTATCTAACTCATAAACTTTATGCTTTTTCTTAGCAAACTCTTCAGCAGCTATTGTTCCATCAGAAACTCCTTTAACTAAAAGCTTTATTGCTTCAACTTCAGCAAATAAAGCATCAACAGTGCTTTTTTCATTTGCTAACAAACTCTGCAAAATATTTATTCCTTTTGCAAGATCATCTTTATTTATTCCGCCCACACCTGAAATTACCTTATATGCTTTAGCCATACAATCACCTAAATAATTTTGAAGTACCTAACTTCTTTTCAAGATCTTTTGCTTTTAAAAATGATTTTCTAAACTCATTAACCTTATTAAAAATATAAGTAAATTCCATTAAACAAATTTCATCAGCTTTGGTACCCCAACTAGCCAAGGTCACAGTGTTTATATGATTTATTAAACTCTCTAACATTTTGGACTCAGACTCAAACAAACCCTCTAAAGCAGCAATAATACCTAATTCTTCACTTGCTAATTGCTTTGAAACAATTTTCTTAACTTCAACTTCTCTTTCAATTTTTTCTTCTTTTTTCTCAAGAGCTTTTTCAGAAGTTGAAATCTTCTTGCCAATCGCTTTTGTTCCGCCAAAAATAATCAAAGCAACAGTTATTACAGTTAAGATAATAGGAATAATCAAAAACTCAGTCTCACCCATAAAAGCTAACCCTGTGATGTCTTCCTTAAAAATTTGAGCAAGAATAAATAAAGTCCAAGTGGCAATAGTTAAAACAAGAACAGGAACAACAAATTTCTTACCTCCAAATTTAGCTCCGCCCCATTTGAAAAAGAAAATAAACACAGCAATAACTGCTAAACCAATTCCAATTAATTTTACAGCATCACTTTGAAAGAAAGCAACATCTTTGAAAATCTTATCCCCTAAAAATAAGATTAAACCAATAATAACCAAAAGAGCTACTATAAATCCTGATTTTACTGGATTTTTACCCATTGTATAACCATAACCTGCTTTTCTTTTTGCAATCCAAGTCTTGATGCCATAAAATATTCCTACTATTAGTAGCAAACCTGCAGTTCCTAACAAAATTACTAACCAACTTTCTGCCATCTCTTTTAAACATTAAAACTTTTTAATTTAAAAAGATGTGTGACTACATTGGAATAGTGTAGGCTAGAAAATCAACGCCCCTGCCCTGGCTGCGCCAGAAAAAGCCACTAAAGTGACATGCCATTAACTACAATTTGTTTTCTACGCCCCAGCTGAGATTTGAACTCAGGTCTCTGCCTCGAGAGGGCAGCATACTTGGCCGGGCTATACTACTGGGGCATATCTTAAAAATTTAAGGAAAAGTATTTAATATTAACTGAATATCTATCATAAATATGGCAAAGCCAGAAAATGTACAAAAAGCATTAAGCACATTAGCAATCATAATCTTATTCATACCATTAGTATTTATGGGAGCAAATGTTTTCTTTCCAGACTATGAGGATTATTATCCAGGGAAAAACTGTTATGCAACACCAAGACCTGTAAATGCAGCACCAGGAGTTGCTGAAACCTGGGACAAAGACAGACAAGACTGCATGGACCAAGAAAGAACAGAAAGACAACAATGGGAAGAAGACAGAAGAGTATATGAAGGACAAAAATATATCTTTGTATCTATTGTTTGCTTGGTAGCAATACTAGCAGCATTATTAATACCATTAAATCCACAAATAAAATGGGGATTATTCATAGGTGCAATAGTATCAGCATTCTTTGCAACACTTATTTATTTCAGAACAAAATCAATCATAGGCTTCTTGATATTAGTTATATTGTTTATTCTAGTGATAGTATTTATTGGCAGGCAGAAAATAAAGAAATAAGCCTAAAATTTAAAAACTAACTTCTTTTTTCTTTCTATTATAATGCCGGCGTGGCATACTCAAAAATCATTATCATGATTTTCGGTCGCCTCGCCAACATTCGTTACACTCATGCCGGCGTGGCACAACCTGGTACTGCGCAGCCCTGGAAAGGCTGTTTCCGCAAGGATATCTCGGTTCAAATCCGAGCGCCGGCGTACTAACCCAAAACAATCGAGCGCAGGCTTACCTTTTCTACCAAAAGCTTTAAAAAGGATTTACTGTTTTTCAGAGGAATCATGAAAGGAACAATAACAGCATTCAGAGGCACAAGAAGAGTGAAAAAAGGCAATCAATGCATAATCCAAGCAGAGAAAGTTGCCAAAAAAGAAGAAGCAGAGAAACTAGTAGGCAAAATAGTAACCTGGAAAACTCCTTCTAAAAAAGAGCCAAAAGAAATAAAAGGCAAAATCACAGCAGTCCATGGCGGAAATGGCGCTGTAAGGGTTTTATTTGAAAAAGGCATGCCTGGCCAAAGTTTAGGAACAGAAGTTAAGATTGAATAAATCCACAGTGAGGTAAAGACAAAATGGCTATAAGCGAAGAACAAATGGAATTTGTAGAACCAAATTATGAAACTCTTATACAAGATTTGATAGATTTTCCAAAAAAATATGAACAAGTAGATAAAAAAGCAATTGAAAATGGAGAATTTGACTTAGAAACAACTATACTTGCAACAGTTAAAACTTATTTTAAAATAAAAGCAAATACATTTACTTCTGTATATGTCATATCTGCTTTGCAACAAGCAATTGATATAATCTATTCACAAGGATTGGTAAATTTAAACATTCCTCAAGAAACAGTAACAAGCGAAAGAATGAGACCAACATTATATCAAACGAAAGAAGCTCTTGTTTAAACACAATCAAAGAGATTTAGCATATTTCTTAGATAAAGCAAAATAATCTTTTATTATTTTAATCTTATCAGCTTTTTCTTCTTCAGGACAAGAATCCTTCATGAAACAATTAACCTTAGCACGAACATAAGCACGATAACATTTATAGAAATTCAATAAAGAACTAACACCTTCATCCTTGCTCAAATCAGAATAAGTCTCGATAAATAATTCAGAAAAATCTTCTCTATCATGGAAATCAAGATCCATTGCCATGAACGCAATATCTGCAACAATGTCAGAACAAGCAAACCTTTGATTAAATGTAATAGCATCAAAAATATACAAATTGTCTTGTTCTACAAAAATATTTCCAGAATGCAGATCACCATGACACTGCTTGATCATCCCGTCGCTGACTCTTTTTTCAAAGAGACTTTTATTGTTCGAGATGTAACTATTAACTTTGTCTTTAATGTATTCAAAATCAGCTCTATCAAGAACATCATCAACAAAAGGTGCTGTCTGCTCAAAATTTTCCTGCCAATTAAAATCAATACCCTCAACAGAACCAAATTCAGAAATCTTTTGACTTGTTGGAGCAATATTATGGAATTTGAATATTTCCTTAGCAATCTTTTTTATTAAACTATCACTAACTTCATTTCTTTCCAAAAGCTTAGTCATGATATTATCCTGATGGCACTGCTTCATCTTGATCGCATATTCTATAACCTCTCCCTCAGAAGAATCAACTTTAATGCTGTCATCAACTTTACAGATTTTAACAACACCCACATACAAATCAGGAGAAATCAACTTATTCAACTGCAATTCATCCTCGCAAGCTTTCTTTCTTTTATCTAACGTCGAGAAATCAAGAAAACCAAAATCAACAGGCTTCAAAACTTTGTAAGCAAACTTTCCTGTAAGAAAAACTTGAGAGATATGAGTCTGGATAAGTTGAATATCTTCAACTTCAGGAAGGTATGCTTCTTTTTTTAACAAGGAATTTTTTAATTCCATTTAAGTTCCTTCTTGCCAGCTGTCGCTATATTTTAATTGCTCATCTGTCAAACTACCAGTCTCTATACCAAGATCTTCTAACTGTAATTTAGCAATTGTCTCGTCAATTTCAGGAGGAAGCTCATTCACGCCAACTTTTAATTTATCTTTATTCTTAACTCCGTATTCTGTTGCTAAAGACTGGCCACAAAAAGACATAGTCATGATTGCAGAAGGATGACCTTCTGCTGCAGCGAGATTGATAAGACGACCTTCACCTAAAACAAAAATCCTTTTACCATCTTCTAAAGTAAACTCATCCATAAACTCCCTAATTTTTCTACTATTTTTAGAGATATCTTTCAAACCAGTTAGGTTTATTTCAGCATCAAAATGACCTGAATTAGCAAGAATAACACCATCTTTCATTAACTTCATATGATGAACATCAATCACATTCTTATTACCTGTTATTGTAACAAATATATCACCAATCTTTGCAGCTTCTTCAAAAGGCATCACTCTAAAACCATCCATAACCGCCTGCAATGCTCTAAAAGGATCAACCTCTATAATAACAATATTAGAATCCATACCTTTAGCCCTCTTAGCCAAACCTTTACCGCAAGGACCATAACCGCAAATAACAAAAGTCTTTCCAGCAAGCAAAACATTAGTAGCTCTAAGAATTCCGTCAATAGTGCTCTGTCCAGTCCCTTTAATATTATCCATCAAATGTTTAGTTTTTAGGTCATTAACAGCGAGAACAGGATACTTTAATGCTCCATCTTTCTCCATAGCTTTTAATCTTATAATACCTGTAGTTGTTTCCTCATTTCCAAACAAAATATTAGGAATGAGCTCAGGATAATTTCTATGAATCTCAGAAATCAAATCACAACCATCATCAATAGTAATATCAGATTTTGAAGCAATAACTTTCTTCAAACAATCATAATACTCATCATTAGTCTGGCCTTTCCAAGCAAAAACATTAACACCTTCTTTAGCAAGAGCAGCAGCAACATCATCCTGTGTGCTTAAAGGATTGCAAGAACAGATATATACTTTAGCTCCGCCAGCAATCAAAGTCCTGACTAAAATTCCTGTTTCTTTGGTTACATGCAAAGCAATTCCTATTTTCTTTCCTTCAAATGGCTTTTCCTGCTTGAAGCGATCTCTAACTTTCAGCAAAGCACCCATCTGCATCTCTGCCCACTCAAGATTCTTCAAACCTTGCTCAGCCAAACTTAAATCCTTAACAGCATAATTTTCAGTAATATCCATTTTGAAACCCTCCCCTTTTGAATACACTTGAGAAATAATGGGTTGTTTAAATAGATTGTTCTTCTGCAATAGCTAAATAATAAACAACAACATTAAAAAACATCAAACAATATAATCTCCTTATGAATTATCATTCCACTGATATAAAAGAGGTTTTTAATTATTTGAAAACAAATGAACAAGGATTAACAAATGAAGAAGCAAAACAAAGACTGCAAAAATACGGCAAAAATGTATTAATAGAAGAACACAAAATACAACCTCTTAAAATATTTCTACTACAATTCCAAAACAGCATAGTATGGATATTAATCGCTGCAATGATAATAAGCGGCATAGCAAAAGAATGGACAGACTTCTGGGTTATAGGAGCAATTGTAATACTAAATTCAATCATGGGATTTATTCAAGAATACAAAGCAGAAAGAGCAATAGAAGCACTGAAAAAAACATTATCACCAAAAGCAAAAATCATAAGAAACGGCACAGAAATGCAAATTAAT
Organism: Candidatus Woesearchaeota archaeon; assembly: GCA_017609645.1. GTDB lineage: Archaea > Nanobdellota > Nanobdellia > Woesearchaeales > ARS49 > JAFCDQ01. Next base: position 132,184 of record JAFCDQ010000002.1, read on the forward strand.
GCAGAAGAATTAGTTCCAGGAGACATTCTAGTTTTAGAAACAGGAGATAAAATAACAGCAGATGCAAGAATAATACAAATAAGAAATCTAGAAACACAAGAAGCATCATTAACAGGAGAAAGCTCACCAATAATAAAAGAAAACAAAATCTTAAACGAAGAAACACCAATCGCTGACAGAAAAAACATGGTCTTTGCAGGAACAATAGTAACAAAAGGACATGCAAATGCAATCATCACAGCAACAGGAATGAAAACAGAAATAGGAAAAATAGCAGGCATGATAAGAGAAACAAAAAGCCCATTAACACCATTACAAATCAAACTCAAACACTTAAGCCGATTTCTTGCAATAGCAGTTGTAATAATAGCACTAGTAGTTTTTGGCTACGGCGTTTTAATCGCAAACAATCCATTTCTAGAAATGCTAATAGCAGCAATAGCACTAGCAGTTGCAGCAATTCCAGAGGGTCTGCCTGCTGTGGTCACAATAGCACTCGCAATAGGAGTGCAACGAATGGCAAAAAAACATGCTTTAATCAGAAAACTGCCAAGCGCAGAAACACTGGGAGCATGCACAGTAATTTGTTCAGATAAAACAGGAACATTAACACATAATGAAATGACAGTAACAAATATTTATGCAAACCGAGAAATAATCAACATAACAGGCTCTGGATATGATCCAGAAGGAAAATTCTCAAAAGATCCAAAAAACTTTGAAATGCTCTTGACAATAGGCTCGTTAAACAATGATGCAAAACTTGTTTTTGAAAATGAAAAATGGAGTGAAATAGGAGACCCAACAGAAGCAGCATTACTTATTTCAGCAAGAAAAGCAGGAATAGATTATGAACAACTGCAGCAAGCATATCCAAGAATAGAAGAAATAGAATTCACAAGTGAAAGAAAAAGAATGACAACAATACACGACACAAAAACCGGAAAAATGGCAATGACAAAAGGAGCTATCGACATAATACTGCCGTTATGCAACAGAATTCTAATCAATGGAAAAGTAGAAATGCTAACAAGACAAGAAAAACAAAAAATACTAGAAGTCAATCAAGCAATGACAACACGCGCATTAAGAGTTCTAGGATTTGCCTACAAAGAATTGAAAGGAGTAGATGCAAAAGGAGACATAGAAAAAAACTTGATATTTGTCGGACTGCAAGGAATGATAGATCCTCCACGAGAAGAAGTAAAAGAAGCAATAACAAAATGCAAAGAAGCAGGAATAAAAACAATAATGATAACAGGAGACCACATAGGCACCGCAACAGCAATAGCACAACAACTAGGAATAACAGGCAAAGCAATAACAGGACAAGAACTTGATAGAATTCATAATTTAGAACATCATGCAGAAGAAATAGGAATATATGCACGAGTAAACCCTGCACATAAAGTCAAAATAATAGATGCCTTCAAAGCAAAAGGACATATAGTTGCAATGACAGGAGATGGAGTCAATGATGCTCCTGCATTAAAGAAAGCAGACATCGGCATTGCAATGGGAATAACAGGAACAGAAGTTGCAAAAGAAGCAAGTGCGATGGTCCTTGCTGACGATAATTTTGCAACAATAGTAAATGCAATAGAAGAAGGCCGCAGGATATTTGATAACATCAAAAAATTTGTCGAGTATTTATTGTCCAGCAACATGGGTGAGGTGTTAACTGTATTTGTTGGTATTATGTTGAAGCTGCCTCTTCCAATAACTGCATTACAAATACTTTGGATTAACTTAATAACAGACGGTGCACCAGCTTTAGCACTAAGTGTTGAACCAGCAGAACCAGGACTTATGCAAAAAAAACCAAGAAAAGTAGAAGAAAAAATAGTCAACAGATATAGAGGATTAATGATATTACTCATAGGACTGGTAATGATGACAGGAACATTATTATTATTTGATCTTCATTTAACTAAAGGTGTTGCCTATGCACAAACATTAGCTTTTAGCACATTAATGATGTTTCAAATGTTCAATGTCTTAAATCAAAGATCAGAAGACCAAAGTGTTTTTAGAATAGGATTTTTCAAAAACAAATGGTTATTACTCGCTGTTATCAGTTCAATAGCATTACAATTCGCAGTAGTTTATCTGCCATTTTTACAAAACATGTTTGGCACAGTAGCATTAAATGCTTTTGATTGGGTAAAAGTCGTAGCAGTATCTGCAAGTGTATTAATATTTGTAGAAATAATAAAAATATTTAAGAAAAAAAAAATTAATTAAGAATTTCTGTGTAAAAATTCGCAGTATTTGCGGCTTAGAAACATTATTTCCTCCGCTTGTATTTTCTCTTTTTCTTAGTTGCTTTCCTCTTTTTATAAGTTCTTTTTTTAGGTTTAACTTTTTCAATTTCTTCATCTTCGTCTTCAATATTATAAGTTTCAATATTAAAGTCCTCGTCATCAAAATCATCTTCATCATCTGATTCAGCAGCACTCAAAACACTAAAAATCATGCCAGTAATATTGACAACAACAGCCAAAATCAATAATGAAAAACTTTTAGTCAATAAAAACAACACGATACCATTAACAAGAGCTGCGCCGAAAATCAAAGTGCCAAGAAACCAGCCGCTTGATTCTCCTTCTAACAAGGAGGCAGTAGCAATAATAGCAAAAACAACACCAATAAAAATAATAATCAATTCAACAGTAAAACCTTTTGCCATTCTACCTTCAAATAATAAAGCAGAAATAAAGCTTAAACCAATCAGTGCCAAAAACGCAATAAATCTTGAAAAATTCATAATTTTCCCCCCATTTTCCTGAATTCAAGAGAAAGACAAAGTATAAATACTTTTCTATCCTGAAGTAGTAATGAAATGGTGATTAATTTTTCTATAAAAATCCACAAAGTTTATATTAAAAATAGCTTAATTTCAAGATTATGAAAAACAACACAGCAATACTATTAATAATAATATTAATTTTAAGCTTCATACTAGGATGTGAGAAAGACCCTGCAAAATTTGAAACAATAACAATTTCTCAACCTGGTTTTTTTGAATTAGAAGTCTGTGAAGAAAGAGGACTTAATGACAAAGTCATCATGATTGGATCAAAATACTGCGGTCATTGTGTTGAAACAAAACCAATTTTCATAGAAGCTAGTGAAGAAAAAGGTATCGAATCAATAATTCTCGACCTGGCTGAGGAAGAACATAGAAATCAGCTTAAAACATATGGAATTGAAGTGCAATTCACCCCTACTTTTATCTATGGCTGCGAATATTATGTTGGAGCATACACAAAAGAACAATATTTAAATTTTAGCGAAATATTTTCAGAACAATGAAACAAATAATCAAAAAATTAATACTACTTTTTATCACAATCATCATATTAGTAACTTTTTTTATTATAGCCAAAAATTTAGCACCAGACTACTTAAAACAACTTGGCTTAACACTTCCACTGCCTGTTTTTACATTCTTAATCGCAATAATAGACGGATTTAATCCATGCAATCTATTTGTTTTAACATTATTAATCAGCTTAATGCTGACAGAATCACACTCAAGGAAAAAAATATTTGCAGTCGGATATACTTTTATCGCAGTCATCTATGTGTTTTATTTTCTATTCATGGCAGCTTGGCTTAACATATTCAAATATATCGGCTTTATCGCTCCGTTAAGAATAGGAATAGGTGCTATAGCAATAATTGCCGGCCTGATTAATTGCAAAGAATACTTCTTTTACAGAAAAGGCATAACATTAATGGTGCAAGACAAACATGTCGGACCATTAAAAAGAAGAGTATTAAAAGTTGCAGAAATGATGAAAAGAAGTTCAATTCCAAAATTAATAGGAGCATCAATAGTTCTTGCAATTTTTGCTTCTTTAGTAGAACTGCCATGCACAGCAGGATTTCCTATTATATATACTGGTGTGTTGACAGGAATGTACTTGAAAACTAGTTTAATGTATTATTGTCACTTATTATTTTATAATTTAATTTATGTACTTCCACTATTAGTTGTGGTTACAATATTAGGGTATACCTTCAAAGGAAAAACAATAAACAAGAAAACAATGGCATTAATAAAATTCATAGGCGGAGCAATAATGCTCTTGCTGGGAATTGTTTTATTAGTAAATCCTGCATTTATAGGACTTTAGAATTCTTCAATATAGACTGAAAAAAAGCGAAAGATTTATAAATAATCTTTGGTTTTGTAACTACTTATGAGTGGTTTAATTAGTAAGGTCAAAGGATTATTCAAAGGTGTGCTAGTTACTGCATTGTTCAAGATAGCTTTGTTTGGGAATGGCTGTTACCTCCCAGAAGTTTATTTAGAAGCAGTAAAAAGAAACAGTGTTAAACCAATTGAGATCTCTGAAGAAAACAAAAGAATCATATCAAAGAACAAAACCTTACAAGGATTAATAAAAGACATGGAAGCAGCATGCTTTGAATTCTATGACGCATATAAAATAAAAGAAGAAGGACTTCCTCAATTAGTAATCATGGGAGAAGTCCACACAATGAATACAAGCAAAATCGCATCAGCAATTGAAAGATTTGCGCCTAAAAATGGTTATGTATGTATTGAAAACAGCAGAGATATAGATAAATATAATTATAAAAAATTCAAAACAGATGCTTTTGTTTATAGATATATATTACCTAAACGATCTGATTTAAAATTCACAGGCGTAGATACAGACAAATCTGAAGGAATAAAATGCTGCGATTCTATTGCAAAACTAGATATAAGCTATCAAATAATACAAAAATTGTATAAAGAAGAAAAACTTAACAAAATAGACAAATGGATGGTTAATTATTTAGACTTTCAAGAAAATGATGATTTAGATGAACAACTCATAAAGTATCATCAAGCTCAATGTCAAAAATTAAATGAAAGCGCTGGAAACAGAGATTATTCTATCATATTAAATATTCTCTATGCAACAGAAAAAAGAAAAAAAATTCCTGGTTTTGTAGTTCTAGGAGGATCGCACGTTGATAATGAGAGTAACAGGGAAACATATGATGATTTATTATTACAAACATTAAGAACCGCAGGAATAAGTTATGTTTCTTTCATATTTTCACGCACAAAAATAAAAGAATCATATAAATCAGAAAAAGAGAAAATAAAAGAAATTAAAAAAGAAGAAAAAAAAGAAATAAAGAAAAAAGTAATGAAAAATATTAAGAAAGGCTACACTGAGAGAGAAAAAGAAAAAAAGAAAACAGAGATAAAGAAAACCCCTGAAAAGACAGAAGAGAAAAAAGAAAATAAGCTTAATTATGAGGAAACTTTTGAATATAGAACATACATGTACAGTGGAGGATTTTTGAGCTGGTTTTATAATAAAAATTTAAAGAAAGTTAATTGTCCATTTACTGAAGAAAAATTCATCTCAAATTACCTATATTGTGAATCAGCAAACTAGAATTCTTCAACATCTAATTCTTTCAAAAGGCCTCGCTTTTTAAGAACTTTAACCTGCAAAGGACGGTATTTGTAAAGAACATCTCCCTTCGCATCACCACCAAGTTTCCAAGGTTCAATCAACAAGGTATCGCCTTCTCTAACCCACAATCTTCTCTTTAACCTGCCAGGAATCCTGCAAATTCTTGTCTTGCCATCCATACACTTAACTTTCATCCTGCTGCCGCCGACTCTCTGCGCACATAGTCCAAGACATTGGCCAGGTTTAGGAATAGGAGTTCTACGCATCTCTTCTAAACGCTTTTGTTCTTCTTCCTTCTTTGCGATTTCTTCCTTCTTGCTCATGGATGTAAAGAAAAATCAGTTATTTAAAAGGGTTTGGGATATTTCACTCTTATGGCTCGATTATTAACATAGCCGAATCCAAAGATTTTTAATTACTACTGTAAATTGCAAATCTCATGTTATTAGGATTTGATAAACTAAAAAAATTGGTGAAAGAATCACAATTATTAGTGGATCTTCCTTTAAGTGAACTGGAAAAACAAGGAGGAGTATCATTTGACTTAAGATTAGGAGAAGTTCATGAATTTATTGGAGAAGGATTTCTTGGAATTAATGAGAGAAAAACACCTGAAACAAAACTTCTTGGCAAATTTTCAGGAAATGGAGAAAAAATTAGTTTAGAATCTGGCAAATATTATGTTGTAAAAACAATTGAAAAAGTTAATACTCCAGCAGATCTTGCTTTTAAGATGCTACCTCGTTCTACACTTTTTAGAAGCGGACTTTTGTTGTTAGGAGGATTAGGAGACCCAGGATATAGAGGAGAAATCACACTGGGCTTATTGAATTTAGGTGAAAAACCTTTTACCATAGAACTTGGTTCACGTATTGCCAACATAGTTTTTCACAAAGTAGACGGTAAAACAGAAGAATATAAAGGAAAATATCAAGATGGAATTCTAGGAGCAGATAAAGCTTAATCAACAGTAAACAATTCTGAATCATGATCAACATCAAATAAACCAAGTCTTGCACCTGCATCAAGCCAGCCATGTGCATAATTTAATGCTGCAAAAGCAGTAACAATTTCACCTTTTTCTCTAAAAATCTTAGCATCATCAAAATAACGCTGCGCCATATCAAGAAAATCCTCTGCAGCAGCTTTCCAATCAAAATCTTTTTTTTCTGCAATTTTGACTTTCTTTAAAGCTCTGCCAGTTACATCAAAGTATTTGTCAAGTTTTTCCTCGGTAACTTCTGAAACTACTTTTTCTCTGCCCATCTTGAAAACAAAATAATTCCTATAACACAAAAAAGAGTAACAAGAACTGCTGCAATAATAGTAAACAAATAACCCTCATTTGGAATTCCTAAAAACTGAACAATCTTACTAACGCCATCTTTAATAGCATCTCTCCAAACAAGAGCCATAACAAAAGCAAAAGCAGCAATAATTGCTGTGGCAATATTCTTCCTAACTTTAAGAATAAAACCTGAAGTTTCCTTCTTAACTTTTTTCAATTTTCTTCTAGCTTTTTTCAAAACTTTATTCTTTTTCATCTTTCTTCTTCAAACCAGGCATAGGACGCCTAATAGTCATGGGAAGCACATCTTGTTCTAACTCAATCTTTGCAATCTCTACAGGATTATACTTCAATTTGTCTAATTCTTCCTCGGAAAGTTTAACAAGAAAAGGCGCACCCATTGCAATCTGCAATGCCCTACTGCCAATCATCCTTGCAATTTCATATTTTGTGAATTTCTTCTCCATCATGCTCACCCTTAAAGTTTTTTCCTCAGCTTTGGAGCTATTTTTTGAATAATATCCAACATTTTACCTATCTCCTCAATGCTTAAAGGTTCTACACCGCCTTTTTGCATGGCACAAACATTATTATCATCTGCAATAGCAGCTATAAGTCGTGCATCATAAGCATCCTCCTCCTCAGAAAGAGGATCAACAATAAAACAATCACCTATTTTGTAAACAGTAACAGTAATAGGCCATCTTGATAAAGGCAAACCTTTGGCAGTCTTGTTCTTATAATCAACAACATCGTCCTTTACTGCAGGGAATTTAGTATTCTTGATAGCAGTAATAGCAGCTAAAGCAGCAGCATCAAGCAAATTACCTGCATCATTAATAGTACAAACATCAATCATAACACTCCAAACTTTTTCGCCTTTCTCAATACACAATTTTTCAAAATCAATAGCTTTACTCTCTCTAATACCTCTATCAACAACTCTGGCAATCTCAATTGCTTTCGCACCAGGAGGACCTGGTTCAAATTCAGGACTGCTCAAAGCAAGCAATTCTGCATTAACCATCAAATTACCTTTTTCAGGAGTATCTGGATATGGTTTTTCAATAGCCATCTTAACGCCTGCAAGAACTTCTGTCTCTCCAATCTTAACTCTTGCACTTCCTTCTGCACCATGACTAACGCCTGTTTCAATCTTAATATCTCTAAACTCATCTATTTTTCTGCCATCATACCTGATATTCTTTTGTAAAGATTTAATCAAGTGTTGTTTTAAACTATTATTCATTTTAATCTCTCCTTAAATTTATTTTTCAAAGCTTTTCTCTGTACTTGATCAATTTCTAAACATTTCTGCTTGCCAATCTCTAAAAGCTTTAATAATATTTCTTTTGAAACATCACCATCTAATTGAAGCAAACTTAATTTATCCTCGCTAGGAATAAATGCGATAGGAACATCAGTTGCTCCACGATCACAATCTTCATCAGAATTGATGTCAACTAAAATTTCTCCATCAAGATAACCCATACTCATAGCACTAACAAGGTCTTTCATCTTTAACCCTGCATCAGCAAGAGCCATAGACGCTGCACAAATTCCTGCGCATCTTGTTCCAGCATCAGTCTCTGTCAGTTCAACAAAAACATCAACTACTGCATTAGGAAAATTCTCAAGATCCAAAACAGAAATTAAAGATTTTTCAATCAGCATACTAATTTCTTTGCTTCTTCTGCTTCCGCCAGGACGAACACGATCGCCATGACCAGAAAAAGGCATCATATTATAATGACATCGTAAAATTCCTCTTTCAGGATTTTGCAAAAACTTTGGATGCAAATCATGAGGACCAAAAACAGAAACAATAGCCCGAGTATTTCCTGCTTGAAACACCGCACTGCCATCTGCACTTGGAATAACTCCAACTTCTGCTTTCATAGGTCTCATTTCATCAGCTTTTCTTTTATCAATTCGTTTTATTGTCATTTTTTATTCACCTTTGCCGTTTTAACACCTGTCTCTTTTTCAAGAAATGCCGCAACCTTATCAGTCAAACCAGCAGTATGTGCTTCAGATTCAACCATCTTAACAGCCTTAACAGTTATAACTTCTTTATCAGGCTCTCCGTCAATCCAAACCAAACCATTCTGGCCAACAATAATATTGCATCCAGTAGCATTCTTAATCATTGAAACCATACTACCTTCTTTACCAATAATTCTTGGAACCTTGTTGGTATTAACTTTAATTAACCTGCCGCCTCTTAATTTTCGCAAACCAGGGCCACTCATAGTGACATCAATAAGTTTTTGCGACGTAACATTAGTAATCTTACAAACAACTATGTCGTTAATTTGAAAATACTTAGTTAAATCAGCACCTTTTTGAATAAATTCACTAGTTGCCTCTTTCATAGAAAGAACTGCACTATAAGCAGAATTCAAATCAAAACGCCAGCCACTCATCAAAACATCAATAACTTTTGCAATAACTCTGTCATTAACCTTAGGGAGATAAACACCACTAAGAGAAACAATCTTCATAACATTGCCATCAACATTCAAAATACCAAGTTTTTCTGCCAAAATATCAGAGTTCTTCCTAAAAGTACCTCTGCCTGGAAGAAAACCCATTCCTGAAGCAATCTTATCGCCAGGAACAACAATTTCCTTATCTTTAATCAACATTTTATCTACCATTTTCTTTTCTAACCTCGTGTTGCTATAATCTTAACCTGAGCATCTCCTTTTGTAAGCTTATTCACTAAATCAAAAAATTCCTCTTCAATACCGCCAGGAATCTCAATAACTGCATTCCAAGAACCATCATCACCCCAATTTTCTTTGAGTAATTTTCCTGCTTGTCTTAATTGAGTATAAACTTTTCCAGCATAAAGAGCAGGAATAACAACTTCAACGTCCTTAACAACAAACTTAATCGGAAGAATAGGCCTTAAAGCCTTAATCACGTCCTGCATTTGCTGCTCTGCAGGTTTATATTCATCAATCTTAACCTTAGCTTCAGTCATAGCTGCTTCAATTCTAGTAACAGGATGAGGAGCGTTAGTTCGAGGATCAATACCATTCCTATTAATATAACTCACAATCTGTTTTCTTTTTTGATCAACCAAACTTTTTCTAAATTCAGCCGTAACCTGAATATTACCATCCCTAAGAATAACTTTAGCAACTTCAATAGGATCAGTTGTCTTGAAAATCTGTTCTAATAATTTTTCACTAGCAAGATCTCCTTTCTTAGCGTCAGAATAAATTTTTGGATGAACTAAAGCATCTTTTGTAAGATCAGGATTTTTCTTAGCCTGCACAGCAATCTCTGGATTAATTACTATCTCAAAGTTTTCTGTACCTTTCTTTAACCTTGCAATATTAAAACTCATCTGGAAACCTCAATCACTTTTTCTTTGCTATTTTATCCAGACGGCCATTTTCAATCTTTGTAAACTTTTTATCCTTTTTTGAAATAAAAGCTGCATCAATTCTATTGATGTTAAAATTTTTCCCAAGAAAAGATTTCAAAGCCTTAATACAAAGTTTTAAGCCATCTTCAATAGTTATCTTATCATAATATTCTTTCTCTAAAATCTCATCAATCTCTACTTCTCCTTCTCCAATAACTGTAGCTTTGAATTGAAAAAAAATCCCAGTAGGATCTGTTTCAAAAAGTTTTGGACCCTCTTCATCAACACCTGCAAAAATCAAACTCACACCAAAAGGCCTTAAGCCTCCGCTTTGAGTGCAAATCTGCTTAAGAGTACAAACATCTTTAACAATACTAATAACGTCTACAGGAGAATCATAAGTAACACTGTGCTGTTGTGCTTTAAGCTGAGCCTTTTCTATTAATACTCTAGCATCTGACAAAATTCCAGAAGCTGAAGCACCAATATGATCATCAATCTTAAAAATCTTCTCAACACTTTCTGGAATAACCAGCTTATCAACAATTCTCTTATCGGCAACAAGAAGAACACCGTCAGAACAAACCACTCCAATAGCAGTGCTTCCTTGTCTTACAGTTTTTTTAGCATACTCAACTTGTAATAATCTACCATCAGGGCTGAACATTGTAATGGCCCTGTCATAACCCATTAATTGATGTGGCATTGGTTGCATGAATTACCCTCCTTATGAAATAATTTTATTTGCTTTTTGAAGAACGCCGCTAACTGTCAAAGTTCTAAAAACAACAGGAATCTTATCAACATCTTTAATCAAAGTTAAGGCTGCTTTCAAACAGTTAACAGTTCTTGTACTAACTCTGATAATTCCTTTGTTTTTATTGAATCTCTCTTTCAAAACAATTAAACCCATCTCAGCCAAACCTTTGACTCCTGAATATCTTAAAGCTGAATCTAAAATTGCTTTTGAAATTTGATTAAAAGTTATATTTTTCTTACAAATCACTTCAAAAGCAACATAACGCTTTTTTTCACGTAAACTTGGTTGTAAAGGCTTAATTCCTTTCATTTTATTAATGGAGAATAAACAGCGTCTCCTTATCTCTCTGAAACCAAAAAACACTATAGGATTTATAAAAGTATCGGTAGGTTACAAAAACACAACATTTATATAGTATTATGAATATATATTCATTACCTATATGGTGGAGGTAAGAAAAAATGCCAAATCAAGACAGAACAGGACCAATGGGAAGAGGTCCAAGAACTGGAAGAGGACTAGGTTTGTGTGAACCTGGTCTAAGAAGAGGACTAGGCAGAGGCTTAGGTAGAGGACAAGGTAGAGGAATTGGAAGAGATCTTATTAGAGACGAAAATCAGGACACAGACGAAGAAAGAATTGAAAATTTAGAAGAAGAAAACCAAGAACTAAGAAAAGAAATTAAAGAAATAAAGAAAAAGTTGAAATAATGAATAAACAAAGACTAAAAAAAGCCTTGTTAATATCAGGCAAATCATTTTACAGATCTTTGCCTATTTTAATAGGAGTAATACTATTGATAGGACTCTTCAAATCTTTTGTTTCTATTGAAGCAATAGCTAAATTATTCCAAGGAATACCTTTAATTGATTCCGTAATAGGAGCATCCTTAGGAAGTATAATGGCAGGCAATCCAATAACCAGCTATATCTTAGGAGGAGAATTACTGCACCAAGGAATAAGCTTAATCGCAGTAACTGCTTTTCTAGTATCCTGGGTTACAGTAGGGATAGTACAATTGCCAGCAGAAGCCATGCTCTTAGGAAAGAAATTTGCCATAACAAGAAATATTTTTAGCTTCTTATTTTCAATAATTGCCGCAATGCTAACAGTTTTTATAATGGGGGTCATATGAGAAAAAGCGAAAAAAGCAAAGCAGGTATGATCTTTTTTGGAATAGTCATAATACTTTATATCCTAATTTTTTTCTTAAACTCAGCAAAAACTCTAAATGCATTAAAAATTGCATTTGATATATTGCTTAAAATACTGCCAATATTTGCTTTAGTTTTTCTGCTAATGATAATAACTAATTATTTGCTAACACCAAAAAAAATGGCAAAATACATCAGTAAAGAAGCAGGCAAAAAAAGATGGTTTTTTGCAATAATATTAGGAATAATCTCAACAGGCCCAATATACGCCTGGTTTCCCATGTTGAATGACATACAAAAACAAGGCAGAAACAACGGCTTTATAGCAGCATTTTTGTATAATAGAGCAGTAAAACCAGCATTACTGCCATTAATGATATATTATTTTGGAATAAAATTTGTGATAATATTAACTATAGTAATGATTATACTTTCAGTTGTGCAAGGACTGATTATTGAAAAAATAACAGAACCAATCGAGGTGAGAACATGAAAATTGCAATAGCAAGCACAAACAAAGATGAAAATGCAAAAGTAAGCCCAATAAGTGGCAGAGCAGAATATTATCAAATATTCGAAGACAAAAAATTAGTAAAAGTAATAAAAAATCCTTTTGCAATAGGTGGAGGAGGAGCAGGACCTGCAGCAGCACAAATGCTAGGAAATGAAGGAGTGAAAATGATAATAAGCGGTCATTTTGGAGAAAAAATGCTCGATGCATTAAAAGAAAAAGGAATAAAAACAAAAATAATCAAAGAAAAAACAGTAAAACAAGCACTAGAGGAAATTTAATGCCAAGACCAAGAAGATGCAGAAGAGTAATGGGCGAACCTGCTGTAAATTACTTCAAACCAGCAGGCATTCCCATAATGCAATTAGAAGAAGTAGTCTTGACAGTAGATGAATTTGAATCACTAAGGCTCAAAGATTTAGAAGAAATAGATCAAGAAAAAGCTGCTGAGAAAATGAATATTTCTCAGCCAACATTTCACAGATTAATAAAAAGCGCAAGAAAAAAAATAGCAGATGCACTAGTTAATTCTAAAGCAATCAAAATAGAAGGAGGACCATATAAAATAGATAACAGGGGACTGGGCAGAGGACGTAGGAGAGGAAGATATTTATAATTTTAAACTATTTCTTAACAAAAAAGGTGATAATAATGCATAAAAAAGAAAGTCAAGGCGGATTAATCGCTGGCGGATTCATAATGCTAATCGCAATAATCGCTGTTGGGTTCTACTTGACAGATGACACTGCAACAGCAGGCGTAACTTACAACGGAGGATATTCTTGCACAGCAAATGGCGCAACATATCAAAGCTGTGTATGGATCAGATTAAGCGCTGGTGAGACTGCAATAACACACGTGCCATGGATGGCAAAAACATTCACAGGTCTTACAGACCAAATAGCTCAGCGTTCAAGCGGAGCAACACCACAAATAAGAGCCTGGACACAATTAACAAACTGGCTGAATGAAAAAATATATGACAGCACACCAAAAGCACTAAGAAATTTGGCGCTATATTCCAAGAAAAAAAGTCCAAACACAGGCAAAACAGTCATATTAGTTGGAACCAACATAAAAAACATGAAAGATTCCTGGTGGCCTGGATGGAAATGGGTAGAATTGCAATATGACTTTTATTGGGAAGATGACAATAGACAAATGCGTAAATATGCATCAGACTCCCAAGGATTTTACTATCATCCTGGAACAGGCGAAATAAAACATTAATTTTTTATTTTTCTTTTTAGTTAAAAAGATTTAAATACAAGATATGCTTGGGAGAACAATATGAAAAAGAGTGTGTTAATCTTAATAATAGCAATGTTATTGCTGACTTTTGGATGTGGAAAAAACAACATACAAGGAGCTGCAGTAGCTGATTTTGACAGCACTTTAGATCCCGCAAAACAAAGAGAAATGATAGAAGATGCAGAAACAAAAAATGCTGGAGAAATGATAGATTTACTAGAAGACAGCATGGAAATCAATCCAGAAGTAAAAACAGGAACTTTTTATGGTGAAGGGGAAGTTGAAGGAGAAGGAAAAGACGCATTAAAAGCAAAAACAAGAGCATTATTTGAAAAGAATTTCTTTAACTTGAATGTAAAAGCAGATACAAAGTTCGGACCACGCTACTATTAAAGAGAAAATGGCAAAAAAGAGGCAAGAAAAAAAGAGAGTGAGCTTTTTAGAAGTAATCACAATAATAGGAAAAATCATCGGCGCAATAATATCAATACTTTTTATCTTAATATTCGCATTCTTTCTTTTCAGTTTTTTTGGAGCAGGAGGAGTTGAAGTAGAAACAGGAAATGTAGCGTTAATACAAATCACTGGAGTTATAACAACAACAGGAGATTATTATGTAAGCAAAGTCACAAAATCAGATGAAATCCTAAAATTAATAGAAAAAGCAGAAGAAGATAAAGGAATAAAAGCAATACTTTTTGAAATTAACAGTCCTGGGGGAGGGCCTGTAGCAAGCGATGAAATTGCCTCTGCAATTAAACGAGCTAAGAAACCAACTGTTGCTTTGATAAGAGAAGTAGGCGCAAGCGGAGCATTTTGGATAGCAACTGCAGCAAACAAAGTATATGCAAACAGAATGAGCATAACAGGAAGCATAGGTGTAAACTCAGCAGGTCTTGGCATGGAAGGATTGATAAGAGATTATAATGTAAGCTATAGAAAATTAGTATCTGGCGAGCATAAAGACGCAGGAACAATGTGGAGAGGTTTAACAGCAACAGAAGAAGGAATGTTCTTAGAAGAGTTAAAAAAAGTACATGAAGAGTTCATCCAAGCACTTGCAGAAAACAGAAACCTAACTTATGAAGACGTCAAAAAACATGCAGATGGCTTCTTTTTCCTAGGCAAAGACGCATTAGAATACGGCTTTGTAGATGAACTAGGCGACAGAAATACTGTGAAAGAATACTTAGAAGAAAAACTAAAAATAGATGTTGACTTCAAGAAATTCGCTGTGAAAAAAGGCCTGGCAGAAATGCTAGGAGGAATTGTTTCTGAACAATCATTTAATGTAGGAAAAGGAATAGGCTCACAAATTCTTTCAGATGAAAAACCTAAATTACAAGTTTAATTTTCTGTCCTTCTTTAATATTATTATTTTTTGTGAAATCCTTGTTAACTTCTAAAACATACATTGCTTTAGCAGCATAAACCTGACAGCCAGTTTCTTTCTTACAAGGCTTAGCCTGAAGAATGCCATTAATTTCAAAATCCTTGCTTATAAAAATAATATCCAAAGGAATTAAAGTGTTTTTCATCCAAAAACTCCTGTTATCATCCTTATCCCAAATAAACAACATACCGTGATTAATTGGAAGGAAGTTTCTGTACATCAAACCTTTTTGCTTTTGCTCAGGAGTCTTAGCTAGTTCAACAAAAATTTTCTTATCATTTATCAATACAAAAGAAGAGGATGTGAAAATAATCTTAGCAGTGAAAAATAAAACAAAAATCAATATAGCAACTAAAATAATCTTTTTCATTCTAAACCTCTTTTATCAGTCCAAATAGGTTTTTCAACAAACTTTTTTGGCTTGAAAACTTTTGCTTGAACTAATTCATCAATATTAACCATTGAGATGTCATCTGCTAGTCTAGGGCAAGAAGTATTAACCCAGCAGTCTATAAATGTGAAATTTTCTAAATCATGAATGTCTAAAGTATCTGTGACGAAAATGTATGCTTGTTTTTTTGTTTGTTGTTTTAATTCTTTAGCTAAAGTTAGGTTTTTTTGACCTGGCTTTAATGAAACTATTATACCTATGTTTTTTGCATGTAAAAATTTGAGAAGAGCACCTTTTCTTCTTTTTTTGTATCTTTCAACTTCTTCTTTGTTTAATTTTGTTAGTTTTTTGTTAAAAGGATTCCAGATATAAACTGGTTTGTTTGTTTTGTATGCTATATATATAGGGTGAAACATTCCAGATCCAACGAATAAGAAGGCTTCCACACTTTTTGAGAATTTAATTGCGTTTAATACATTGCATCCTAAAGTCTGGCCTACAAGTTTTGTGTTTAATTGCTTTGCTAAGTCATTAATCTTATGAAGATGTTGTGCTGTTGTTAATATAGCATATTTTTGCTTAGGAAGTTTCTTTAAAGCAGCTGCTGTAAGTTTAACATTTGTCTTGCTACGCGCAGGAATTGATAATATTTTCATAAGTTCAGAATAAGATTAAATGCTTTTAAAATGTTTCTCCCAAAGTCTTGGAATAGTCTTCTCTGCAAGAGGTTTTAAGTTAACAATATCTTCTTCATTATACGCAATGATTTTATCTAAAGCATCTCTATTATGATTTTTTCTCCAATCACGCCAAAGAGTAACAGCATCTTCTCCGCTCATACCTTCAACTTCATCATCACGCTTTAAATTGAAAACCTTCTCAATTTTTTTCAAACCACCTGAATAACCTAATCTTGAACAAACAAATCTTAAATCAACATGGGGCTTGTTCCATTTAAAGCCAAAATATTTTTGCATGATAGGCATATCAAAACTCAAACCATTAAAAGAAACTGCCATTTTGTATTTTGATAATTCATCTAAAACTGTTTTCCTGTCCATGTTAATTCCTCTGACAAAAGTTTTTGTATCTGTGCCATCATATAATCCAAGAACTGTGATATCTCCATGATAACCAGTTGTCTCAATATCAAGAAAAACAACATCATATTTTAACTGATTATACAACCGATAATGTTCCCCTTTTGGAAGATTATGATGAAAAAAATCAAACTCATCATTTCTCAAAGCATTTCTTGCCCTTATTACATGAGCATTAAGAAATTCTTTTCTAACAGAGCTGAAGCCAGTAATAGATTTATTCTTAAGAAACAAATCCCAATCATGAATATTCTGATTCCAAATTTTTCTCTCAGTAGCATGAGATACTCTTGGAAGGAAAATAAAACTATGTGTTATCATGAAAAAACCAGAAAAAGCTTGGTATAAAATGTTTTATAGACACTAATAAGTAGATTATTTTTAAAATCACTTTTATTTTTTAAACTAATAAACTTGCCTAACAGTCACTTAGCCATTCTTTTTTCTTATATCTAATCCAGCTTCTCTCCAATATTTTAATATGGTGGTTATTGCGCGAGACAAATATTTTGAAGCTTTTGTAGCACTTCCCTCACAAGGATCATAAACAGCAACAATTTCATTAACTTCATCTTCAGACAAAGACTGCGCTCCTCCTTTTCCAAGCTGTAATTCTTTTCTCCTCCAATATTTTACTATAGTGTTTCTTGCGCGAGACAAATATTTTGAAGCTTTTGTAGCATCCTTATCACAAGTATCATAAGCAGCAACAATTTCATTGACTTCATCTTCGGACAAAGGCTGTGATCCTTTTTTTCTAATCTGCAATTCTTCTCTCTTCCAATACTTCGCTATAGTGAAATCTGACCAAGGTAAATATTTTGCAGCTTTTTTAGCATTTCCCTCATAAGTATCATGAGCAGCAATAATTTCATTGACTTCATCTTCGGATAATGAGGCTTCTTTTATTTCTGGTATAGCAATATCAAGCTGTTTTTCCCTTCTTAAGGAATCATATAGTCCCCCATCAAATTTTGCCAATTCCGTTCGACCCATCCCAACATATACATCACGATTAGCTAAGAAAAAAGCCAAAGGATTGCCTTCATATCTTCTGTTTCCAAATTTGATTATAAGAGACTTGTTCAATTGTACATAAACAATAGGTCTTTTGGGAATAATTAAGTCCCCATTCGCCCCATAATTATCCTTTAATTTTGCTATTCTTTCTTTTATTTGGGAAATATTTATCCGTAGTTCATTAGGAGACCAATTCAATTTAAAATTACCCCTACACCCATCCAACAATTGTTGCATCAATGCCATATCCTGCTCTTTAATTTTATGGCCTAAAATAGAAATAGCTTCTTCAATAGGTAAACCTTCTTCAGAATTATCTGGTTGTTCAAATAAAGTAGCTAAATTCTCATCTTCTTCTCCAAATAAATCATGAAACGTTTTTGTTGAATCAGAAGTAATTAATCTATCAAGGCTTAATGCAAATTTTTCTAGATATGGCATATTAAACTTTTCAACTAAATAATCAACATATGTATATATTGAATCAAAATCATTTAAAAAACCTTTATCTATGGCTTTACTCGCTTGTTTTATTATCTTTTCTTGAAGTTTAGAATCTAAATTATGTGTTTCTAAAATAGACTTAATTAATTCTTCATCTGCCACATTATAATAAAAATATTTGGTTAAAGTAAAATTATTTTAAAACATAATAAACTCTGCGATTATTCTTTCCTTTATTATCCATGCTTAGAATTTCAACTTTACCGACTTCGCTAGTATTCTTAACATGAGTTCCGCCATCGCATTGGCGATCTATATTTCCGATTTTTACGATTCTTAATTCTTTAACAGCAGGTGGGAGAGCTTTAGCAAGCTTAACAAGTTCAGGATCATTCAAAGCTTCATCTCGGGGAAGGTAGCTTATAGTAACTTCTTGGCCTTCCTGCATTAATCTATTTGCCTCGCCTACATAAGCAAGAATCTTTTCTTTATCAAACTCCTCAAGATTAAAATCAATTCTGCTTTTTTCCAAATCTAATTGATTTCCAGTAATCAAAGCTCCTGCTCTTTTGTTAAAAATAGTGCTAATCACATGAGCAGCAGTATGCATCCGCATCAGTAAATATCTACGATTCCAGTTAATTATTCCTTTAACAGAGTCTCCCTCTTTGATAGTTTGTTTCCACTCATCACCTTTAAGAAAATGAACAATATCGCCTTCAACTTTCTTAACTTTCTCAACTTCAAACTCTTTACCATCTTTGACAATTTTCCCTGTGTCAGTTGGCTGGCCGCCTCCTTGAGGATAGAATGTTGTTTTGTCTAAAACCAAGCCATTATCAGTAATCTTGATTACCTTAGCATCAAACTCTTTCAAATAAGAATCTTCCATATACAATAATTCTGTCATAAAAACAAAAGAAAAAGAAAATATATAAAAGATTTACGATTCAAGAAGTAACTTTTTGACAAGCGCCTTCAACACAACCGCCTAAACACTCATTCAAAACAAAACCTCTCTGAGGAGAATTTCTTACGCCATACATACAGAAATTCTCAACAACCTGCACCTCATTCTCACAATAATCAATCCAAACCCTATTGCCTATAGTAACTTCACCCATAACAAAAACATTCCTGCCATCAGTATCATAACATTCAAACAAAGCGCCAGGCTGGTTCCGCAAATTATAAACAGGCTCTTCAACACCAAAAACAGGCGCAGAATAAATAGACGTCGGATAAACAGAATAACTGCCTGTATACTCCCTATTATGATTAGTATAAACTCCTACAATAGTAATCACAATAACAATACCAATTATTATTGACGCAACAGTTATTGTATCTTTCATTTTAAAAATTAATTACAAGCTCCGTTGTAACAACCAGCTGTGCAAAATTTATATATTGAAAGCTTCACAGTCTTTCCATTATCAGTGCCACACCAGTTTTCAACAAGCATTCCTGATCGAATATCACACATATCATCCCAAGCAAAATCACCAACACTAACAGTTCCTTTCACATAAAAATTCTCACCACCATCACTATCATAACAAGGAGTTCCTTCAGGCACTGCGGGATAATCAGTCATCACATAACTACCCACAACATCAGTAGTTGCTTCGAAATTAGAATAAACAGCAAAACCGCTGACTACTACAATAGCCACAATCAACAAAATCGTAAATGAAGTTGTTTTCACAAATATCACCTCTTAATATGAATAATTAAGGCTAAATAGTATAAAAAGGTTTCTAGAACATATCAGGAATAAGCCTTTTACTTTCAGAAGAATACAATTCAAATCTATCTGGATCAATATCAGCAAGGGCGGCATCTTCTTGCGAAATCCTAAACAAAATAGCAGGAATCAACAATACCATGAATAACAAGAAAGCCCAAAGACTGCTCAAAACAATACTCAATCCAAGAAGCATAATCATCAAAGAAGCATAACCAGGATACCTAATTTTCCTATAAATACCATCTGCACCATATTTCAAACACTTCTTAAGATTAAACTTCAACTTTTGCTGAATAATCTTAAAATTAAAAAACACACCACCTGCAAAAATCAGCAAGCCAAGAAAAGTAAACCAAGAAGCCTTAGGCTGAAACCTAATCCACTCAGTAAAAGCTGTAAAAAGAACAAAAAAAGCAGCTAACAATAACATCCAAAAGCTCTCACTCTTCCTTAACCTAATGCTTGAAAAATTAAAGAAAAACTTCAATTTTTTGCCAATTAAAGAAATACCAATAATCAAAAGAATAATTCCTACAGCAATCAATAACTTAACAGGATTAACCATAGTATATAGTAAAATACAGTTAATTTTAAAACCTTTCTTTAATTCAATAGTAAAAAAGGTGAAATTAATGTTTAAAATTGAGAATAAAACTGTAAAAAGCATAATACGGCAATACAAGCCAATATGGGCAATCGGACATGCAAGCGCATTAATGGGCTGGGATGCAGAAACATACATGCCAGACGAAGGCATAAATGAAAGAGGAGATGCAGAAGGAGAATTCGCAAAATTTGCTCAAAAATTAATTCTTAAAAAATCATTCAAAAACAAAGTAGAGCAAGCAGGAAAAGAAAAATTAAACACAACAGAAAAAGGAATAGTGCGAGAATTGAAAAGAGATATTGAAATTCTTGAAAAACTTCCGCCAAAATTCGTGCAACAAATGGCGCAGCTTACAACAAAAGCAAGAGTCAAATGGAGAAATGCAAAAGAAAAAAACAAATTCAAAATATTTCAACCAGACTTAACAAAAATAATGGAAATGAATGCCAAAAAAGCAGACTATATAGGATATGAAAAACATCCCTACAATGCTTTGCTGGATTTATATGAAGAAGGCTTAACTGTAAAAGAAATGGACGGCGTATTTAATTCTATCAGAGAACCATTAAAGAAAATTGTTAAAATAGTCAAAAATTCTAAGAAATTTACTGAGATACATCCTATAGAAAATGAAAAAGTCTCTAAAGAAGACATGGACAAACTAAATCATGCACTATTGAAAAAATTCGGATTTGATTTAGGCCGAGGAAGACTAGATGTATCAGCACATCCCTTCACAACAAACATGGGAATGGATGATGTCAGAATAACAACATGGTATCCTGGCAAAGACTTCAAAAGAAGTTTGACATCAACAATACATGAATTTGGACATGCACTATATGAAATGCAAATATCTCCTGACTTAAAACAAACACCTATCGAAGGAGGAGTATCAATGGGCGTTCATGAATCACAATCAAGATACTGGGAAAACATGATAGGAAGAAACAAAAAATTCATTGAAAATAATTTTGGATTATTTAAAAAGCATTTAGGTTTTTTGAAAAATTATACTGTTGATGATGTATATAGATACTTTAACTTAATCGTGCCTTCTCTTATTCGTGTAGAGGCAGATGAAGTCACATATAATTTTCACGTAATGCTAAGATATGAAATAGAAAAAGAACTAATGCAAGGAAAAATTGCTGTAAAAGATTTGCCAAGCATTTGGAATGAAAAAATGCAGGAATATTTGATGGTAAAGCCTAAAAACGATTCAGAAGGAGTGCTGCAAGACATACACTGGAGCATGGGCTCTGTCGGCTATTTTCCAACTTACACAATAGGCACGATATTAGCTGCGCAGATAGCAAATAAAATCGGCAGCAAAAAAATAGAAGAAGAAAAATATCCTGAAATAAAAACCTGGTTAGGCGAGAAGATACATCAATATGGCTGTGTTTATGAACCTAAAGTTCTGGTAAAGAAAGCATTAGGCGAGGGAATAAACGCAGAACCTTTCTTAAAACATGTAAAAGAAAAAGTAAAGAAATTATATTGATTTCAGGAAAAACCAATAAAGTGACAATCCAAAATAGAACTTAGAAAATACGCCCCAGCCGAACGTCAGGCCACAATAAAAAGACCCGGAAAAACTTAGGCGTTTTCATAAAAGTAATACGCCGAAGCCGAACAAAAGGCCCCTATGAAAAGGTCAATTCTGTTTCACAAATATGTAATTTATAGAGGAGCTAAGGTTCTATTTAAATGTTGCTACGGAATTTAGAAAAAAGAATAATTCTTTAATTTTTATAGTAACTTATAGTGTCAAATCTAAAAAAGTTTATAAATCAACTCTCCTAACTTTGAAAATAGAAAATGGTTATAGCCCTTTTATTTAATAAAGAGGATTTAAGTAGGTTCATTCGAAAGAGAGAGCAAGATTTGCATACTGAAATAGACACCCAAACTTCAGATTATCTTCTTAAAATTGATGTTTCAGAATATGTTGAACATCTATATCAAAAATATCTGCTTGAACCGCCGCAACTTGATGAAAAAAAGATTTATGTCGATCAAGGAGAAGAAAAAATAGACATTAGTCAAGATAGAAATAGAGCAATATTTGATAGAAACCAACCCTTTCATGTTAAAGGTGTTAAAATCAGCTTTTTTATACCATTTCAAGGTCATTCGTTTTTATTTGATTGGTGTCCTTCTTCTTTTAATCTTAATCGTCCTAGAGCAAAAATATCTGATCAACAAATCATTATTGACATTGCTAGTATTAATCATGAACAAGAGGAAGTTAAAGCTGAATTTGATAGAACTCTAAAAAGTATAAAACAGTGGTTAAGCTGGGTTTCCAGTGATTCCAAACCATTCAATGATACTCTCAAACAAAAAATCGAAGAAAAAATCAAGAACAAGAGAGAGAAATTTATAAAAGATAAGGGTCTTGCTGCAAGTTTTGGTTTTCCTCTTAAGAAAAGAGAAAATGCTTCACAAACTTATACTGTTCCAACTGTTCAAAAAAAAATATTACCAAAGAAACCAGAAGTGTCTAAAGCATCACCACTTGAGCCAGCATTAAATATGGAACACTATGAAAATATTCTCCAAATTGTCACTAATATGACTATGGTTATGGAAAGAAGCCCTAAAGCTTTCAAAACCATGGGTGAAGAAAACATCCGAGATCATTTTTTAGTACAACTAAATGGACAGTACAAAGGTCAAGCAACAGGGGAAACTTTTAATTTTACAGGCAAAACAGACATTATTATTAGACATGAAGGGAAAAATATCTTCATCTCAGAATGTAAATTTTGGAAAGGGAAAAAACAACTCAAAGATGCCATCGACCAATTACTCGGTTATACTAGCTGGAGAGATACTAAAACTGCTATCTTATTGTTTAATAGAAATAAAGATTTAACTAAAGTCCTATCACAAATTCCTGAGATTGTGAAAGAACATGAGAATTTTATAAAACAGATAGATTATAATTCTGAAACTGGTTTTAGGTTTGTATTGAAACATAATGACGACAAAGAAAGAGAATTATACTTGACAGTTCTAGTTTTTGAAGTTCCACAATAATAAAAAAGGGTTTAGCTAAATCCTAGAAAAAACATTTGAGTTGATGTAGAAAATGGATAAAATCATAATCGAAGACAAAATTCCTTCCATCAAGGTAAATAAAGAGTTTCTTATTGAGCTCTTTAAGAGTATTAATTCACAAAATCCAAAGAACATTCCTATTAAAACTGAAATCAAAATTAAAGGTGATACTGAAACTATATCTTTTAAAAAATTGAGAGATTTTATTTCTGCAAGATATTTACCTAGAGGAATTCACGAAATTAGTGTATCAAAGGAATCAAAAGATCTAGAATATGAGAAAAATGTCATATCATTCCATTTTATAATTAATACTAAACATCCTTCAGATTCTTATTATAAATTAAAAGGATATGATGAAGGTAAAATTGAGATATGTAAAAAAGAAATAAAATCTTTGTTAGATGAATATAAGAATTGGTATTGGTTTCTATTCAAAGGAATAAGATCAGAAGATAAAGAATCAAAAGGTCTGCGCGAATGGCTTTCTCTAGCTGTTATCATATCATTCTCATTTGTAACATATAGAATTCTTAATCTTATTAGAGGTACTGAACAGTCTGAAGCAAATCAAGCTATTGCTGTCGTGAGTTTTTTTGGATTTGCTTGGTTGATAGGTAAAGTTTCAGATAGGTTTTTTCCTTATCTGGATTTAAGAATAAGAAAGAAAAAAAGGTCAAAATTTTGGAATTTTTTAGTGGGAGCAATAGCTCTAACACTATTGGCTAATTTGATATGGGAGCTTTTACGGTTATTAGTTTAAGTCTTTGTTTCTTTTAACATTTCTTTGATTGTGCTATTTGATATCCTTAGGACTTTTTTTAGAAAATTTTATATAATTAAATGATAATTCTAAGTATGATGGCAAAAAGAACAGAAAATAAATTTTTGAAATGGTTAGGCATCGGTTTTATGATTTTGAGTGGTTTTGTAGTGTTAGCGGCTTTTCCAGGCACGCCTTTATCTACAATTTCAATAGGCCCACTGAAAGTGACTGGAATTGATACTGTTAGTGCAACTAAGATTGCTGTGGGAGCAGTACTATTCTTTTTAGGTTTAACAGCATACAAAAAAAGATAAAATGGCTTCACTAAAAGAATGGATAACTCATATTTTAGCTTTAGCAATCATATTAACTTACGTTTTTTTATTAATAATGAATGCTTTTAATCCAGCAATAAAAATAAGCGGAACTATATCAACTATTGCTTTGCTTGTTTTAGGTTATTATTTTGGCTCAATCAAGAGTTTGAACAATTAAGCTGATTGATTTTAATTTATGAAGTCTCATAAATCATTTCTTCCCTTTCCCCAAAATCTCTTTTAATAAACTATTGTTCTCATAGACTTTGTCAAAGATTAAAGGTTGTTCTAGGGCTACATAGCGTAAGAAGTCTGAAATATTGAGCTTATTAAGTATTTTAGCGCGAGATATCATTTGTTCACGCTGATCCCGGGTTATTCTGAATCTGACAATATAGGTTTTTGCCATAGTTTTAGAGTAGGCTTTTAGCCTTTATATTTTTTAACGGATTTTTGTAGGACTATTAACTTAATTTGAGCTTTATAAATTTTGGCGGACTTTCGTAGGACATTTTTTCATTAATTAACTAAAGATTCAAAATCATTTATTAAATGGGGTTCAAAAATTACCTGTTTTTAGGTAAGATTACCTATTTTCAGGTAAGATTACCTTGCTTTTTAACAAATATAAATTGATGTCCAGAAAAGATCTTGTTTTGAACAAAAATGTTCATTTTTGGATAAAAATGTCTGATTTTAGAATTATTTTCAGGATTTGAATTATCTTAATAGTTCTGTGTAGCCTTCTTCATCTGCTTTTTTAGAAATAATGTTTATAATATTTTCAGATCGTAGTCCTATTTCTCTTGCTATCTCTTCCCCATAACTTTTACCAGATGAACCTGGAATAACCTTATAAGTATATTTTATTTTTTCGCCGTCATCAATGCATTCAACTTGTAGGTTTTTTCCAGCTTTATATCTTCCATTATCAACTTCTTTCGTTAATGGGTGCATGTGTGTAGTAAAGTATGTTGCTGAACCTAATTTGTGAAATCCATCTAAGAATATTAATGATTGTTTTTGTCCTTCTTCGTAGCTTGTTCCTCCACAAGGCTCATCTAGAATTATTAAGCTGTACGGAGTTGCTCTTGCAAAAATTTCTTTCATTCTTTTTAATTCATTTCTATACCTGCCTTCTCCTTTGGTTATATCATCTGGAGCAACAAAATGTGTATAAATGCCATCTGTAAAACTAACTTCTGATGATTCTGCTGGAACAAATAAGCCGCTTTGTGCCATAAGTTGAATTAAACCCACTGTTTTAACATAAGTTGTTTTTCCTCCATTATTTGGCCCTGTAATGACAAAAACATTATTTTCTTTATCATATTCAATATTATTTGGCACAATCTTATAACCATTAATTCTTGCTTCTTCTAAGAGAGGATTTCTGGCATTTTTAACAACCATTTTTCTTTCTTCTTGAGGCAGTAATGTTGGTCTTGAAATATCAAATCCTTTCTTTTTTAATTTTATAAAATAATCGGCAAAACCTCTGTAAAAATCTAATGGTGCATAAAGGCTAGTAACCTCACGCATCTGAGATATAAATTCGTAAACAACACAAATAAATTTTTTAGTCAGATAGTTTCTTATTAACCCTCCTAATGCATCAACGTGTCCATAACTATCTTTTAAATCTTTTTCAGGTGTTACTTTAGTTCCAAACAGGTTCTCAAAAATTGATTTTTTTGATTTTTCTTTTTTCTCTGTTAACTTCAGAGCAGACATTTCAAAAGGAAGACAATGTTCATCAAGCGAAACTCTAAATTCGACTTCAACTAAATTTTCAATTTTATTTATAAAATTACATAATCCAGAAAATTCATCTGAATTTCTTACACTTTTTAAATAATCATTGACGCTTATAATCGCTTCTGATTGAGCACTTTCCAAATCTGGAAAATTTTGCATAAAATCTCTGTATTTTCTCAAAAAATCTAATCCCCTTGCTAAGCTGAAGTCTCTTCCATGCCCTATGTCTTCTCGTATTGAAAACAGAGGCTTTACAATCTTTTCCACATTTTCTTTCAATTGAGGTGTTTTAATTAACTCTTCCAAAGCATTTTGTCTGTATCTTACAGTCTCATCATTTGAATCTAACTCTATAAGCGCGTTTTTTGCTAAACATCTTGCATCATAAGAAAAAGGAACTGATCTCAAAAAACTCTCTAAACTCAAGTCTTTAACAAAGCTTGAATCATTAGAGCTTCTACTATCTAAATTAAATGGATTAATTATTTCAGGACATTGCAATAGATTTTCTTCCATCTCATTCCTATTTTTATAAAATATTCTTTATAAATCTTTCGTTTGTGTTACTACTATTAAATACTATATGTATAATAAAAACCCTTCAATATTTTCTGGTTATTATAACCAATGCCACAATGGTGCTACAAAGAATAAAAACTAGTTCTGTAATTGATAATGTTATGAATAAAATGTATCCAGAATGGTTTGAACAATTAAAAACTGCTGTTAAAAAGCTGGAAAAACAGAGGCTAAATTATGAAAGACACTGAAGCACAGTTTTTAATAGTAATAGTAGGAGCTATAGTAATAGCGGGATACAATTACTTCACTAAAAATCAAATATCAACACAAACAATATTCTATTATGCTCTTCTTTCATTAGGGATATTATTGGGATATTTAGTCTTATTTCTTATCATGAAAAAACTAATACAATTCTTCTCAAAGAAAAAACATGAAAAATGGGAGCGACAAATACAAGCAAGAAAAGAAAGAAAAAAACAAGAAGAAAAAGCTGAAATACAGCAAAAAATCCAAGAACTAAAACAATCATTCAAACAAATCAAAACAGCTTTTTCAGCAAAACCAAACCAGCAAAAAATAACACTCCTAACAGACTATTTTGACGGATTATACCAAACAAACCATAACTGTATTTTAGATGATGGATATTCAAAAGTACCGCAAGTAATATCAAAAACAGTATTTGAAGAAATTACTAAAACCAAAGAAATCCTGAAAGAACAACAAAAAGCCAAAGAAAAACAACTAGACCTGGAAAAAGGAATCCACAAAGAAACAGACCTAGATAAAGAACAAATAAAGATTCTTGAAAAGCAAGATTATGTAAGATCAAGACATGTAGCACTAGGAAAAGAAGGACCTCAAGTTTATTACATCAGACCAAGAGCAAATGAATCAACAGCACACTATTTTCTAACAATGCAAATAAAACAATACCTAGAATCAAAAAGCATTGAAGTCAGAACACCAAACTCAAGAGAAGCAGACATAATTTTCACAGCAAACAATCAAACATGGGCAATAGAAGTAGAAACAGGAAGCGTCAAGAAAAAGAAGCCAGAAATGTTCAAACAAAAAATAGAACAACTAAACAAAAAATATGGCGATAACTGGTTTATTGTGTTAACAAAAAAAGACCTTAAAAAGCATTATAGATCAAAAAGATACAAAATAGTACAAAAAAGCAAAATTATTGAAAAAATTGATAAAATAATAGGTGACTACAAATTCTAAAATTTTTAAGCTAGGTGACTACATTTAGCGCTTTTTGTAGTCACCTAAACGAAAGATTTAAATAAGGACAAAAATATCCTCATCTGAGGACAAAAAAGTCTTAAAATGCTGACAAAAAACCAAACCAAAATCATGCAAGTATTCACAAGCCACATAACAGAACAATACAGCATGAGAGAAATAGCTAAAATACTGCAAAAAGACAGTAGTCAAACACGCAGAGCAATAAAACCCTTAATAGAAAAACAATTCCTAACAGTAACTCAAAAAAAACACCTAATTTTAAACTATCAAAAAAACCATCAACAACTAGCATATATTGAACATTTAAGAAGCAAAGAATTCCTAAACAAGCCTAAAAATAAAGAATTGACCATGTTCACAAAAGAAGTTAAAGAAAAATTCCCAGAAGACTTCTTTATTTTCCTATTATTCGGCTCAACAATAACAGCAAAAAAACCAAGAGACATAGACATACTCTTCATAACAGATGATATCGAAAAAGTAAACACAACAGAAAAAATCCTGTACAATATATCAAGAAATTATGAACAAAAAATTGACATCAATGTAATCTCTCCTGAAAGTGTATATGAAATGCTGGCAAAAAGAGAAGAACTAAATATAATGAATGAGTTACTAAACAAACACCTGATAATTTACGGTGCTGAAACTTTTTACAGATTAATTAAAAAGGGAAGAACATGAAAACACTTGATGATAAGAAAATTAAAGAAATAAAAAATAGAGTAAAAAATTACATTACAGATGGAATTATAAAAACCAAACAAAAAAAAGAACACACAAAATTCTTTTTAATTAATTCAGAAGATTCTCTAAATTCAGCAAGAGCCTTATTTGACCTGTCAACAAACAAAGACTACCAAGAATACACAGGCAACATAGGACTAAAAGGATTTCTTTGGGTAATAAATTCAAGCTATTACTCCATGTTTTATACAGTAAGAGCTCTGCTAGAAAGCGAAGGCATAAAAATCAAAACAGACCAATCAATCCATGCACTAACCTTTGACACATTAATCTACTATTTTTACCTTACAGGCAAACTCCAAAAAAGATTATTTGAATACTATGTAGAAGCACAAGAAGAAGCCGCAGAACTACTAGGACAACAAAAAACAGAAGAACTCCTAGAAGAATACTTCTTTGAAAAAGGCAAAAGAGCAACCTTCACCTACAACACAGGAGAGTTTGCAATGAAAAACAAAGCAAAAACCTCACTAGAAAGAGCAACAAAATTCAACAGAGAAATAAAAAAAATCCTACAAACCTAAGGACCACCAAAAAAAGACCTCCAAAAAAACAACAAATTTTCATTTAAAAACAAAGACCTCCTAATTTTCAAGCAAAAAACACAATTTTATAGACGATAAAAACAAAATACTCCTACCTTTTTTACTGTCACTAATAAGAACTATGAAAAATCAGATAAAAAACAAAGCATACATTATTTTTGGAAGTATATCACACCTAGACGTTCAATCAAGCTATCATAGTTTTCTTCAGAAGGTTCTATATCAAATTTATCTAAAATTTTATTCCAATAAGGCCAATATTCATATTTTGTACTTTTTTTCAAAGTTTTTTGAATGGATTCTTCATTAGGGTTAATTTTAGTGATTTCGAAAAATTCTAAAAATTGTGGTGGAGAGTCAGAAAAATAATCATAAATTAATTGAGCTGTTTCTTCATCAGGTATTATGTTTGTATATTTGATCATATCTTCAATTTGATCAACATCACCATAACCTTTTTTTGATACTACTCTTTCTTTAAAATATTGTTTATAACCTTCTTTAATTTCTGCTTCGTTTAAAATTGGTTTAACACCAGTAAGATTTTCAAATTCTTCATAAAAAACAGACTGCATGTTAGCTATAGCTTTTTTATAAGTTTGTTGAATTTCCTCTTTAGAAAAATTTGGTTCTACTTTAGTTAATTCCATTAGATATATCATCCCATCAAAACTGCGATTTGAAAAAGTAGAAACCCATGGGTTTTCTATACAATATCTATATATTTTTCGAATATCTTCTTCAGGCCAATCAGGTTTTTCTCCTGTATGATGAAATAAGTGAAATGTATACGATAAATATTTATTATCGGCTCTTGTTTCAAGTAGTTTGTGCAAATATTCTGTAAAAACTTTTTGTATTGTTGATTTTTTAGGTTTGATTTCGCTTTTCTTTTTGATTTCGCCAGTTCCAGTTTTCTTTTTTAATTCTTCAAAACTATCAAA
This sequence comes from Candidatus Woesearchaeota archaeon, assembly GCA_017609645.1. Lineage (GTDB taxonomy): Archaea > Nanobdellota > Nanobdellia > Woesearchaeales > ARS49 > JAFCDQ01. Next base: position 162,607 of record JAFCDQ010000002.1, read on the forward strand.
ATCGCCTGTTAGAAAACATTTTTCATAGGCTTGATGAGTATCTTCTTCATAAAAAGAAACATTCTCATTATTTTCATCCTCATAAAAAAATTCTTCTTTACAAAGAGGTAAACAATATGCTTTCGTTATTTGAAGGAATTTTTTTAATTTCTTATAATCCTTTTTTTCTAAAAGTTTTCCAAAACCTTTTCTAATATCTGAGATTTTAAAATAAAATTGTTTAATATAATCTTCATCTTTTTTGTAATAATTAATAAATTCTATCAATTTTTCTAAATAATCGGCATTTCCTTCTTTTGCGCAATATTCTAATTTTTGTTGAAGTAATTCTTCAGGTAATTCTGCAAAACTGAATGTTAGTTTTTTTAATTTTAAAATTGAATCAAAATAATTATTTTGTTCATTAAAAAAGCCTTCTTTTATAATTTTATTATCTTTATTGAATAATAAAATATAACCTTCTTTTATAAGTTCATCAGAAGGATAAATATGAGTAATATCAATCAACTTAATAAGGTTTTTCAAATCACCCCAAAATCCTGCTCCTTTTTTTTCTGATAAAAAAGTATAAGCTTTTTGCATCGTTTCATCATTTGGTCTGCATTTAAGAAATCTAATCATTTTTTCTAAACGAGTAAAACCCGGACGAGTAAAATCCTCGCTCTTAGAGTTAACTATATAATTATAAAAGGATTCTTGAATAACATCATCTAATAATTCTTCTCCACCAAAGAAAACAACAGAAAGTTTTGATTTGTAATATATGTTATCCCTATTTAAAACTCTAGAAGCGCTGTTCTTTATAGCTTCTTCTACTTCTTCTTTTTTGAATCCCTTTGATTCTGCATAATCAACTAAGTTTTCTAAACCTTTACTTTCTTCACTCATTTACTCCACCATTTAATAGTGGCGACTAAAAATGTTTATTAAATTAATCTCCCCCTAAGTGCGTAGTAATAATAAAGTTTATATATGAGTTCAGAATTTTAGATAATATGAAGAAAGAAATACTAAGAAAAATAGGATTAACAGATGGAGAAATTAGAGTATACTTTGCTTTAATTAAACTAGGAAAAAGCTCAACAGGGCCAATAATGGAACATTCTGGAATATCAAGCTCTAAAGTATACTTAATCCTAGAAAAATTAATTCAAAAAGGATTTGCAAGCTACATTATAGAAGATGGAGTGAAAAAATTTCATGCAACAAATCCTGAAAACATAATAGAATATATTGAAAAACAACAAAAAGAGCTAGAAAAAGAAAAACAAGAAGCAAAAGAACTTGTTAAACAACTTTCTAAAATAGATATTTACAAAGAAGAATCTGCAAAAATTTACAAAGGAACAAAAAGCATGAAAAACGCTTATGACAATATACTAAATGAATTAAAAAAAGGAGAAGAATTCTTATTCATAGGAGGACCTGTCAAACAAAAAAAATCATTATTATTCTTCCAAAACCTTCACAAAAAAAGAATAGAAAGAAAAATCAAAACAAAAGGAATAGGAGAATCAGAAGCCAAAAAACCATATATGGAAATATTCAAAAAAATGAAAAATATAGAACTAAAATTTATGCCAATAGCTTTCCCTCATGCAATAGCAATAGGAAAGAAAAGAGTGGTGCTTTCTTTATGGGAAGAAAACCCTTTAGCAATAGAAATAATCTCAGAAAGAATGACACAAAGATACAAGAAATTTTTTTATCAATTATGGAAACAAACTAAAAACTAAACCAACTTCTCCTTTAAACCTAAAGATAAAATTTTTTCAGCTAAAAACACAATTTTATAGACGATAAAAACAAAATACACCTACCTTTTTTACTGTCACTAATAAGAACTATGAAAAATCAGATAAAATTAGATAGGTAATGTCTTTGCCTCGCTTTCATTCTCAATTAAAAAAATCTGAGAAGTCTCAATTTGATTTTTGAATTTTTTATTGATGTCTTTAATGGTTTTCCTAAATTCTTCTTCATTTTGATAAAATACTTGGATTAGACAATTGTAATCTCCTAGTCCAAAGAATAAAGCATTTATGTGTTTATGTTGTTTACAAAAGGTTCTTAACTCTTTACGAGTTTTTCCATCTAAATTTTTTAATTTAATTCTTAAATTTCCAAAGTAAAATCCTAGTTTCTCTATATCAAATTGAATTTTTACTCCGAGAATGATTTTATTTTTGTAAAATTGTTTTAATTTGTAAACGATTAATTCGCTGGAAAGTCCTGTTTTTCTGGCAATATCAATAATTTTAGTTCTGCCGTTTTTTTCCAGAATTTTCAATATTTCTAAATCCTTATTTTTGAGCTGGATTGTTTTAATTAAATCGCTTACAACGTATATTTTTTCTTCATCTGAAAAACCAAAGGTTTTAAGAGGATAAAATTCACCATAACTAGTTGTAAATATAGAATAATCAATTATGTCAGCTTCATGTTTCTTCAAAAAAGAATAAAATTCTTTTTCAAAATCAAGCTTATTCTTAAAAACAAAATCCACAAACAAATCATAAGAGGAAATCTCATCACCTAAAGTAATAACCTTCTTCATACTCTTAAGCTCTTTTTTAATTAACTCCTTATTGTTTTTAATTTTCAACCAAACTATAACAAATTCATTATAACCCAGAAGACTATAATTGAAAATAGTCAAATATTTCTTGATGATGCCTTCTTTTTCATACTTCTTAAGCCTATACTCTACTTGATCTCTAGAAATCCTGCAAGCTTTAGCTATCTTAGTCAAAGGCTCTCTATAATGATGATACAAATATGAAAACATCTTCTTATCTTGCTTATTGAGCTTCATAGACAAAATATTCGTCTTTATCTATATAAATTTTACTATTTCATTAAACTATTTAAAGATTTTATTTAACAAATTAGGAAAAACTAGGGAAAATCTTTATTAATAGGTGCGTTATCTATTTTGTAGTAGTTAAGAATAATGGAGATTAAAAATAAAATGAATGAAGAAATAGAAAAACTGGAACAAGAGAAAAAAGAAATAGAAAAGAAAATAACACTAGAAGGAAAAAAACAAAAACAAGCAGCCATAACTGAATTAGTGGAAAACTTCACTAAAAAAAGAATAGAAAGTTTAAATGAAAAATTAATTTCTCCAAAAGACCTTAAGGTATGGCACTGTTACGATGGTATAATTAACCTTAACATGCCTTTTATTTACTCAAATCAAGAAATTTTATTAAATTTTAGAACAAAAAATAAAGCATTCAGAAAAAAAATTATTGATAATAAAGCGAAAACTATTGAAAACTTAATCTTTGAAAATGGATTTATAAAATCCGATCATATATTCAATACACTGAGATCCTTTTTGGACAGTTATTATTTTAATCTTAAAACTGATGATCTAATTAAAGAAGCAAAGTATGAAATCGCTGAAGTTTTAATAAAAAATAATGAAACAGGAATTTTAAGCGGCAATGTACACTATAAAGATTATACCCTTGATCCAAATCAATATGGCTCTCCTCTTCTCGCACCAATTTTCAAATTAAATTATTTATTAGATGTTGTTGAAAATGAAGAAACAAAAAAAGATCTAAAAATAATACAAGAAAGAAGAATGAAAGAATTTTTATCAAATAAAAAAATAATAAATTTAGAAGATTTCGAACTCACATTTATTTTAAATAAAACTTCTTTTAATGAAGTAATAAGTAGAACTGACGGAAAACCTTTTTTAATAAGCGCTGGCATGAATAGCGGAGATATTCCTTCAGAGTACGAGCAAGATTATGAAAAATTAAAACAAGACGTCACAAAAACGTTACTAGAAGGACAAAAAGAAATTTTAACATACATGTCAAAAAATCCTAAAATATACATTGCTTTGATTAAAAAATTAGCAAATTGTAAGGTTGAAAATGAGTAAGAAAAAACCAAAAGAAATTTTTTAAATATCACTAAACCAACTTCTCTTTTAAACCTAAAGCTAAAATCTTTTCTGCTAGAAGTTTTTGGACATCTGAGTCTTTCATTAACTGAGTCATTAAAGTATTAACATTGTTTGTTGAGTTTTGTTCTTGTAAGAACTGTTTTTGAGATTGTAGTTTTGTTTTTTCATCAAGGATAGCAGCGCATTTAGAACAATAAACATTATCTTTAGCATTAATGCTATCACAACGAGGACATTTTTTAGGAGATTCTTGTTGTTTTTTCTCCTCAACAACCAAGCCGTTCATTTTAAGAATAGCACTATCTAAATCCCTGCCGCTTAAATGAACATAAGTGCTAGGCATGTCAGAACCCTGAATCCAGCCAAAATATTGATTCATCTGAAACTCAGTTAAGTGATTAGCTAAAATACTGGCACGAGAATGACGAAACAAATGAGGATTACACCTTTTCTTAATACCAGCAGAACGAAAAGCATCTTTTAAAATCCTGGCAAGAGCATTATACCTCATAGGCTTATGATAATTACAAGAACCAACATTAACCCACAAAGGAGCTTCAGGATCATCTTTAAAAGGATGACAATTAAGCCAGGTTGTAAGATAAGTCGTAGCATTAATCACCCTAACTCTTCTAGAACCAGTTTTGCCATGCAAGTTTAAAACAGTTCCATGCTGGTCAAAAGCAATATTTTTCAAACATAAAGTACCAATCTCCCCAATCCTGCACCCGCTTTCAGCAATAATAGCAATAAAAGCTTTATTCCTGGGATGGTCACTAGCCCTGATAGCTTTTGTAACCTCTTCTTCAGTAATCAAGTCCTGAGTATTAAGAATTTTAACATCCTTAGATTTTAAAGAAGAACGAATCCATTTAACTTCTTTAGGATATTCTTCATTACCATTTAACCATTTAAAGAATTTCTTTAAAATAGCACGATAAGTAGCCTTAGTCCAGGGAGACCATTCTTTTTCATCAAAAAAACAAACAATTCTTTTAATATCATCAATATCTGCCTTATCAAAATCCTTTTTTAAAAAAAGAGCTAGGTTTCGTACTACTTCTAATAATTTAACTATTCTGGGCTTACTTATGCCTTGCAGGATGCAATCCTCATAAAAAGTCTTAATCAAACCCTTATTTTTCTTGCTTATAGAAATCTTTTCTAAATAATCAAGCTCTCGCTTTAACTTTTTCGGATAATTATGGATATCTATATTCATATTCTTACCTCCTGTGAACAGAAATAAAAACCTTGTAGCACCAACGCTGCCACACTAAACGTTTTCACAGAAGTTAAACGCCCCAGCCGAGAGTCGAACTCGGGTTAGAGCCTTTTTGCGACAGCAAAAACCTGCCTCGACAGGGCTCTGTGATGACCACTACACTACTGGGGCATATAAGAGAAAAAGCTATGATTGATTTATAAATTTAATGGTGAATTTATGCTTTTCCTATATCTTTAACAGCATCCATCGGAGAGATTAACTTGTACAATCTCTTTCTCGAATCATTAGGATCTAAAGAAATCTTTAACCAACCAGATTTTTTCAATCTAGAAAGAATAATACTAACATTTTCCTTTAACAAAACATCTGCTTTTTTATGATCAAACTGATTATCCTTAAATTTATTCCAAATTCTAGAATAAGCTAACATAATCCACTTAGGCAAAGGTCTAACTGACCATTCAATCTTCCTAATATTTATTTTCTTCTTCTCCATTTTTTACGCTTATATTTATTTTTAATTTGAATAATGATTAAAATAAAGAAAAGTATAGCAAAAGTAGCAGAAACATAAAACACAACAGCCCAATTCGCCGTAGTCTCAACACCAAAAAAGAAAGCCTTACCTGCCGCAGGCACTCCACCTTCACCAGGCCCAACACCTTCTTCTAATTCCTCACCCATAATAGAAGCACCACCAGGAAACTCTCTCACACCAGGAATTTCATTAACAGGAATAGAACTATAATTCACAACCTCAGGAGTACCCCCTCCACCAGCAGCACCAGCCGCCGCAGCAGCAGCATTAGATTCGCCTGCAGCAGAATAATCCAAATTATCAATCTTATACTTACCTTGCGACAAACTACAAACATACTTGCCAGATGTTCCAGGACAATCAATCAAAAACTCATTAACATCATCACAAGTATTAGACAAATTCGCAACAGTAACATTCTCAACATCCTCAACACAAACCCTGCCCGAATTCAAAACAATATCAACATAAAGAGACTTACCAGACTGATTAGACAAATTCAAACCACTAACCGAAATAGCACCAAAAGAACCATTAAATAATTTAGAAACATTAATCCAATTTAACTTTAATTTATTCAAAGAAAAATTCCACAAAAACTCAACACTAGGTAAATTAGTTTCATTAAACAAAACAACCAAAACACCAGTAAAATTCTGACCCAAATTAGAAGAACCATTGACTTCAATACTGAAATTAACTAAATTAGTAGTAACAAAACTCTTATTACCAATCAAAGGATCCTTAGGATCAATAATCAAATCACGATCAACATCACAATCCTCAGGACAATTAGTAACATTCTCACTATAATTCATTTCACAAATACCATTACCACAAAAAGTCAATAATTGCAAAATATACTCAGTCAAATTCGCACGAATATCATCAAACACACCATAATCAGACTGATTATTCGTGCTGGAAAGATTTCTTAAAATAATATGATCAAAACCATAAATATTACCTTCTTCCTCATAATCAGCCACCCAATTCACAGAAAGTCCTGTAAAAAGATTATTTAATGTTCTATTAGCCTCGATTGCAACAGGATTTAAAGGTAAATTGATTGTAAGATTTGTTAATTTAGCCAGATATTTTGAATCAGTAATTCCTTCTCTTAATCCTTCAAATGAAATTGTTGATAACATATCTCCATTCCAAGTAGGATAAGCTAAAAGAAAATCAGGAAGATTACGGGCAAGATTATAACTCCAAAATAAATCAAAATCAATATAAGGATCCTTTATATAAGACCCATATGCATAAACCCCCACAGCCTTTGCAGTTGTTTTATATGCAAAATAACCTGCTAAGAATCTATTATAAACAGGATTTCTTAAATTAGAATAATAAGTCGTATAATAACCAAATTTACTTGCATTTGCATCAATTCTTGTTTCATTAGTTGTTGATGTTAAAGCATGAAGTTTATAATCCAGCAAAGGATCAAGCCCTGGAATATTGGTGCCTATAGGAGCGTAAGTTCCTGTGCCAACAACATTATTTTCACATCTTGGATATGTATATGTTGTCCAAGTCCTTTCATCACTCACATTATTCTTAATTATTCCTAAAAGCCTGTCTGCATAAACTCTTTTCTCTAAGTCATCAGCTGGTTCGTCAACAACAGAGAATATAAGTTCTATTCCTCTTACATCTCCAACCGAACTTAAGTTCTGAATTAATATAATATAAGCATCAATAAAAGTTTTATTAGAAAATTGTTCATAAATTGTTCCTGCAGTAACTCCTAATTCAGTTGCCACCCTCAAACTGCGGCTAGGAGATATGACAAGATATTGTTCTCGTGGAAGAATATTTTGATTTTGCAGTACATCAAAATAATTTTCAACTTCACTTAAGTTATAGCAAATTACTGCAGTACAACCTGCTTCTCCATTTTTGTGCATCTCTATATCTGGAGCAGAAGCTACCTGAACTACTGTATTTGCTTGGTGTTCTTCTATATTTTCATAGACTTTGGTATTATTCTCAGAATTAAGCAACATTAATGGACTAGCATATAAGAAACTCTGACTATCCGGCAAATTGAGAGTAAAATTCAGAACATCTATTCTTACTGGAATATCAAATAATTTCTCTGAATTATTATAAACAGTTATATTTCCTGTATAATTTCCTAAAGCAGTTTCCGGCACTTCTATTGTTATCCAAAATCTTTGTGTTTTATTTTGAATTATATTAATATAATCAAATTTATTTAACAAATCTGGCATTAATCCAATTGCTTGTCTATTAATATCATCTAAGCTATAACTATTCCAGAATTTCAAACCTTGAGCAACTTGATATACACTAATATTTGATACAGGCAAACTTTCTTGTGAGTTTGAAAGATTTGTTAAATTTACTTCCACACTAGTAAGATTTACTAAACTAGCTATTGAGAAACTTATTGAGAACGTCTCTCCTTTTGCAATAGTTTTATTTATTGAATTATTAATTTCATCAGCAGCAGGGATTGTAGTCTCATACACAGGCGCCATAATATTCTTACTAAACCACACCACATCTTTTGAGATAACATTAGTTCTTGTTTGATCAAATCTTTTGAAACCGCTTTTGTTTGCAAGTAAATCCTCCCATAACTCATAATTATTTTGTGTTACCGCATGCAAAGCAACATAATCAATAGGCAAATTAGGATTTGCTGCAGATCTTAACTGTATTTTGTAAACTCCATCGACTGACTTTAACAATGACAAATTAGATCTTTTAATTAAGCCATGTTCTACAACAACATTATCGCTTTTATATCCTGGTAAAGAAACAACATCAAAACTAGTATTTCTAAACGCAGCATAACTTTGTATTCGAATTTTATTTGTATCTGTTGTACCAACAAGTGAACTATTACCCACATCTTTGTATCTAATTTCAACAATCATATTAGTTAACGGTAAACCATCACTATTATTATTAAAAGCAAGGAAACTAATATTAGTTTCATTTCCAGAAGTCAAGTTTCTAAAAGTGACGCCTCCTTCAGAAAAATTAGCAGAAAATGTATTTGTAGGAGTAACATTAATTGTACCATTCAAATCATCTACTCCGCCAAAATCAAGGCATTTAACAGTAGCATTATTTATACAATTCAAAATCAAACAATCTTCAGGACAATTCGAATAATTTTCTCCACTATCACAAACACCATTACTACAATAATTAAGAGATCTACTAATATTTAAAATCTTTTCAATACTTAAACTTACATTATATATTCTAACTTCATCAATAGAACCATTAAATTCACCTGCAGCACACGTCCTATTTCCTCCAATAGCATTACATAATGAAGAAGAACCTAGAAGATTCATATTTCTACTCAGATATAATCCTTCTCCATTTTTGTATAATCTCATTTTACTTCCATCAAACTGTAATGCCCAAAATGTCCATCTGTTTGGTTCATAGAACAAGTTTAATCTTGCAGAAGTTCCTATTGGTCTGGTTTGATTGAATAGGAAATAACTTGAATTTCTTGTCTCAACTTCAAAACTATAACCTTCATAAAATCCTAAAGCAATCATATCATTTTGTGTGCCCTGATTGAATCTTGTCAAGAAAGTTATTGTATATTCATCAGATAAATTACCCAAATCACTAGGCAATTTAATATATCCTCCTCCATTTAATACCAAAGCATTCCCATTTTGCGTTCCAGAGAAATTAACAGTGCCAATTATCTCACCGTCCCTATAATTTCCTGACAAATCAAATACAGAATCAGCATCACATTCACCTGAAGCATTATTAAAACTATAATATGCCATTAAATTGGGTTCTTGAATTAATTGAAGATTTGTTGTAGAATGAAGAACAGGAGTGTTTGCATTATTTGTTGTATTAAGTCTTGCTTGATACTGTAGTAATCGTCCTTCATCGTCTAAAATCGAGCCAGAGTTATCGTCATAATTACTCCAACTAGACCAATTAATGAATAAATCACTTATTTCATTTGCATTTAAAGTTTTGTTGTAAGTAGCTAAAACATCAATCGTTCCATTAAAAAAAGTTCCATTTACATAAACACCAATATCAGTTCCATTGAAAGGAATATGCGCCGCACCACCCGCAACACCGCCAGTGTAATTTGTTGCAGGAGTTGTTACTAAGAATGTCCATGCTTTTCCTACTTCTTTTATCCAAGAAACAATACTCCTATTTGATACATTAATATATGAAACATTAATTGAAGAAGTATCTCCATCAAACTTCAATGCACCATTACTTTCAAATAAACCACCTGTTCGCGTAGTATTATGTTCTCGACCATAATTACTGCCTATTTCATCATAGATTCCTGCTTCTTTTGCATATATTTCTTTAACTTGTGAATCATTGAGTGATATATTGTAGACTCTTAAGTTGTCTATCTCTCCATCATTATAAATAGCTGAACCAAAACCAATAAATTCTGCAGCAAAAGCAACAGCAGATGTATTCCAAATACCACATTTAGCTAAATTTGTTACATCCTGTCCGTCAATATACATTTTTGTTCTTGTAGTTCCATCACCATAAAGGACAGTGCCTACCTGATGCCATTCTTTATCAAGAATTAGAGTCGAACTATAACAACTCTTTCTACCTTCTTCTGTTGCGTATTGCACTATTAACTCATCCCAATCTCTAATTCCAAGATAATAACCTCCTGCTGTAACGCCTAAAATTAGATTCCAAGTAGTTATATCAGCTCTTTTTATCCAAACAAGAACCGTAGAAGTATTAGTTATAGTTATATTGTTATTAATCACAATATAATCATCAACACCATCAAATACCCTTCCCCCTCTTATAAATCCTTCTTGAGTATATGCCGTTCCATTATTTGTTCCATTATTTTCTTGTCCAGAATAATCTGCAAAATCATTTATTGAATTAAATTTATAGTGCAATGACAAATTACCATTTATTGTATTATTTGCAGTAATGTTTGTTGAATCAGTTCTGTTAAATTTCCATAAATTTCTAAGAGAAGGATTGCTTTCATTTATTCTAGTATAATTTCCTATACGATATTTTACCTCAACACTTGTTCCAGCTGGTTCTGTGGTTGTCCAACTTAAAGTAGTCCAATTAGAACTAACATTATTTGTATCTATAATTCCTCCTGTAAACGTTCCTGAATAAGTCTGAGTATTTCCTGATGTGTTAAATCTTGTTTGATTATAAACTTCTTCTATTTCATTTGCTGTTAATGATCTGTTCCAGACGTATACATTTTCTATGCTGCCGTTAGTATAAAGAGCTGAACCAAACCCAATAAATTCTGCTTTAAAAGCAACAGCAGATGTATTCCAAATACCGCATTTAGCTAAATCTGTTACATCCACTCCATCAATATACATTTTTGTTCTTGTAGTTCCATCACCATAAAGGACCGCGCCTACCTGATGCCAGTCCGTATCAAGAATTAGAGTAGAACTATAACAACTCTTTCTACCTTCATTAGTAATGTATTGTATTACAAGTTCATCCCAGTCTCTAATTGCAAGAAAATGCCCTCCTGCTACAACTCCTAAAATAGACTCCCACGAAGTTAAATCCTCTCTTTTTATCCAAGCAAGAATAGTGCTTGTATTAGTTATGGTTAAATTATCATCAAGTATTATGTAATCATCTTTCCCATCAAATTCATATCTCTCAAATGTATGAGTAGCTCCATGAACTGTCCCATTACTCTTTCTTAAAATCCCAGTATCGGTTGCATCTTCAACAAAATCCCATCTTGCAACTAAATCATTAATTTGAGGCAAAGTAGCTTGGCTATCAAATGGCTTTATTTCAACGCCAACATCAATCGTACAATTATCTCCTTCATCACAAGTTCCATAATAAAAGTCACGAATAATAAAAATATCAGAAGTAAAACCAATATGAATATTTTTAACCTTGTTTAAATCAACTGTAAATCTCTTTCCTAATTCTGGTCTAAAATATTCAACTTTATTATTTTTAATAATTGGAATTCCTTTATCATTAAATGTTTTCACTTGTTTAGTATTTAATTTATCAACATAACTTCTTGTATTCATTACAGCTTCACAAACAATATCTTTATTTTCTAAATGACACAATTCTTTCTCAGTTTGTATGATACATCTCCTGGTAAAGAAATTAATATTTTCACAATATCTCTCGGGATATTCAACAGACTTCTCATCTAAAATTGTGCTTCCAGTAATAGAAACATCAAACATATTAACAGAAAGGAACAGAGTTAAAACCATTGTAAGAACTAAGAAAAATAATGCAAAATTCCTGTGCATTCTTAATTCTCTCATTTAGCCATTTCCTCTACTGCTTTGAGTGGTGAGATTAGTTTGTACAATCTTTTACGAGAATCATTTGGATCAAGCTCAACAATTAGCCAGCCATATTTCTTTAAACGAGAAAGTATAATGCTAGTATTGGGCAGTTTTAGCAATTTTTCAGCTTGAGAAAAAGTGAATTGTTTAGCTTTGAATTTAGTCCAAAGTCTAGAGTACGCCAGCATAATCCATTTTGGTAATGGGGCAATCATTTATATAACCTATTTGGTCAATAAATATGCTATTTGGTTATATAAAGGTTTCTGAAAAATAGCTTTGAAATTAGGATTTAGAAGGTTAGTAGAATGCTATAAAAGTTAATCTTTTTTGTTTGATTTTAAATAGTCTTTAATCAATTCTAAATCAGTCTTATCTTTTTCTTGACCTCTTTTTTCTTTCCAAGAAATCATATATTTTAATTTAACAAAACGAATAGCCTCAAAAATATCAGCATCATCAATAAGTTCATTAACATCATCAAAGGTCTGCCAATTATGGAAAATATCAATATTTCCAATTCTGATTAAATCACTATCAACAGGATATTTTTTCTTTAACTCAACCCATAAATCATCTTTAACAATTATATCAACATCTCTCACTTCTCTAATATTCCTAATCGCCAAAGGACCGCTTCCAAAAACTGCAAATTTATCTTTCGGAAGATTTAATTTTTTAATTTCTTCTAAGAATTTCATCTTATAAATTTCAATTTACTAACTTGTTTTCTGGCTTTTTCCAAATTAGCATAAAAAGTCTGCATAAACATCTTGAAATGTTCAATACAATGAGCTTTATCCTCGCCACAAGTAAGCTTGCCTTTCTTGCATTTATCATAAATTTTCTGCAATTCTTTATCATCATTAATCAAATGCTGCTTGTAAAGCTCAAAAATCATGCACTCTTCTGGCTTTCCTCCAAGCTTACGCTGTTTTTCAACAGTTTCTCTGCCCCCAGTCTTAGCAGCTTTAATTTTCTTAGTAATAGACTTAATATCTTCAGGAAGTTCTATACAACTACCTGGCTTAGACTTAGACATCTTTAAACTACCATCTAATCCTGGCGTAAACTTATGATACAAACTACTAATAGGAACAAAATCATACTTAACTCTAGTTCTTGATATTATATCTCTGCATAATCTAACATGAGGATCTTGATCAACTCCTACAGGAATAATACCAGGCATTTTTTCAACAGTCTGAGGATATAACATATCACCACTTTGCAAAACAGCAGCCATAATTCTACTAGGATCTGCCTGACCATAAATAGATCTAAACTCATTCAAAGTAACTTTCTTAGCAAACTCATAACCCATATTCATAACTTTACGATTTTCAGACTGAAAATAAAAAATAGTTTTTTTAGGATCTAAACCAAGAGCAATATAAGCAGGAATATGAAAATTCAAAGCACGCTTTTGAGCTTCTTCTAAACTAATATCTCTAGTAGCAGCTGCTTCAAGATCAGCAATAAGAATATATGTCTTAGCACCATGATCTTGGAAATATCTCAAATTCTCAACAACCATCTTATTACCAAAATGAATCTTTTCTGCAGAAGGCATAATTCCAGAAAGCGCATAGAATTTCTTTTTTTTCTTTAAACACTCAGCAATCCTCTTAAGATCTCTACCCGCAAAAACCACACCTCTACGCATAATTCTATTAGGCTTAGGAAAAGTCTTAGGAGTAAATATCTCTAAACCAAAATCCTTGATTATTTTTTCATAATCTTTAACAAGGACAGAACCCCAAGGGTCAATAATCGCGGTCATGCACTAAAAAAAGGAAAAGGAGTATTAAAGCATTTTGGTTAAAATAGACAAAAACCTTATAAATCACTCAGGAGTATATACACTATAGCCCTTCTTAGCTCAACGGTAGAGCGTTCGGCTGTAGATCAAATCACTCTCTGACTGTGCATAATGCTGGGAATGAAAGAGAGTCAGCTGAAACCGAAAGGTTCCCGGTTCGAATCCGGGAGAGGGGATACAAATTTCAGGGGAAAGAAATGGAAAAACGAATATATTTAGACCATGCGGCAACAACTTACTTAGATGAAGAAGTATTAAATGAAATGATTTCTGTACTGAAAAATATACCTGGTAATCCAAGCAGCCTGCACAGCACAGGATTAGAAGCAAAAGAAACATTAGATGCTGCAAGAGAAAAAGTAGCGAAAATCATTAACGCAAAATCAAGTGAAATACTATTCATGTCAGGAGGAACAGAAAGCGACAACTTTGCATTAAAAGGATTTATGGATGACAAAAAAGGAAAACATATCATAACAACACTAATAGAACATCCTGCTGTATATAATAGCTGCAAATACTTAGAATCAAAAGGATTTAAAATAACATATTTACTGCCAAACAAAGAAGGAATAGTTTCTGCAGCAGATGTAGAAAAAGCGATAACAAGAAAAACAGTACTTGTTTCTGTGATGTACGCAAACAATGAAACAGGAGCAATCAATCCAATAAAAGAAATATCAGAAGTATGCAAAAAAAACAAAATAACATTTCACACAGATGCGTGCCAAGCAGGATTATTAAATTTAGATGTAGAAGAATTAGGTGCTGACATGATGACATTAAATGCTGGCAAGATTTATGGACCAAAAGGAGTAGGCATGCTATATCTTAAACAAGGAACAAAAATAACCCCACTAATTCACGGTGGAGGACAAGAATTTGGATTAAGAAACGGAACAGAAAATGTTGCGGGTTATGTCGGATTTGCAAAAGCACTAGAATTAATCCAAGCAAATAGGGAAAAAGAAAGTGCAAGATTAAGAAAATTAAGCAACAACTTATTAAAAGGTTTAATGGAAATTGAAGGTGTTGACTTAAACGGTCCTGTCGATTCTAATAATAGACTTCCTAAAACAATTGATGTTTCTTTCAAAAAAGTAGAAGGAGAATCACTAATGCTATTACTAAATGAAAAAGGGATAGAAGTAAGCACAGGAAGTGCCTGCAGCAGCAAGAGCTTGAAACCAAGCAGAATTTTAATGGCATCAGGCTGTGGAGAAGAAGAAGCACATGGAAGTGTAAGATTTAGTCTTGGTAAGAGAACCACCGAAAAAGATATTGATTATACAATCAAAACAGTAAAAGTATGTGTTGAAAAATTGAGGAAAATAAGCCCATTATGAAAAAAAAATTCTTATATTCAGATAAAGTAAAAGAACACTTTATCAATCCAAAAAATTTCTTGACCGACAAAGACGTAGCTAAATGGAACAAAGAAGCAGACGGTATAGGAGAAGCAGGAAGTCCTGCATGCGGAGATGTAATGAAAGTTTGGATAAAAGTTAAAGATAACAAAATTGTCGAATGTAGATGGCAGACATATGGGTGCGCATCAGCAATAGCAAGCACATCAGCAATGTCAGAAATGGTAAAAGGCATGACACTAGACGAAGCAGAAAAATTAACACCAAAAGAAATATCAGAAAAATTAGGCGGTCTGCCACAAATTAAAGTTCATTGTTCTGTATTAGGAAATGATGCTTTAAAAACAGCAATAAAAAATTATAAGGAGAAACAAAAATGAGCGAAATAACAAAAGAAATGAAAATAAAAGAAATTCTTGAAAAAAAACCAGAAGCAGGAGAAATATTAATACAAGCAGGCATATCCTGCCTAGGCTGTCCTATGGCAGCAATGGAAACATTAGAACAAGGATTAAAAGCACATGGAAAAAGTGATGAAGAAATAGAAGAGATAATTAAGAAAATAAATTCTTTAAAATAATAATTTTGCTGCCAATTCGCTTGTTCGCGGAGTATATTCGAATAGCGACATCCCCGAAGGGGGCGACCCTCTGTCGCTGTTAATAAAAATCATAATAAGTAAGCTCATAAAACAGGCAGCAAAAATTAAATCAACAGTGATAAAAAAGTAATCATAGCTCCAACAGAAACTGCAACAAAAACTCCAAGCCAAATTCTAGTCTTCACGTTTTGTTGCGTATCAAAACCTAAATGCTTAATAGAACTCTGCAAATCCTCATAAATACTCTTTTCTTTAAAATGCTGCTTAAGCAAATGTTTCATATGATGCTTATTCTTAACAGTCTTCATCTTAGAAGCAAGATCAATCTCATTCATAGTATGCTCTACCCAATTAGCAAAATCATTTTTTTTAGAATTAACATGATGAGCATAAACAGAATCTTCCATCTTAGGAAGTTCAGCAACAAGCATATGCAAATTCTTCAGCTCTCTGCCATCCTTTAACCAAAAATACTGCTTTTTAGGAATCTTAGGAATTCTATTCATTTTTTAGCCTCAATAAATTTCCTCACAACATGCTTAAGCAAAGTCCTCTGAGTATCAAACCTATTATTAACCAATTGCAATTCATCTGCAACAACATCTTCCTTTAACACGTCTCTTAACCAATTACTAAAATCATTCTTAAATTCATTAACATGAGAATAAAAAACTTCATCAGACATTGTTTCAAGCTCATCAATCAAATGCACAATATTTTTTAATTTTCTGCCATCCTCAAGAACAAAAGCAACACTTTTCCTGCATTCTTTCAAAATCGCTTTTGGACAAGGTTTTTTAGGACAAGCTCGCTTAACTTTTTTAGGTTTTTTCGGGCAAGCTTTTTTAACAGATTTCTTAGTTTTTTTAGCTTTAACCTTTTTTTTCTTAACCACCTTAAACACCCCTTTTCTGCTTAATTGAAGGTTTATCCATTTTTAAACCTTTCGTATCTTTAACCCTGTGTATAATATCATTCAAGACATTCATAAAAGCCACATAACCCTCATAAGGCGTATCAT
Source organism: Candidatus Woesearchaeota archaeon (assembly GCA_017609645.1). Lineage (GTDB taxonomy): Archaea > Nanobdellota > Nanobdellia > Woesearchaeales > ARS49 > JAFCDQ01. Next base: position 179,447 of record JAFCDQ010000002.1, read on the forward strand.
AAGGATTAAAATACTTATGAACATCACCATCATTAAACCATTTTGTACACATGTAATAAAAATGATCACTTGTTGTTAATTTACGCCAAGAATCAATCAACTGCTTATTATTAGAACGCAAAACAGCACCTTTAATTCTGTATAATAAAGCAGCAGCACTTCTTTGAAGATCATTACCAAGCCAAGCACTCGTATCCCTCTCAGTATCAGCCCAACTAACAGGCTCTTTAAAATCCAAAACAGCTTTTGGCTTGAACTTAAGAAGTTCAGAAGGCTTAAAAAAAGTCAAACCCTTATTTTTTAATTCACCAGGCAAAGCAGCTAAAAAATCAAAAATACCGGTATCCTGCCATTGATGCTCACCAAAAGTTTCATAATCAAGGAAGAGATTAACAAACTCTCCGCCACTAGCGTTAATCCAATCAGCATATTTTTCAGCAGTTAAAGGCCAGCCTTCCCAAGACTGCTGACTAAAACGAAAAGCAACATCATCACTCAACTTATAATTCTTCAACAATAATTTAACATCACAATCTTTAGCCTTGTAAACATGATTAGGGCTGCGCCATTCCAAAATCTTGCCAGCACCCTCTGCAAGAATAGCTTTGAAGCCAAGCTTTTCAACAAACTTCGCAAGATCATTAGAGTAAATCAATTCAGTATTACGAAAAATTTTAGACTTTTGATTAAAAAAAGATTTCATCAATTTTTTATGCTCAGCAATCTGAAATTGAAACTCCTCTTTATCAAACAAAAACGACAAACTATGATTATAAGTTTCAGCAAGAAATTCTACTCCCCCTGTACTAGCTAAATCAGAAAAAGATTTTAACACATTAGGAGCATGTTCCTGAAATTGTTCAAAAATACTTCCAGTAACACTAAACGCAACTTTAAAATCCTCGTGCTTAGCTAAAGAATCCAAAAGAATCTTATTAGCAGGCAAATAACATTTCTCACTAACTTTTTTTAACACTTGACTGTTTTTTGCAATATCAAAATAATCTTTTTTCCTGCCAATATCAAAAACACTAAAATCCTTTCTAATACGATAAGGCTGATGAACCTGAAAATAAAAACAAACTCCCTTCATGAATCCCCCCTAACTTCCTTATAAATATCTAAAACCTCTTTTGCAGGCTTAAAAATATCATGATGCAAAACTTCTTTAAAACCATTTTGTTTTAATTCATGCTTCAAAGAAGGATAACGCAAAATAGAGACTATATCACAAGTCATCTTATCAACATCCCAAAAATCCAGCTTAAAACAATTCTTAATAACTTCACTCGCACCGCTTTGCTTGCTGATAATTAAAGGAGTTTTATTTCTCATGCTTTCCAAAGCAACAAGACCAAAAGGTTCAGAAACCGAAGGCATCACAAAAACATCAGCCATCTGAAAAGCCTTATGCACATCAGCACCCTTAAGAGCGCCAGTAAAAATAACATGTTCATCAATACCAAGCTTATGAGCTAAAGAAACAAGCTCAGGCATCATCGTACCACTACCCACAATAATAAACTTAGTATTTTTCTCAAGTTCAAGAACTTTTTTAGCAGCCTGCAAAAAATAATCACAACCTTTCTGCACAGTAAGTCTGCCAAGAAACAAAACAATCTTATGAGTCTTACTTAATTCTGACTTAAAATTTAACTCAAAATCAGGCGAGCTTTGATCAATACCCCAATAAACAACCTTAATTTTTTCAGCAGGAACATCATAATTCTTAATAATATTATTTTTAGAAAAATTAGAATTAGTTATGATAACATCAGCTTCTTCAAGACCTCTTCGCTCTAAAAATTTAATATGCGGGTCAGGATTATTAGCAGTTCTATCAAATTCAGTGGCATGCAAATGAACAACCAAAGGCTTTCCTGACAATTTTTTAGCAATAATACCTGCACCATAAGTCATCCAATCATGAGCATGAATAACATCATGCTTAAATTTTTTAGCTAACTTGCCTGCAAAACGAGCATAACGCGCAACCTCCCCAAACAAATTCCAGGAATACACGTCATCATCACCTGGCTGAGCATAAGCAGTCAACATACTTTCAATCTCCTTAGTATCAACACCAACAAGCTCAACAAACTCAGCTTTACTGCCAGGCTTAACAGGCATAACAAAAACAACTTTAGAATCAAAACTAGACAAACCTTTAGTAAGATCATGGCATGCAGTACCAAGACCCCCTGACTTAAACGGAGGGAACTCCCATCCATACATTAACACTTTAGGCTGCTGCATAATCTTTTAACACATCCCTAACAGTCAGGATGCCCACTACTTTTCTCTTGTCTGTAATCACAACACTTGAAATATCTGCTTTAACCATAAGATTAATTGCTTGAGCAATAGAAGATTTAGGAGCTAGGTTATACAAAGGAGCAGGTGAAAAAATCGTTGAAATTGAAGCATTAATCTGGCTAGTTTTCTCGCCCGTACCAAGCAGTTTAAAGCCAGTATGCTGCGCACCAGCAGGCAGCATAAAACCTCTATAACCCCAAACATGATACTTCTTAACCAAATCACCAAGAGTAATCATACCAATAAAATTTTCATTCTTATCAACAACAGGCAAACGATGAAACTTCATTCTGTTAAAAAGTTTAATAACTAAACCAATAGGCTCATCATAATTAACAATAACAGGAGTAGAATAAATAGTCTTAACAGGAACACCTTTGTAACTTGTGCTAATATTTTTCAAAACATCTAATGCGTGAACAACACCAATAAACTTCTTTTTATCAAGAACAGGCAAAATTTTCACATCTGCAGTAAACATCAACCTAGCAATTTCTTTCAAAGTCGTGCTGGGTTTTAACTCAGGAACATAAATATTAACTTTTGATTTGGAACGTTTCTTTATAATATTAGAAATTTTCATCTCGTCAGGATTTATCCTGCTTGTAAGGAAAAATTTTTTAGAAATTACTCCTAAATATTTATCTTTGTCAAAAATAACAGCATGACTTGCCTTATATTTCTTGAATTTTCCTATTAATTTAGAAAGAGTGTCATCGATATTAGCCTTAACAAATTTCTTGGAAACAAGGTCCATAGCAAGCATAAAATCCACCTCTCTTTAGGCTGAAAAATGGCTTTGTTCTTTTTAAATGTTATGTATAAGAATTACCTCAAATATTTCCTGCCAATACCAATATAATCAAAACCTAAATTATTTAATCTATCAGGATCAAAAATATTTCTGCCATCAAAAATCACAGGAAGTTTTAGATTATTTTTAATCTCTTCGAAATCAGGAGAACGATAAACAGACCATTCTGTCAAAAGAACCAAAATATCTGCATCTTTTAATGCATCATATTTACTCTCACAGTATTGAATTTTCTCACCAAATATTTTCTTAGCATTTTCCATACCTTTAGGATCATTAACCTTAATTTTAGCTCCATTAGCTAATAAAAAATTAATTACATCAATTGCAGCAGACTCGCGCATATCATCTGTTCTAGGTTTAAATGTGAGGCCCCAAATCGCTGCTGTTTTTCCAGTAATGCCTCCTTTATCTGCTAAATAATTTTTAATTTCTTCAGCAAGATGAGATTTATGTTCTCTATTAGAAGTATCAATAGAAGAAACAATTCTAGTGTTAATATTCTTTTGATTAACAGAATGAACTAATCCTCTAATATCTTTAGGAAAACAACTGCCTCCATAACCGACGCTAGGATACATAAATTCCCAGCCAATACGCCTGTCGGAACAAACACCATTACGAACATTCATAATATCTGCATCAAAACCTACGCAAATCTTAGCAAACTCATTAATTAAAGCAACTTTATTTGCAAGAAAAGTATTTGCAAAAAGTTTAGTAAGTTCAGCCTCAACAGGCTTCATGAAAATAAGTTTTTTTCTCTTTAAAGAAAAAGGCTCATAAATTTGAGAAAGAATTTCCTTAGCTTCTTCTGACTCTGTTCCAATAACAATCCTGTCAGGAGATTCAAAATCATCAACAGCCTTGCCTTCTTTTAAAAATTCAGGATTAGAAACAACAGCAAAATTCTTATTAGAATTTTCATTTAAAATTTTTTTAATTAATTCCATAGTTCCAGGAGGAACCGTACTCTTATTAACAATAACTTTAAAATCAGAAGTTTCAGAAATCACTTGAGCAACTTCCTTAGCAGCAGTTTTTATGAATTCGAGATTAAACTCACCAGTTTCAGCACTAGGAGTTCCAACAGCAAGAAAAATAACTTTGCAATCTTTAATCTTATTAATATCAGTTGTAAATTCAATTAATTTATCGTCCTGAGCATCAAGAACAATTTGATTTAAACCAGGTTCGTAAATAGGAACCTTTCCTTGATTAAGCAAATTAATCTTATCCTGATCTTTATCTACACAAACAACATTATTGCCGACTTTAGCAAACATAGTTCCTGCCACAAGACCAACATAACCTGTACCAATAACAGCTATCTTCATTCTGCAACCTCTTTTTTATACCACTCAACAAACTTCTTCATACCTTCTTCAATAGAAGTTTTAGGTTCATAGTCTAGTAATCCTTTTGCTTTAGAAATATCAGCAAAAGTAATCTGAACATCACCTTTTTGCATAGGATGCGGTTCGATAATCGCTTTCTTGCCGACAGCATCTTCAATAACCTTAATGAAATAATTTAATTCAACAGGCGTGTTATTACCTAAATTAATAATTTCAAATTTGAACGGTCTTTCTAAAGCTTTTATTATACCTTCAACAATATCAGCGATAAAAGTATAATCTCTTTTTGTAGTTCCGTCGCCAAATTTCTTAATTGGCAAACCTTTACTTATCCTGTCAGTAAATAAATAAGGAGCCATCTCTGGCCTACCACGAGGGCCATAGCACGTAAAAAACCTCAAACAAGTAACATTAATATCACACAAATGACTATACGTATAACAGAAAAGTTCACAAGCTTTTTTACTTGCAGCATAAGGAGAAATAGGAAAATCTACAGGATCTTCTTCTCTAAAAGGAATTCTTTGATTATTTCCATAAACAGAAGAACTAGAAGCAAAAACAAAATTATGCACATCAAACACTTTAGCAAGCTCTAACAAATTTAAAGTGCCAGTAACATTAGTATCTCTATACCATAACGGTTTTTCAATTGACGGTCTAACTCCTGCACGAGCTGCTAAATGACAAATCCTTTCAATCTTATGCTCTTTAAAAATCTCTTCTAACTGATCTTTGTGTTGGATGTCTAAATTAATAAACTCAAAATTCTTGTTATCAAAATTATGCTGAATATTCTTTATTTTACGCATAGGAGAATAATAGTTGTTAAGATTATCAACACAAACCACTTTATTGCCAAGAGCTAATAATTTATCACAAACATGACTGCCAATAAAGCCTGCACCGCCTGTGACTAATATTGTTTCCATCAATTAAACCTCATTTTATTTATATAGCAAAGCGAGAATAGGGGCTTTTTATGCTTTATGAATTGGTGTTTTAGATAATAAATTTATCACTAAAACATTATTAAAAACATATGGCAAAGTATAAATACAAGAAAAGAAAGTTTAAAAAAACAAACAAAAATCACAAAAACAGGGGGAATCATGAAAAAAATCAATCTAACTGTTGTCATCCCAACATATAATGAGAAAGTAGACATATTACAGGAAACAGTAAATGACTTAATTTATTCTCTAAAAAAATCAAATGTAAGTAAATTTGAAATTCTAGCAGTAAATGACGGCAGCAAGAAACAATATGATTATTCAAAAATAAAAGGAGCAACAATAATAACACACAAAATCAACAAAGGCTATGGCGCAGGAATCAAAACAGGAATAAAAAACTCAAAATATGACTGGATTGCAATAACAGATTCCGACGGCACATATCCAAACAAAGAACTAAACAGACTAACAGAATACTGCGAAGACTTTGACATTGTCATAGGAAAAAGAGATAGAAAAGGAATACCTTTGTCAAGAAGATTTGCAAAATTCGTGCTGAAAGAAATGGCAAGCTTCTTAGCAGGAAAATACATACCTGACTTAAATTCAGGATTAAGAGTATTCAAAAAAGAAATATCACTAAAATACTGGAACTTATTCCCGCAAAGATTCTCATTCACATCAACACTAACTATGATAGGATTGACAAAAGGATATGATGTAAAGTTCATACCTATACCCTATTACAAAAGAAAAGGAAAATCCTACATAAAACCAATTAAAGACACAACAAAATTCTTCAAACTAATCTTTAAATTGGCATTATACTTTAATCCAATAAGATTCTTTATGCCATTATCCATATTTTTCTTGATTTTAGCAATATTAAGAGGATTAAGAGACTACATAGTAACTGATGGATTTGGAGGATTAACACTTGTTCTTTTCTTCATGGCATTCCAAGTATTCTTCTTTGGATTAATAGCTGAGATAATCAGCAAAAAATAAAAAAATGAAAATTCAAAAAATCAATTAAAATAGTTTTGAATTTTCAATGTGTCAAATCGGAGATTTGAAACCAAATGGAAGAAAGCAATTTTGAACTTTATGATGTTCTGCCAGAGAAATTATGGTGGATAAACATAAGAAATGACATGATTAAAAAACTTCTAAGAAAATACTTAAACAAAAAAGGAAGAATACTAGACCTAGGCTGCGGAACAGGATTTAATTTTTCATCAATAAACAAATTCGGCAAATGCTACGGCCTAGACATCTCGAAAAGCGCACTAAAACAAGCAAAAAAATTCAATTACAAAAAATTGTATGAAGGAAATGCACTAAAAACACCCTTCAAAGACAATGTTTTTGATGCAGTATTATGCATGGATTTAGTCGAACATCTAGAAGAAGATGTTGAACTCTTAAAAGAAGTCAAAAGAATACTAAAACCAAACGGCATCTGCATGTTTACCGTGCCTGCATACAAATTTCTCTGGAGCAAAGATGATGAACTAGCACATCATATAAGAAGATACACAAAACCACAAATCAGAAAAAAAATCAAAAAAGTAGGATATAAAATATTAAAACTAAGCTATAGATATTTCTTTATATTTTTACCAACAATAATGCTTTTCACATATCAAAAATTAAGAAAAAAAGCAAAAAACAGCTTAGATTACGGCCCAAAAAAAGGAATAGCAAACACAATACTTAAAAAAATAGGTAAAATTGAGAATTATTTCCTGACAAAAATCAACTTTCCATTTGGAGTTGGAATAATAGGAGTAATAAAAAAAAGATAAAATGTGCGGAATATGCGGATTTAACTGGGAAGATAAAAAATTAGTCAAGAACATGGCTAAAGTCCTCAATCATAGAGGATCAGATGACACAGGACATTATACTGACAAGAATATTTCATTAGGACACAAAAGACTTTCTATACTGGATTTAAGCAAAAAAGGAAAACAACCAATGACAAATAAGCAAGGAACAACAATAACCTATAATGGAGAAGTATATAACTTCAAAGAAATAAGAGAAATGCTTGAAAAAAAAGGTTATCGCTTTAAATCAAACACAGACACAGAAGTAATACTAAACGCATACGAAGAATTTGGAGAAAAATGCCTTGAATTATTCAACGGCATGTTCACATTCTGTATTTATGATATGAAAAAGAAAAAATTGTTCGTAGCAAGAGACAGAATAGGAATAAAACCCTTATACTATTATTATGACGGTGAAGATTTTATCTTTGCATCTGAAATAAAATCAATACTAGAACATGATATTGAAAGAAAAGTAAACCTGCAAGCAATGAACAACTACATCACACTAAGATATAATTTCAGCACACAAACATTATTTGACAAAATAAAAAAACTGCCCGCAGCACACTATATAACATTTGACTTAAAGAAAAAACAATTAGAGCTTAAAGAATACTGGCAGCTGAAATGGAAACCAATCAAAGCACCTGAAAGATACTTTAAAGAAAAACTTTACAGCTTATTCAAAGAAGCTGTCAGAAAAAGATTGATTTCTGATGTGCCGCTTGGATTATTCTTAAGCGGAGGAGTTGATTCAGGAAGCATCGCAGCATTAATGAGAGAAATAAAAAAAGAACAAGATGATGGAGAAGAAATAAAAACATTCAGCGTCGGATTTGAACAAGGAGAATTTGTCAATGAACTAGAAGAAGCAAAATACATCAGCAACATGTTTGATACAAAACACAGAGAATACATGGTTAAATCATCAATAGCAAAAGTTCTGCCAAAAATAATATATCATTTAGATGAACCAATAGCAGACCCTGCGCTAATGCCATTATACTTGCTTTCAGAAAAAGCAAAGAAAGAAGTAACAGTTGTACTGACAGGAGACGGCGGAGATGAAGTATTTGGAGGATATGACCAATACAAATTCTTACTTCTGGGGAAAAAAATATCAAAAATACCATTTGCACATACATTACTGCCGACAGCAATGAGTCTGACGCCAAAAAAAATACTCAACAAATATTACAAATACACTGAATCAATGGGAGAAGAAGGATTGAAGCGGATAAGTAGATTCTTAAAACATTCAAACAAGAATTCAGCAAGAGCATATTATGAACTAATATCAATATACGACGAAAAAGAAAGAAAAAAAATAATGAAAGAAGATAAATTCAGAAGTATAAATTATTTTGAATTAAACAAAGAATATTACAAAACAAAAAGAAATCTGCTCAAAAACATAACATATTTTGACATGAAAAAACTGCTGCCAAAATGTTATTTGATGAAAACAGACAGAATGACAATGGCTCACTCAATTGAAGCAAGAGTCCCATTGCTAGACCATGAAATAGTAGAATTCGGTTTTAGAATGCCAAGCAAATACAAAATAAAAAAAGGAAAAACAAAATACATTTTAAGGGAAGCAATGACCAAACACATACCAAGAAACTATCTATACAAGAAAAAACAAACATTTCACGTGCCAATAGACAACTGGATACAAAATGACCTGAAAGATTATGTTCAACAAGTTCTAAGCAAAGAAAACATTAATAAGCAAGGCTATTTTAATTATAAATACATAGAAAAAATACACAGAAACTACAAAAAATCACAATTATTTTACGCCAGGCAATTATGGAATCTACTCAATTTCCAACTCTGGCATGAACAATTCATAGAAAAGAGGTAAATAATGGGTCTTGAAAAATTTGTGAAAGAACATAAAAAAGATTTACTGTTTCTAAGCGGATTAATCATATTCTTTCTAGTAATGAATATAATGATGACTTCTGAGATGAAACAATTAAATGCTCCCCTATATGGCGGCGACAGATATTACCAACTAGGCTGCATCAATCATATAAGATATGGCGGAGATGATTTTGAAAACTGCAATCTACTAAGCGATAATGCAGGTTATCTGCCATTTTTCGGCATAGTAGAAGCAAAAATAGCCAATCTTCTCGGAATTGACAATACAATAGAAGCAATGATAATATCATCAAACATAATGATAGTGTTAGCAGTAATTTTCTCTTATCTGCTTTTTAGATTTGTTTCGAGAAAACCATATCTAGCAGCGATGGGCACTCTGTTGCTTCTTTTTAATTTTAGACCAATATTCAAATACACACAATTCGCAATATACATAATTAATCCTTTATTTATTTTGGCAGTGTTTTTGTTCTATAAAAAACCAAACATTAAAAGAGCAATATTCATTGGAATAACAGCAGGATTAAACACAATAACACACAGCGTCTTATTTCCTGCAACATATTTTACAATAGCAGTTTTATTCATATTTCTTCTTTTTGATAAAAAATTCAATTTCAAAACGGATAAAACAAGTTTTATCCATAATCTGAAAAAATTAATTCCCTTATTTTTGATAATCGCAATAATAGCAGTTCCATTGTCAATGCTTCACTGGGGAGAACCAATATTCAAACATGGAATGCAAACCTCGCCACATTATCTAGAATGGAACGGGCCAGGAGATATGTCAAATTTTGGCCTGCAAATCAATATAGCAACAGGAATCATCAAAGGACAATTCTTCCAATTCACTTCATCAAAAACCGTAATCGCATCAATATTAAGCATTTTTGGAATAATCTTCTTAATCGCACTGAAGAAAAAAACAGACAATATTAAATTTGTAACATTAATGCTTACAACACTGGCATTAATAACATTCAGTTATTTCATAACAGTTCCATTATTCAACACACACTTTGTTCCAAATTACATGTTTAGTGTTTTCGGCGCGGCAATAATTACCTGCTTTTTATTAATAAGCTTCAATATATTGATTAACCTCATCACACAAATAAGTCCGCTCAAAATTAGAAAATATATATTTATTCTACCTTTAGCAATTATAATTTTATTACTCATAGGCCAAGTAACTGCAGTAGAAAAATATCAAGAAGAATACAAATGGTATGAAGTTGCTAAACAACCATTATCTGCAAGCCATTCAAGCATGCGAAATTTCATTTTAGAAAATACTGAAGTGAATGATGTCTTCTTAACATCTAAAGAAGTAGGTTTTGCATTAAATGCATTAACAGGAAGAAAATTGCTTGTGGGAAGAAGAGCTCAAAATGATGCATTTGAAAATCTGGATGAACGAGAAATGACCTCCGCAATCATTCTCTATGGAAAAGATACAGAAATCAAGAAAAAATTAATTGAAAAATACAATATTAAATATTTATACTGGGAGCCTTATTGGATACAATCAGAATATTACTTTGACAATAAAGGCCAAATAGCAGGATGGTTTGATCCATTAATAGCCTTTGATAATAATGATTATAGAAAAATATTGGAAAAAAACAATGTCAAATTTTCTATTAAAAACACTCATGTAGATCCTTCATTAAAATCAGAATATCATCCTACATTTGATTTGATATTTATTACACCAGATAATTACCATAATGCAACACACCCTTGGAATCCGAACCTAGATGAATTCTTAGAAGAAATATGGACTCATACGCAAAATGGACAGAAAAGTGCAATCATATATAAAATAAAAATAAATAAAAATGAAGAATAAAACAATTGCAATATTAATCATAACAGCATGCAGCTTATTAACAGCATTTGGCATGATATTCTGGAAAATAGGTGCTGATAAATTAGCATTTAACTGGAGTTTACTAACAAATTATCCACTTTGGCTGGGATTTATCTTTTATGCAATAGGAACTCTTCTCTTGATTTTATCATTAAAATACGGCAATTTATCGCTAGTGCATCCATTTTTATCATTAGGATTAATATGGGCAGGCATTCTTGCATTTTTTTATTTAGGCGAAACCTTCACAACATTAAAAACAACAGGAACTGCCTTAATCATATTAGGAACATTTCTCGTTTACAAAGGTGATAAAACATGAATTATCTGATTCCAATCATCATAATATTCTTCAACTGCATACTAGGAGCGTTAGGAGCCTTCTTGATGAAAAAAGGAGCTAACAAGAAATTAATCAACTGGCATAATTTTTTAGGAATTTCATTATATGTTATTGGCTCAATAATATTTGTCATAACCTTAAAATTCGCTCCAGTAAGCATACTTTATCCAATAACTGGTTCAACATATATATGGAGTTTTATATTAGCTAAAATATATTTAAAAGAACACATCACGAAGTATAAGATTTTAGGCCTGAGTATTATAATTTTAGGTATAATTTTCATCACAATCAGCTAAATGGGAAACATTTTTAAGTCTCGGCAAGATTTGAAGAAAAATGGATGATACGCCAGAAGAACCCAAAAAAGAGTCTGAAAAAATAGAAATTGACTGGAAAGAAAAATATCTGAAAGCCAAAAAATTCTCAGTCAAATATGGGATTTTACTTGTTTTATTATTAGTAATAATATTACAGGTCATGCCAAACTCAGAAGGAAAACTCCCTTGGGGAGGCCTGCAGATGCGAATGCTCACAAAAGAGCTTCCTTCAACAGACAAATGGGCGAAAAGCAATGTAGAAGAATTCTATAAAAATGAAATTAAAAAAGTAGTCGCCAAAGAATATCCCAACCTGCCTGACATCAACAAAAAAGAAGTATTAACAGATAAATGGGCAGAATTCCAGAAAAATAATAAAGAAGAAATACAAAAACAAACAGAAGCGACAAAAAAAGAACTTCTAAAACATTTTCAATATACTTATGAAGGAAAACAATATCTATATCTTCCTGACATAGACCCTTATTATTATTTTAGAAAAACAAGAAATTTAATTGAAACAGGAACTCCCTGCGATGAAGTAAAAGACGGCATCCCTTGGGATAATCACATGGCAGCACCATTTGGACAGGCCTGCGGAGGAAATTCTCATGCATATGTTTTATTTGGGATATATAAAATCAATAAATTATTTGACAGCAAAATAGACCTTTTACAATCAGCAGCAAAATTCTCGCCAATAATAATATTCTTATCAATCATACTTGCTTATTTTATTGGCTTAAAACTTGCAGGAAAGACAGCCGGATTTTTCTCAGCATTAATGATAGGAATACTACCTTCAATCTTTACTAGAACTCCTTGGGGTCATGCAGACACAGATGCGTACAATACTTTTTTCCCCTTATTAGCACTGTTCACTTTATTTATGGCATTAGATGCAAAAAAAATAAAAAATAAAATAATATGGGCAATCATCACAGGCCTTGTATTTGTGGCTTATAGTTATTTCTGGAGCGGATGGTGGTTCATGTTTGATGTTATTTTAGGAGGCTTAGGTGTTTGGATAATAGTAGAAATTATCAAAGCTTATAAAAAGAAAAATTACAAAAACTTGCCAAAAATAATCGCACCTGTTGCAAGCTTTTTTTTAACAACATTAATAATAATGAGTTTATTAAAAGGAATTAATTATTTTTTTGGATTTATAACAAATCCGCTTAGCAGAACAGCAATGAAAGATGCTGCAAAATCAACATTATGGCCAAATGTATTCACAACAGTAGCAGAACTAAACAAAGGAAGCTGGTCAAAAATAATAGCATCTATGGGAGGCAATCTATTATTTTTAATTGCGTTAATAGGCGTAGTGCTGGCATTATGGCTAAAAGATGAAAAAGGACAAAGAAACCTTAAACTAGCAGCAATCTTAACATTTTGGTTTATCTTCTCAATATATGCCAGCTTTAAAGGTGTAAGATTTATGCTTTTATTAGCGCCTGCATTTGCAATAGCATTTGGAGTAGGCGCAGGTCTAATCACAAAAAAACTAAGTGAATTTGGTCAGAACAATCTAGGAATAAGCAAAAAAATAGGCGCAATAATATTAATATTACTTTTCGGTGTAATGATAGCAACATCAGGAATAGCAAAAAAATCATACAAATCTTCAGTAAATGATATTCCAATAGTCAATGATGCATGGTATAATTCACTCAACTATATCAAAGAAAATTCACAAAAAGATGCAATAATAAACAGCTGGTGGGATTATGGCCACCATTTCAAATATTTCGCAGATAGAGCAGTAACCTTTGATGGAGCGAGCCAAAACACTCCAATGGCGCACTGGATAGGACGTGTTTTAGTAACTGAGGAGGAAGATGAAGCAATAGGCATACTCAGAATGCTTGACTGCGGAAGCAACAAAGCATTTGAAATAATAGATGAACAATTTAATGACGCACCAAAATCAGTCTCTATATTATACAAAATATTCAAATTAGACAAAGAAGAAGCAAAGCAAGTTCTAGAAGATGAAGGAGTAGATGCAGAAGAAGTAACAAAATACACTCATTGTGAAGCGCCAGAAAACTTCTTCATAACAAGCGGAGATATGTTAGGAAAAGCAGGAGTTTGGGCTCACTTTGGATTATGGGACTTTATGAAAGCAGATATGTGGATGAATATGAGAAAATTAAGTAAGCTTGATTTTGAAAAGAAAGTGATGGAAAAATATCAGTTAACAGAAAAAGAAGCAGAAACATACTACAACAAATTGCAAAGCGTAACAGACGAAAAAGAAGCAAACAATTGGATAAGTCCTTGGCCAGGATTTCCAACAAGACCTGCAAGCTGTTCACGAGAGGAAAACGAATTAAGCTGTGGAAGCGGATTAAAAATAGACTTAAACAAAAATGAAGCATCTGTAGAAACTGCACAAGGAAAAGGAATTCCTCATTCATTAATTTACTTTGATGCAAACAAAGAAATGGTTGAAATAAAACAAGAAAAATCAAATATGGACTTAAGTGTAATATTAATTCCAAAATCAAACTTAAATTATAATGCAATATTATTATCAAAAGAATTAGCAAGAAGCATGTTCACAAGATTATACTTCTTAGAAGGACATGGCTTAAAACATTTTGAAAAAGTATACTCTGACAGAGAATTAACACAAGGAGACTTATATGTATGGAAAGTAGACTGGCAAGGCCAGCAAAATAACTTATTAAGCATAATGAAACCAAAAACAGAAGTAAAAAAAGGAAATAAAATTGCTATCAATTACATAGGCTGGCTGGAAAATGGCACAATATTTGACTCAAGCATAATAGATTGGAAAGAAAAAGACATAACAACTGATGCTAATTTTGATGCTTATGAAACAAAACCATTAACTCTTCCAGCAGGAACAGGGCAACTAATAAAAGGATTTGATGAAGCATTAATTGGAATGAAACCAGGTGAAGAAAAAACAGTCAATATACCTCCTGAAAAAGCATACGGCACAGATCCAGATGCGCATTTTCTAGGAAATAAGACATTAAACTTCAAAATAAAAATTGAGAAAATACTTTAATCATGAAACATGAAAATCTGTTTTATAAATCCAACAATATTAATTAAAAGGCCTATTTCTGAAATAATTAATACACTAGAAGAAAAAGAAGGTATAGACGAAATAGGACTGCTTTGCCCAACAAAAATAGGCAAAAAAATAGACAAATCATTATATCATACTGAATTATTAAAAAAAGTAAAAATATATACTTATCCAACATTTCAACTACCCTTCGTAAAATCAGAATGGCCAATGCCGCTGCCATCATTTTTCTTCAAAACATTCAAAATATTCAAAAAATATGATATCATTCATATGTGGGTTTATTTTTATTTAAGCAGTTTCTGGATAACATTTACAAAATTATTCTTTCCAAAGAAAAAATTGATATTGACTATGGACACTGTACCAGGAGAATCATTCAAGACAGGGAAACTAATGGATGCCTGCTTTAGACTATATCACAAATTATTCGGCTGGTTTATTTTTGGAGTGCCAAAAAAAATAACATTATACGGCAAGTCATTAATTCCTTTTGCAAAAAAAGCAGGAATAAAAGAAAAAAAGATTGAAGTTATTCCCACAGGAATTAATAATGAGAAATTTGACGGGGAATATATCAATTTAAGAAATGAATTCCACATTAAAGACGATGAAAAAATGATACTATTCATCGGATTAATGCTAAAAAGAAAAGGAATAGATATAATATTAAAAACATTAAACAAACTAAAAGAAGAAAAATTCAAAATGATCTTTGTAGGAGGCGGGCCTGAAAAAAAAGAATTTGAAAACCTGGCTCAAAAACTTGGCTTGGGAGAAAAAGTAATATTTACAGGTGTCAGAAAAGATGTAAAAGACTTATGCAGAACAGCAGATATCTTTTTCCTGCCTTCACGAGGAGAAGGTTTGCCTGGAGTTGTAATGGAAGCAATGAGCTGCAGTCTTCCCCTATTAAGCTCAAAAATACCCTGCACAACCGATCTTGTAAAAGACACAGAGAATGGATATTTATGTGAAATCGAAGATATTGACTGTTATTCTCAAAAATTAAAAGAACTTCTTCAAATCAAAGAATTAAGAGAAAAAATGGGTCTAAAATCCAAAGAATTAATAAAGAACTTCTCATGGGACAAAAGCATTAAGCGCTTTGAGGAAATATATAAATGAAAATAGCTCACTTAATTACGGGCTTAGGAATGGGGGGAGCAGAAAGAATGCTTCTAAAGACCCTTCCAAGACTTAAAAACGAAAACTTCATAATTAGTTTAACAAGCAATGATGCTTTTGGTAAAAGGATAGAAGAAGCAGGAATAAAAGTATATTATCTAGGTTTAAAAAAACTCAACCTACTATCTGCCATACTTAGATTCAGAAAAATACTAAAAAAAGAAAAACCAAACTTACTAAACTGTTATTTAATACACTCAAATATCTTTGGCAGAATATTTGGCAAACTATTTAGCGTGAAAAAAATCATCTGTTCTGTCAGAAACAAGCACATAAACAGGCGATTTCTCAACTTTCTTGACAGAAGAACATCTTTTTTAGTTGATTTATATACTCCAAATTCTTATGTATTGGTGCCTTTTTTAACAGAACATCAAAAAATCAAAGAAAAAAAAATCAAAGTTATTGAAAATGGAATAGAATTAGAGAAATTTGATTTTGATATAGATAAAGAAAAAAAGAAAAAAGAATTAGGAATAGAAAAAGAATTTGTAGTCAGCTGTATCGCAAAATTAGAAAAACAAAAAGGGTATCTAACTCTGATAAAAGCAATAAAAGAACTGAGTAATCCAGATTTTTTATTTTTGTTCATAGGAGACGGCAAAGAGAGAAAAGAATTAGAAGAACTGAGTGAAAAATTAGGTGTTAAAGATAAAATAAGATTTCTTGGCTGGAGAAGTGACACAAAGGAATTGCTTAGGATAACAGATTTATTTATTCTGCCAAGCTTTCATGAAGGAATGAGCAACTCGCTTCTAGAAGCAATGATTTCAAAAGTCTGCTGTCTTGTCTCAGATATAGACGAGAATAAAGAATTAATAAAAAACGAAGAAAACGGACTAACATTTATCACAGGCGACCATAAAGATTTAGCTGAAAAAATTTCATATTTACACAAAAATGAAAAATTAAGAAAAAAATATGCAGAAAAAGCTGAAGAAACAGTAAAGAAAAGATTTGATATAAACAAAACTGTGGAAAAATACACAGAAGTTATGGAAAATGTGTGGAATTCTAGGATTTAATCGTATTTTATTTTTGAAAATCCTTTAATAATGCGCTATGCAAATTATTTTAGCATTTTTTGTTTCATTATTTTTTTTACATTCTCGGTTTTGATAAAAATTTTCTTCATTTTTTCATAAAGTTTAATATCAAAATTAAATTTGTAAAAATTCAACGCCATTCTTAATTTAAACAAATTCTTAAAAGAAATGCCAAGAAAGTATGCTAAAAAACCTCTTGGTTTAATTTGAGAATAGGTATAGTATTTATATACATTTTTTAATTCATTTCTATTTGAAATCCAAGGCAAAATTCTGATATCTATAAAGCCGGTTTCATTCAAAAATTGAATCCAAGATTGGGTATCTTGCGGCTCTTTAAATCCTAGTTGTTTAGCCATCGCATACATCTCAGCTCCAGGATAAGGCCTATACAATTGGGGGCCAATAACCCTCACATTCTTATACTGCTTTAAAATTTGTTTTATTAACTTTAAAGTTTCCTTCTGTTCTTTTATTTTTTCATTAGGCATCCCTATCATAAAAGAACAGGCAGCATTTATTTTGAATTTATGCAATCTTTCCAGAACTGGCAAAACATCTTCTTTCTTTATACCTTTATTTATTATTTTATCTAAAACATTTTGACTGCCTGATTCAATCCCCATTCTTACTTCTAAACATCCGCAATCTCTTAAAAGCACTAATAGATTATCATCAATATGATTTGGCGTAAGGTAATTTAATCTTGCATTTGCAATCCACAAAAAATTAAACTTTTCTTTTTGATACACTTCGCAAAATTTTTTTACTCGGTCTATATCTATAAAAAAATTTTCATCAACAAAATCAACACACTCTAACTTAACTTTATTTAAAATATTTTTGATTTCTCTAGTGATGTTTTCTTCAGATATGCCTCTCCATTTTCTTTTATTTAACAAAGTATTAATGCAAAACGTACAAGAATAAGGGCAGCCTCTTCCTACATGAATAGGAAAAGTCTTGATAAATTTTTTCCCAACTTGAGTTAGATCATCATAATTATTTAAGTTGACTAAGTCCCAATTAGAAGAAACTTCATTGATATCAATATATTCTCTTTGTGAATTTCTAATGATTTTGCCATTCTCATCTTTAAAATAAATTCCCCTAATTTGCTCTATTTTTGAAGAATGGTCTGCGAGATATTTTGCTATTTCAAATAAGGTTTCCTCCCCTTCATCATAAGCGACAAAATCCACACAATCTTCTTTTAAGCACTGTTCAGCAAATAAAGTAGGGTGAATTCCCCCCCAAATAACAGGAATACCTTTCTTATGAACTATTTTTGATAATTCATAAGCACTTTTGATTTGGCTGGTCATTACTGTAAACCCTACTAAAAAACTTTTTTTCAGAATCTCATCAATATTTTTTGAGGCTTCATTAAGTTGTTCGTCATAAATTTTAACATTAAAATTTTTTTTTGCTAAATAAGAAGCTATACATAATATGCCCATGAATAAGTGCGGTTTTTCAATATTCTGATCTGCCGGGACTATCAAAGATATTTGTTTATTTTCCATTTTTTAAAATTAATGACCTTAAAATGTTTAAATTTCTTAACACATATAAAAAATCTTCTAAATGAAAGAAAGAAAGTCTCTAGATTATTAATTCATTAGTTTTATAAATAAAAACTAATGAAAATGGATATGCGTATTTAAAAAATAAGGTCAATACATCCTAAACCAGGCATTCTTTGCCATACTACCATGAAAAAAAAATATAAAGGTCTAGAAATTTGTGCGGTCAAAGGTCTGCACGAAAAAGTATTAAAAACAATTTTAAAAAGAAATATAAAAAAAGAATCCAAAATTCTTGTTCTTGGTTCGGGAACAGGAAGTTTTGACAAAAGATTGGCTGACTCTGGATTTAATAACATAATCTCTTCAGACATTAATCAAGAGAACTATACATATTCAAATGAAAACATAAAATTTATGCCTTTAGATTTAAATTCTGATTTCTCTGCAAAAATAAATCAAGATTTTGATTTAATAATTGCTACAGAACTAATAGAACATTTAAGTTCTCCAAATAAGTTTATTAAAGAATGCAAAAATCTATTGAATAAAAAAGGCGTTCTTATTATTTCAACTCCAAATTTACATAATTTACAATCAAGAATTAATTTTTTATTATTTGGTTACCCTAGTTATTTTATAACAAAACCTGAAAAATACGGCCATATTTCCCCCATTTTTGATAATATTTTCTTTTATATTTTAGAAAAACATAATCTAAAATTAGAAAAAAGAATTCCAAGTTCAAATTATTTTAAAAATTTTGAATTTTATACAAAAAAAAGCTATTTTTATTTTTTAACACAACTTTTCTTAAATATCTTCTTTTTTCCATTAATGTTATTTAATAAAAAATTATTAAAAGGCACCAATGCCATATATTTAATCAGTCATGCGGATTATAAAAAATGAAAGGACACCAACATTTAAAATATGAAGAATTAATCATGCTCACAACACAGGGTGTCCACGAGAAAGTTTTTGAAATCATTCGCAATAAAAAAATTCAAAAACAAGCAGCAATTTTAGATTTAGGCGCAGGCACCGGAAGCTTTGATAAAAGGCTGATTGATAATGGATTTAAAGAAATAACGGCAGTTGATATAGTTGCAAATAATTATAAGTACAAAAATAAATTTGTAAAATTTCTCTGTTTAGACCTAAATGCCAACTTCTCTGCAAAAATAAACAAAAAATTTGACTTAATAATCGCGACAGATGTTATCGAACATTTAGCTTCTCCCCACAACTTCATTAAAGAGTGTAAAAATCTATTAAAAAAAGAAGGCACATTAATTATAAATACACCAAATTTACATAATTTACAATCAAGAATTAATTTTTTAATTTGGGGCTATCCAAGTTATTTTATAGTAAAACCACAGAAAGCAGGGATCCACCACCACTCAGAAGAATGGAAAGAAGAATTTTCACACATATCTCCAGTATTTGACAATATACTTATGTGTTTATTAAATGAAAATAATTTAGAACTAGAAAAAAGAATGCCTTGTTCAAGTTATACTAAACACTTTAAATTTTACACAAAAAAAAGTTATTTTTATTTTTTGATAATTAGTTTACTTAGAGTCCTGCTTGTTCCAATGATGATGTTTAATAGAAAATTATTAAAAGGGACAGAGGTAATATATGTAATTCAAAATAAAGAAAATTCAAGATGTGCGGAATAATTGGATTCAATTGGAATGATTTGCTACGAGTAAAAAAACTTGCTGCTTTAGTAAATCACAGAGGTCCTGATCAAGAGGGAGCATATACGGATAAAAATGTTTCTCTAGGCCATAAAAGATTAAGCATTATAGATTTATCTGAAAAAGGAAAGCAACCCATGAGCAGCAGTGACCAAACTATATGGATAACTTATAATGGAGAAATATTCAATTTTCAAGAAATAAAAAAAGAACTAATTTCCAAAGGATATAAATTCAAATCGAAGACAGATACAGAAGTTATAATTGAGGGATATAAAGAGTATGGAACAAAAATATTAGATAAATTAAACGGACAATTTGCTTTTTGTATATACGATAAAAAAAAAGAACAATTATTTCTTGCGAGAGACCGCATTGGAATAAATCCTCTTTATTATTATTTTGATGGAAATAAATTTATTTTTGGATCAGAATTAAAAATAATTATGGGTGCAGGCATTAAAAAAGAAATTAATAGATTTGCACTTAATTATTATTTAATGTACGGCCACACCCCAAGAAAACAGAGTATTCTAGAAAATACATATAAACTAGAACCGGGTCATTTTATGATTTTTGATTTAAAAAATAAAAAAATAAAAAAATACACGAAATATTGGGGCATACATTTAACAGATGAAATTAAAGATGAAAAACTTGCAAAAAAAATAATTCTGGAAAAACTAGATGAATCAGTAAAAAAAAGATTAATTGCAGATGTTCCTGTAGGCGCATTCTTATCAGGAGGACTTGACAGTAGCGCAGTTGTTGCATTAATGAGCAAATACACAAAAAATCTCAATACTTTCTCTATAAAATTTGATTATCAAGATTTTGATGAATCAAAATATGCAGAAATTGTATCAAAAAAATTTGAAACAAAACATCATGTAATCAAATTTTCAGCAAAAGATGTTAAAGAATTGCTTCCAAAACTAGTTTACCATTATGACGAACCATTCGGTGATCCTTCAATGATACCAACATATCTAGTATCAAAAGTAGCAAAACAGCATGTTACTGTATCATTATCAGGAGATGGGGGAGATGAGTTATTTGGAGGGTATAATTCTTACAAACATTTCAGACTGTTAAACTTCCAGAAATATTATCCTGCCTTCATTAACAAAATACTATATAAATTATTTAAACCAATCAAAAATCATTTTTTTGTAAAGCCTCGGGCATTTTGGGAATTAGGAACGCTACCAAAAAAACATAAATTTGCACGACTAATGAGCTATTTAAGTATGGATGAATTTAAACAAATCACTGGAGAAGACCCAATAAAATATTATGAGGCATATGGAGGAGCTTATTTTAGAAAAAATTATCTAGACAATGCACAAACAATAGATATTCATACTTACTTACCAGATAATAATCAAACAAAAGTTGACAGATCTTCTATGGCAAATAGCCTAGAAACGAGACCTCCTATTTTAGATCATGAACTAATAGAAAAAGCCACAAAATTTCATCATAGTCTGCGTTTAAAAGGGCGAAATGGCAAATATATATTCAAGAAAGCTCTTGAGGGCATTTTACCAAAAAAAGTTTTATATAGAAAAAAACAAGGATTTGGAGTTCCATTAAAATATTATTTCCGGAACGAACTGAAAGATATGGTTTATGAGTATGTGATTAATTTTACTGAGCATAACCTATTTGACAGCAGCTTTATCAAAAAGATAATAGCTAAAAAGAAATGGGGAAGAGATTACTCTAGAATTATCTGGTCGATTTTGATTTTTAATTTATGGTGGCAGAAATGGATGAAAAATTAGAATTATATGAAGATATATATAAGAAAAAATTCAGTTTTGGAAAAAATTGGCAGTTTTTTTTAAAAAAGCTGGATAATAAAAAAATAGAATTAGCTAAAAAATCTTTAACTGATTTCACAAAATTAAAAAATTTCAAAGATAAAACTTTTATTGATATTGGCTGTGGAAGTGGACTTTTTTCTTTATGCGCTTGTCTGCTAAATGCAGAAAAAGTTATTAGCATTGATGTAGATGAAAACAGTGTTTCTTGTGCAAAATATCTAAGAAACAAATTTAAAATAAATCCTGAAATCTGGGAGATAAAAACAGGCTCTGCCCTGGATTCAGACTTTTTAAAAAATCAAGGAGAATTTGATATAGTCTATTCTTGGGGCGTTTTACACCACACAGGATATATGTGGAAAGCCTTAGAGAATGTAATTCCTCTCATAGCAAAAGATGGTTCATTATACCTAGCGATTTATAATGAGTTTAAAGGTTTTCCAAACTCTAAAACCTGGGCAAAAATAAAAAAATTCTATTCAAACCATGGAAAGATAATTAGAAAAATAATTGAAATGGGCTATATTTCCTATTATATATTAGGCTTATTAGCGCATGGAAAAAATCCTATTAAATATATCAAAAATTATGGGCAAAAAGGTGCAAGGGGAATGAGTTTTTATAGAGATGCTGTAGATTGGCTAGGAGGTTATCCTTATGAATTTGCTTCTACCAAAGAAATAATTGATTTTTATGGGGGGAAAAATTTTAAATTGATAACTCTTAAAAAGGCAAAGAGGGAAGGTTGTAATCAATACTTATTCCAAAAAAATGATTAAAAAAAAAGAAAAAATCAAAGTTATGCTGCTCATAGATAATCATAATCTAGGAGGCGCGCAAAAATTTACATTAAATCTTTGCAAATTTTTAAACAAAAATGAATTTGAAGTGCACGTAGTATTTTGGAAAGAAGGCTTTTTCACAAAAGATTTTGAAAAAATTCAAAATATTTTTTTGCACCCTCTAAATATCGCACCTGCAAGTAATGCTGGAATTTTTGAAAAAATGAAGATTTTTCTAAAACATATGGCTGAGATTAAAAAGAAAATAAAAAACATCAGACCAAACATACTTCAAACAACATTGCCAACTTCGGATTTTTACGGGATGCTGATGAAAATTTTAAATCCTAAAATAAAATTTATTTCTAGAAAAGCAGATACTCCTTTGGTATGGAAAAAAAAATTCTTTTTGCATCTTTTTCTTAGGTTTTATTTCAAATTCCACTCTTTTTTCGTAAATAAATTTGTTTGCATATCTTTCGCTGTCAAAGACTATATGAACAAATATGAATTTATTTCACGAAAAAAACTTAAAGTAATTCATAATGGCGTAAACCTTGCTGATTACCAAGAGAAAAATAAAAACTATAATTTAATAAATTTTGTTTATCTTGGGAGATTAGATATTAAACATAAACGACTTGATTTGATCTTAAAAGCCGCACAAATTCTTATGAAAAAATACAGAAAAAAATTTAATTTGTTTATTATTGGCGATGGAAAAGATCGAGAATTAATTGAAAAAATTTGCAGAAAGAATCCTGAACATATGAAATTTTTAGGCAAAAGAAAAAATATTAATGCCTCATTAGAAAAAAAACACATTCTTTTGTCCCCTTCCAAATGGGAAGCATTTGGAATCGCAAATATTGAAGCAATGGCTTGCGGGCTGCCAGTAATTGCAACGAGAGTTGGAGGGCTCTCTGAAATAATTGTTGACAAAGAAACTGGCTTTTTGATAGAAAAAAATAATGCTGCATATTTGGCTGAAAAAATGGAATATTTTCTTTTAAATAAAGAAATGATTGAAAAAATGGGTAAAAAAGCAAGGGAAAGAGTTATTGAAAAATTCGACATCAGACAACAAGTTAAAGAATATGAAAATGTATATTTAAACGTTTAAAAAAATGAAAGAAAAAATAAAAGAATTATTAAATATCAAAGAGGAAGAAATAAAAAAATTTAAAATTTCTCATAAAGGATACGAAGGAGACTGCTATATTCTTTTTACTCAAAATAACTCATATTTCATAAAAAAATATTATTTAAAAGATGAGGTTAATTATGTAGAAGGATTAACTGCAAAAAAACTTTTTGATGCGGAGCTGAAGTCAATAAATTTACTCAGCACAATTAAAAATGAGGGAATGATAACACCTGAACTAGTAACATATGATTCAAAAAACCTGATATTGGTACAGAAATATCTTAAAGGAGAAAAATTTTATAATCATTTAATCAAAAATTGCAATAAAATTTATTTCAATGCGAATTTAAAAAATATCTTTTTTTATTTCGGCCAATTCTTAGCGGAATATCATAATAAATTTTTTTATAAAGAATTTAATGGGGAACCTTTAACCAGACTTCATGGCGACTTATCGTCTCATAATATGACATTCATGAGAACCTCTCAAATATTCTTATTTGATCCTTCTGTAATTCAAGGCAGCATTTATATAGATCTGGCAAAGGCATTTCTTATTTTTTATCCTCTAAACTTTTTTTTAAATTTTATAATTAGAAAAAGCAAAATGAATTTACTCAAAAACTTTTTCTTTGAAGGATATATGAAAAATTCTAAATTCAGATTAGATAAAAATATCTTAAAGAAATATATTATTTCAAAGCTAGATGATGAAAAAAGATATTCCACTCAAACTCATATTTATAAATTAAAGAAAATTCTCATAAACTCTTATATAAATCATCTGATTAAAAAAATTGAAGAAAATAAAATTAATATTTTTGAATAAGGAACTGCTGGGAAAATATGGACAAGATCAAATATCTGAATAAAGAATTTGTCTCGGAAGAGACAATTAGGAATTTAAATAGACTTAAAAATAATGAAAATATAGAAAATATATACTGTTTGATTGAATCCCACATTAAAAAATTTTCAGAAACTCCCTCAAGCATATGTATAAAAACAAACAGTAAAAAAATATATCCAGATTATTCAAGTTCTCTCAACTGCGGTATGGGGTTGCTGCAGACAAATCTTAATATTTGTGATTTGAGAAATAAAATAGTGAAAATATTTCAAGAGATAAACAACAAAACAACATTGAGTATTATTAAAAGGTACCTGGGAAGAAAAGAAGTCAATAAAAAAGAATTAGAAGAGATATTCTATAAAGGTATTGAAGCTATGCCTTCAAGATACAACAAAATAAACAATGCATTCGGCAATGAAGGGAATGTAGTGAAAGATAAAGAAGTTAAAAAAGATGAGATAATAAAAGCTATTCCTAACTTTTTATATAGAGGCGCATTAAGAGAATTAGGAAAAAATGCCGGCGGCAATCACTTTATTGAAATGCAAATCATTGATGAGATATTTGACCATAAAATAAAAGCTAAAAAAGGAGATGTTTATTTCATGATTCATCTTGGAACAGGATATTTAGGCGATAATTTTAATAATGTATACTTAAAGAGAAAAAATAATTCTCTAAAGACAACCTTTGCTATTGGTCCAAAATTCTTCAACATACAAAAACTATTCTTTTTGATAAAAACATTTGGAATATATTATATAATAAGAAATTTTAAGAAATTATTCAAAAAGAGTAAATTAAAAGGGCTTGAAAACAACACAAAAAGAGCAAAATACTACATCAATGGAAGCCATGCAATTATGAATTTTGGATATGCCTGGAGATACGCAACTTATTCAAAAATAATTGATGTATTGAAGAAAGTAAGTGAAAAAGAATTAAAATATAAATTATTGCTTGATAGATCACATAATTCAATTTTTCAAGAAAAAGAAAACTATTATTATCTAAGAAACTGCTGCAAACTTAAAAAAACAGGAGATCTTTTCATTCTGCCAGGAAATTATTGCAATAATTCATATTTATGCCAAACGCTTCCAAAATTAAAGAAAATAGGATTCAACATAGACCATGGATTAGGTATGCTTTTAAAGAAGGACAAAGAAAAAGATCTTACTTTTATGTATAAATGCAAAAGAACTAGAATCATTAGCGGAAAAATAAAATACAAAAAAATCAAACATGAAAAATCACAAAAAATAAATGAGGTCATCAAAAAACTAGAAAAAGAAGGATATTTCAAAATACTTCTTACATTGAAGCCAATCGCGAGTCTGAAATAAAATGAAGGAATGGAAAAATTTATTGGGGAACTCAGTTGACTCAAAAATAGTTTCGATAAGATTATTTAAAAAATGCCCCTGCTCTTGCATATATCTCGCTAAAGATGAAAAAAATAGAGAATATATTATAAAGAAATACAAAACAAGAGATTCAGACATTAAGCAAGAATTTGAGAATCAAAAAAAAGCATATGAAATATTCCAAAATTATTCAAATAATGTTGCAGTCCCTACACCAATAACTTTCTCAAAGAAACACAACATTCTCGCTATGGAATATATCAAAGGGATAACATTAACAGAATATTTGAGAAATAATAACCTTTATTTGAAAGGAAGAAAATTAAAGAAAATATATTATTTAATTGGCGGGGCATTACAGCATTTGCATAAAAATGCTGTCTGGAAAACAAAAGAGTTTATTGATGGAAAAATGCATCTTACAATAAATAGAGTAAAGCTTCAGCCAATTTATAAGGAATATCTTAAGTTAATTAAAAAAAATAACGAAAAATCTCAATTCCAAAGAATACATGGTAATTTCAAAACAGAAAATATATTGATTAGTAACTCGAAGATATATTTTATAGACTTTGCTTATGATTATAAAGGTTCAATATATTATGATCTGGCCAAATTAATTGAATCCTCTTTCACAGCAGGGTTTAGAAATATTTATTTTCCAGCATATAATTTCCTAAATTTAAATAATTTTAAAAGGGCTCTGATTAAAGGATATTTCAAAGAAGAAAGAGTTAATGCAAAAATATTTAATTATTATCAGGTGCTGTTTAAGATTTATGATTTAAGCTGCTGCAAATCAAGAAAAATATCCTTCATTTTTCTCAAAAATATATATAATTTTAGAATAAAAAAATTGATAAGAAAGAGTTATACTTTAGCAAAAATGGAGATAGAATGAAAAAAATTAAATATAAATATCCTTACATTAATGGAATAAGAATCTCTGGTAAATTAAATGATTTGCCTATAGAATTGCATAATTATCTAACTATTGCTAACTTCAACTATTTTTATCTTCTCGACTATTTCGTAAAAAGAACAAACAAACAATTCAAAAAAAAATGCGGATTAGATTTGATAATCTTCTTTCTTGATTATCTTGACACTCATATCGATGACGACATTGAATTAGTTGCAGAAGGCAATTTTGCAGAAGAATTCAAAAATTGTGTAAAATTAGTCTGTGAAACAAAAAAACATAATCTAACACTCAAAAAAATCAAACCAGACTGCGGTTTTTTTGCAAAAATAAAAACAAACCTATTTCACAACCCATTTATGCTAAGAAACTTAATCAAATTAAGACTCACAATAAGATACTTTCTTGGCTTAATAAGAAGAATTATGGGAAAAACCAACAAAAATGATGTGGAAGTGATTTTCTTATCAAATATGAGGTTCTCAAGGAAAAATGAACATAACAATGCGCTATTTGGATCTTTAATAAAAAAACTAGATGAAACGAAAATAAAAAATAAAGTCATAAGATATGATCCTCCCAGATATTACTTTGAGTTGAAGCGGTTTATAAAAGAATTCCTGCTGCAAAAAGAGAGCTATCTAGGAGATTATTATAGAGTTTCTCATTTTTTTAAAATAAAAAAGAATATGAAACTTTTCAAAAGAAAATGGAATCAAATAAAAAACTATGCTGATTTAAAAAATATCTTCAACTATAAAGGATACAATTATTACAGCATAATAAAGCCAAGATTAGAACTTATATTCAACTCCATAAGCTATTTTGCAATCGACAATAAACTCATAACAAATGAAATAATAAAAAAAGAAAAATTCAAAGCAATAATTATAGATAGTGAAAGCAGCCTCTATGGGAAAGGATTCATGCTTAACCTAAAGGATAAAGAATCAAAAGTTATGGCATTATCACATGAACTGATTTATCCAGGATGTGATCATATTTGCAGAAAAAATGATTTAATTAAAAACAAAAAAAATATTTATTGGAGACCCTTGCCTGATATAAAATGTGTATGGGGAGAATTTGCAAAAAATATCTTATTAGAAGACTGTAATTATAAAGATGAATTAATCAAAATAACAGGAAATCCCAAATTTGATTATTTGTTCAATAAAAAATATGACAAAAAAGAAATTTTAGAGAAGTACAAGCTAAAAGAAAATAAAAAGAAAATATTAATTGCCTCAAACAGAAGCTGGCAACTTGCGCCTTTTATTTCTGAACTTTTATCAAAAACAAATGAATATGAAGTAATACTAAAACTACACCCAAAAGAAGACCTTAATTCAATTAAAAAATACTTTGAAAGAATTCCTGTTAAAATAATAGAAGGAATCGCAGACATAAATGAACTGCTAAATGTATCTGACATTGCAGTAACAGAAGCATCAACAGTAGGTTTTGAAGCAATGCTGCTTGGAAAAATTGTATTTATCTTAACAAGAGATAAAGCGGAACCAAGAGGAATGCCTTATATGCAGTATAAAGCAGCAATTAAAATAAACTCCGCAAAAAATCTTTTAAATGAATTAAACACGTTAAAAAACAAGGAACACGAGAAAAAACTAATTGAAAATATGAATTATTTTACAAATCACATAAATTATGGAAATGATGGAAAAGCATCAGAAAGAGTGGTGGCGGAAATAAAGAAATTCCTCTAAAAACAAACTATTTCTAAGATTCATAATGTTTAAAAAGGATATTTTTAAGATAAGAATAATAGTAAAAAAATATGAGAAAAAAAATAAATGATGTCATAAACTTATTAAGCAGAAAAATAGGAATTAATCTTTATGATTGGACAAAGGGAGGTCTTTTTGTGGGTCTGCCTTTAATTTTAAATTCTTTATTTGCTGTCTTAATATCTATAATTTTTACAAGGATTATTTCACAAAGCATTTTTGGAGAATACCAATTTTTCCTTGTTATACTCAGCATGTTTTTTTTATTTTCTTTGCCGGAAATGGACACTGCTTTAATTCGATCTGTAGCAAAAAAACATGACAAATCATTTGACAAAGCAATTAAAATTCGATTTCTATGGTCTCTAATAGGTTCAGCAATCCTGTTTGGCGTTTGTCTTTATTTAAAGTCCATAAATCAAGTAGCATGGAAATATTATTTTTACTCTGCATTATTCTTTCCTTTTTTCTATTCGTTCAGATCAGCTTTTTCTTTTCTTATAGGGAAACAAAAATTTTCTCTTTATTCAAAATATTTTAGTTCACATATAATTCTGGTAAATCTCTTGTTTATAACTATCATTTGCTTATTTAAAAATCTAAACATCATAATTTTAGCTTATTTAGCAGTAAACTCTTTGAGTTTTTTTATTTTTTATAAAATAATCAGAAAGAAATTCTTAAAAAAGATAAAAAAAACAAAAGAAGATAAAGGCCTTTTTAAATTTGGTTTCCATCTTACTTCAATCTCAATAATACCTATGCTGTTTGCTCGCGCAGATAAAATCATATTAACTTCTTTTTTAGGTTTTGAAGCATTAGCTATTTATGTTATTGCATCATCATTTCCTAGCCAAATAAGATTAATCACAAAACCTTTTGTCAAGATGCTTCTTCCTAAATTATCCGCAAGCAAAGATGCTGAAAAAACATTTAAATTCATAAGAAGTAAATTAATTTATATCATACTTGTTCCAGCTTTTATAATTTCCACAGGAGCTTTGCTAATTCCTTATGTTATAAAAATTCTCTTTCCAAGCAGCTATCTCATATCAATTCCTTACGCACAACTATTGTTCTTTGCTTATTTATTAACATTTAGTACACATATGTTTAATCAATTTCTAATTTCCCAAAAGAAGACAAAAAGTTTATTCAAAATCAGCTTAATAACTAATATAGCAAATATATTATTTTTGTTTCTTTTGATTCCTTTTTTAAATCTTTTAGGAGTGGTCCTATCCAAAATTTTTACAAATTATTTGATTTTTGGACTCAACTTTTATTATTCTTGGAAGGAATCAAAAATTTAATTTAAATGTCATTTAGTCCTTTTAAAGAAGTAAAAATTTACTTAATATCTTACTTAATATATCTAAAAATGCAAAAACTTAATAAATGGATAACTAAATCAGAAATTTAAAAAAGGGCGTTAAATTTCATAACATAACATGATCGCTATTGTTAATCATGGAACAGGAAATCTTAAGAGTGTTAAGAATATGCTAGATTATTTAGGTGTAGATTCAATCATCACATCAAATCCTGAAGACTTATTAAAAGCAGACAAAGTCATACTGCCAGGCGTTGGAGCATTTGGTCAGGTAATGAACAGTTTAAGAGAAAAAAAGCTCGATTTTGCAATCAAAAAAGTAATAGAAAACAAGAAACCATTTCTAGGCATATGCGTTGGATTTCAAGTTTTGTTTGAAGAAAGCGAAGAAAGCCCTGGAATAAAAGGACTGGGAATATTCAAAGGAAAAGTCAAAAAATTCAAACAAGGAAAAGTCCCTCCCACAGGATGGAACAAAATTTTAGCAAAAAAAGAAAACAGTTATGGAGAAGGATATGTTTATTATGTTAATGCATACTACCCCTGCCCAGAAAATAAAAAAAACATTTTATTTGAATCAGCCCATCACATTCCTTTTTGCGGAGGATTTGAAAAAGATAATGTTCTGGGCGTGCAGTTTCATCCAGAATTAAGTGGGAACTGGGGAATAAATTTTTATAAAAAATGGTTAAAAGGTGAGAAAAATGGTTGATTTTGAATTACCTAAAATTGAATTTAAATTTGATAAAGAAGTTGAAATAAAAAAAAAAGATGTTATACAAAAATACAATCTTCCAATAGATATTAAATTTTGTAAAAAATGCGTAATATCTAATCAAAGACCTAGAATAATATTTGATAAAGAAGGTGTGTGCAGCGCATGTAGATTTAATGAAAAGAAAAATAAAGATATAGACTGGGAAAAAAGAGAACAAGAACTAAGAGCGCTGTGTGACAAACATCGAAGCAAAGACGGAAGGTGGGATGTAATAGTGCCTTGTAGCGGAGGAAAAGACAGTGCATTTGTGGCACACATGTTAAAACACAAATATGGCATGCATCCTTTAACAGTAACATGGGCACCTCATAAATACAGCGACATTGGATGGAAAAACTTCCAAAGATTCATACATGCAGGATTTGATAACATACTAGGCACTCCAAATGGTATCGTTCATAGAAAATTAACAAGACTTGCATTTGAAATACTAGGCGATCCATTTCAGCCATTTATATATGGTCAAAAAGCATTTCCAATAAGAATGGCAACAAAACTAAGAATACCTCTGATCATGTACGGAGAGAATGGAGAAGTGGAGTATGGAGGAGATGATAAAAATGCTGATGTTCCAAGCCACAATGTAACTGAAGACATGACCAAACATTACTTCAGTGGAATAGATGTTGACTACTGGAAGCAATATGGATTCACCGCAGAAGACCTTCACTTTTATAAAATACCCTCTGTAGAAGAAATGCAAAAAATTGGAATCCAATGCCACTTCTTTGGATATTACTACAAATGGGTTCCGCAAGAAAACTACTATTGTGCATGTAAACATACAAACTTTGAAGCAAATCCTGAAGGGAGATCTGAAGGGACCTATTCCAAATACGCAAGTCTGGACGATGAAATAGACGGCTTCCATTATTTTTTATCCTATATTAAATTTGGCATTGGCAGAACAACAGCAGATGCAGCACATGAAATAAGAGATGAACATATAACAAGAGAAGAAGGTGTAAGTTTAGTGAGAAAATTTGATGGAGAATTTCCTAGAAAACATTTCAAAACCTTTCTCAAATACACAGGCTTGACTGAAGAAAGAGTCACAGAGGTAATTGACAGCTGGAGATCACCTCATTTATGGGAAAAAGATGCTAACGGAAAGTGGAAACTAAAACATCAAATAGAGTAAATAGGAGTTGAAATTGCTTTGTGAGAGAATTATTGCAAGATTAGATGTAAAAGGATCTAAGTTAATAAAAGGAATTCATTTAGAAGGTCTAAGAATCATCGGAGACCCTCATATCTATGCTAAAAAATACGAAGAATCTGGCGCAGATGAAATAATCTTTATTGATACAGTTGCAAGCCTATATGGTAGAGAAAATTTAGTTAAAATAGTAGAAAAAACTTCTAAAAAGATATTTATCCCTCTTACTGCAGGAGGAGGAGTTAGAACAATAGAAGACATTCAAGCACTCCTAAATGCAGGGGCAGACAAAGTAGCAATAAACACCGCAGCAGTTAATGATCCTTCATTAATAACGCGTGCTGTAAAAAAATTTGGCAGCCAATGTATAGTCGTATCAGTAGATGCAAAAAGAAAAGAGGGCAAATGGGAAGTTTATACAGAGAATGGGAGAGAACCTTCTGGTAAAACTGTCTTTGAATGGATTAAACAAGTAATTGAACTGGGAGCGGGAGAGATATTTTTAACATCCATAGATAATGAAGGTACAAAACAAGGATTTGACCTAGAATTAATAAAAAAAACAGCAGCATTCTGCACAGTCCCTCTAATAATTGCAGGAGGTGCAGGAAATATTGACCATATCAAAGAAATATTTGCTGTCAATATTGCAGGAGTTGCATTAGCATCTATCCTACACTATAATACTCTTTCTATAAACGAAATAAAAGAAAATCTAAAGGATTTTGCCAACATAAGGCCAAAAAGAATTTAAATTCACAAGGTATTTAAACAAATTTACTCGATAAAAACTTAAAAATATAGCTAGAGGCGGTTTATTTATGTTGAAAATATTATCAATCATTCCTGCGCGAGGCGGATCAAAAAGATTGCCTGGCAAAAATATAAAACAATTAGCAGGTAAACCATTAATTGTATATACTATAGAGTCTTCTTTAAATTGTAAATTTATTAATAGAACAGTCGTCTCAACGGATTGTGAAGAAATTGAGAAAATATCAATAAAAGCAAATGCAAAAGTTATAAAAAGACCTAATTACCTGGCAAGAGATGATTCAAAAACAATTGATGTGATAAAACATACTTTAGCAGTTCTAGAAAAAGAAGAGAATTACTCTCCTGATGTTATTGTAATGTTACAACCTACTTCACCTCTAAGGAATTTGGAAGATATAAAAAACGCCATTGAATTGTTTTATAAAGAATCTTGTGCAAGCGTCATAAGTGTTACTGAAAAAAATCCTTATTGGAATTTTAAAATTGAAAATGATTATTTAAATCCCCTCTTCGGATGGGTTTATCTAATAGATAAAAGAAAACAAGATATGCCTAAAACATATGCCGTAAATGGAGCAATTTACATCACAACTAAGAAAAATTTATACAAAAATAATTCTTTCTTTAACGAAAGAATCACGCCATACATCATGCCTCAAGAAAGAAGCATTGATATCGACGAAAAAATTGATTTTGAATTTGTTGAATTTCTAATGAAGAAAAATAGCGAACTAAAAAAACTGACAAAAATTGAAGACAAGAAAATTGGAAATAATCAACCTTGTTTTATAATAGCAGAAGCAGGAGTGAATCATAATGGAAATATAGCTTCAGCAAAAAAATTAATTGATGCTGCAAAAGAAGCAGATGTGGATGCTGTCAAATTCCAAACATTTAAAGCAGAATTAATAGTTACAGAATCAGCAGATCAGGCAGAGTATCAGAAAGAA
This sequence comes from Candidatus Woesearchaeota archaeon, assembly GCA_017609645.1. GTDB lineage: Archaea > Nanobdellota > Nanobdellia > Woesearchaeales > ARS49 > JAFCDQ01. Next base: position 213,351 of record JAFCDQ010000002.1, read on the forward strand.
ACTGCAAAAGATGATTCTCAATTTGCAATGCTAAAAAAATTAGAGCTTAAAGAAGAGCATTTTAAAGAGCTAAAAGAGTATTGTGATGACAAAGGCATAATTTTTCTTTCAACCTCTCATTCTGATAACTGGAGTGTAGATATTCTTGACGATTTGGTTGCAGCCTACAAAACAGGATCAGGCGATATAAATAATCTTCCAATCTTAAAATACATGGCCAAAAAAGGCAAACCTCTTATCGTTGCCACAGGCACAGCCAATCTTGAAGAAGTAAAAGAAGCAAAAGAAGCTATTGAATCAGAAGGCAATAAAGATATTATACTTTTACATTGTACAACAATGTATCCTTCTCCTGAGAATAAGGTCAATCTAAGAGCGATGGAGACTATGAGAAAAGAATTAGGAGGACTTATTGGATATTCTGATCATACAACAGGACTTGAAACACCAATAATTGCTGCGTGCATGAACCCTGTGCTGTATGAGAAGCATTTTACTTTGGATAAGAATATGGAAGGCCCTGACCATAAGGCTTCTTTAAATCCAGAAGAACTAAAGGCAATGGTAGAGGCAATTCGCTATGTTGAAGAAAATAAAATAACTGATCCTTATGTTGCATTCAAAAGATTAAATGAGGAAAAAGGTTATTCTCTTAATGTGGCATTGATTGAAACAATTCTTGGAAAAGCCGAGAAAGTTCCTGAGCCAGAAGAATTAGAAATAGCGAAAGTTGCAAGAAAAAGTATAGTTGCGATTAAGGATATAAAAGAAAGTGAGGAATTGACTGAAGAAAATGTTGGGATAAGAAGACCTGGTGAAGGTTTAGCGCCAAAGTATTACGATGAGTTAATTGGAAAAAGAGCTAAAAAGAATATAAACAAAGATACATATGTTAAATTAGAGGATATTGAATGAGAAAAATATTATATATTTCAGGAACAAGAGCGGATTTTGGTTTGATGAGGTCTGTTCTTGATTCGATAAAATCTCATCCCGAACTAGACCTAGAAATTATTGCCACAGGAATTCATTTAATGGAGGAATTTGGTTATACTATAAAAGAGATAGAATATAATTTTAAGGTTCATAAAGTTGAGGCGACATTTAAAGAAGATAACAAAGAGTCAATGACTTTTTTTATAGGCGAATTTATACAAAAATTTACAAAAAAAATCAAAGAAATTCAGCCAGATATAATTTTAGTTTTAGGTGATCGAGCTGAGATGCTTGCTGCAACAGTCGTTGGAGCTTATCTTGGCATTCCTGTTGCTCATGTACAAGGGGGGGAGGTAACAGAAACAATTGACGAAGCTTCAAGGCATGCGATAACTAAGCTTGCTAATATTCATTTTCCTGCTACTGAAAAAAGTTCTGAAAGGATATTGAAGATGGGCGAGAATAAAGATTATGTCTTCGTTACTGGGGCTCCTGGTTTAGATCCTATTTTAAATAAAAAACTGATGTTACAAGAAGAAGTATTTCGAAAATATTCTCTAGATATTAATAAGCCTTTAATCTTAGTTATTCAACATGCGGTTAGTCAGGAAATTAATGAAGCAGATTATCAAATGAAACAAACAATGGAAGCGATTAAAGATAAAAGGATACAAACAATAATAACTTATCCGAATGCAGATGCGGGAGGAAGGAGGATAATTAAAGTAATTGAAGATTATAGGAGTTATCCTTTTATCTATATTTTTAGAAATATAGATCATCTTGATTTTTTAAGCTTAATGAAAAATGCTTCACTTATGATTGGGAACTCAAGTTGCGGTATAATTGAAGCACCTTCTTTTAAACTTCCTTTTATTAATTTAGGAACCAGGCAAGAAGGTAGAGAAAGAGCAAATAATGTGATTGATGTTGATTACAATAAAGAAGAGATAGTTAAAGCTGTTGATAAAGCTTTGTCCCTCGGATTCATAGAGTTTTTAAAAGACTGTAAAAATCCCTATGGTGATGGAAAAACAGGACCAAGAATAGCCAAAATTCTGGCTGAGATAACGATAAATAAAGATCTTTTGCAAAAAAAGATGGCATATTAAAATGGCAGAGGATAGATTTAAGGACTGGATTCCTCCAATAATAGAAGAAGGTAAATTAACCAGATGGAATTGGATAGTGCAAGGAGTTGAAGGTTTGAAATTAGGCAAGAAAACGGATATTGGTGCTTTTACATACATCAATGCAAAATATGGAGTAGAAATTCAAGATCATGTTCAAATTGGAAGTCATTGTTCTATTTACAGCCAAAGTACTATTGACAATAAAAAAGGCAGGGTTATTTTAAAGAGAAAGTGTAAAATCGGTAGTCACAGTGTAATAATGCCAGGGATAACAGTAGGAGAGAATTCAATTGTAGGTGCTTTTAGTTTTGTCAATAAAGACATTCCAGATAATGTTATAGTAGCAGGCGTTCCTGTAAAGATGATTAAAAGCATAGAAAAGAAAAAAGAAGAATGAATTGGAAAATACCTTTATTTAAAATTTATTGGGAAGAAGATGACATTGAAGCCGTTAGTAAAGTAATCAAAAGCGGAACTTTTTGGTCATCAGGACCTGAAATAGAAAAATTCGAAAAAAAAATAGCAGATTTTGTAGGAACTAAATTTGCTTTGGCTTTTAATTCAGGAACAACTGCTTTACATACTTTGCTCCTCGCGCATGATATTAAGGATAAAGACGTAATTGTTCCTTCATTTACTTTTATTGCAACAGCTAATGCTGTTCTTTTAGCAGGAGGAACACCAATTTTTGCTGAATCAGAATCAGAAACACTAGCTTTAGATATAGATGATGTCAAAAAGAAAATTACAGATAATACGAAAGCAATAATAGTAGTACATTACGCTGGATATCCTGCAAAATACGTAGAAGAACTAAGGAAAATGGCTGATGAAAAAAATATTTTATTAATTGAAGATGCTGCAGAAGCATTAGGCTCCAGTATCAAAGAAAAAAAAGTAGGCACATTTGGACATTCCGCAATATTCAGCTTTTGTCAAAATAAAATAATTACAACAGGAGAAGGAGGGATGATTGTAACGAATTCTAAAGCAATTTATGAGAAAGCAAAGCACTTAAGATCTCATGGACGTGTTGAATTTGAAGAAGTTAATTATTTCTCTTCAAAAAAAGATAACGATTACATTCTAGAAGGAAACAATTTTAGAATATCGTCAATTTCAGCAGCTTTAGGAATTTCTCAATTAAATAAAATTGAAAAAATCATAGAAATGCGAAGAAAAAATGCTCATTATTTAAACCAAGAACTCTCAAAAATAAAAGGAGTTGCTGTTTTGCATGAATTAAAAAATCATTATTCTGTTTTTCAATTTTATAGCATTCTTCTTAAGGATGAAGAAACTAAAAAATCTCTTCAGAATTATTTGAATGATAAAGGAATAATGGCTAAAGTTTATTTTAATCCAGTTCATCTTAAAACATTATATAAGGATAAATTTGGTTATAAAGAATACGACTTGCCTAAGACAGAAAACTTATCTAAAAGAATACTAACGCTTCCACTATATCCAAATCTTAAAAAAGAAGAATTAGAAAATATGATCCAAGAAATCAAAAATTTTTTTAATATGAAAAACCCCCCCTCAAACAGAGAGGTATCATAAACAAATGAAAAAAACATTCAAGAATAAAGACATACTAGTAACAGGAGGCTGTGGCTCTATTGGCTCAGAATTAATAAGACAACTCCTAACTTATAAACCAAAAAGAATCAGAGTTTTTGATCAAAACGAATCAGGACAATTTCATCTTCAAAAAAATCTAAAATCAAGCTGCATTCGTTCTTTAGTTGGAAATATTAGGGACAAAGAAAGAGTAAAAAGAGCAATGGACGGTGTTGATATTGTTTTTCATGCAGCTGCGCTAAAACATGTTCCTTTATGTGAATACAATCCTTTTGAAGCAGTTTATACAAATGTTTTTGGCACTCAAAATTTAATAGATGCCGCAAGAGAAGAAGGAGTCTCTAAATTCATATCAATCAGCACTGATAAAGCAGTCAATCCTATTAATACAATGGGTGCCACAAAATTATTAATGGAAAAACTTGTAACAAATGCTAATATAGGAAAATCAAAAACAAAATTTGCCTGCGTTAGATTTGGCAATGTTCTTGCTTCTGAGGGTTCAGTTATGCCTTTCTTTAAAAAACAAATAAAAGAAGGAGGTCCCGTAACAATAACATCTCCTGAAATGACGCGATTTTTCATGTCAAAAAAAGAAGCAATTAATTTAATTTTGAAAACTGCTAAGATTATGAATGGGCGAGAAATATTTATTCTAAAGATGGATAGTTTTAAAATTATGGATCTGGCTGAAATAATGATAGAAGAACTAGCTCTAAAACTTGGACACAATCCAAAAGACATCAAAATAAAAATTATCGGAATAAGACCTGGAGAAAAAATAAACGAATCTTTAATAACTGAAGAAGAATTTTTAAATGTAAAAAAAATAGAAAATATGTTCATCATAAAAGACCAATTAAATATTCCTCATAGTTATAACATAAATAAATATCAAAAAGAAAATTCTTATAATTCGAAGAATATTAAAATTTTAAACAAACAAGAAATAAAGGAATTATTGAAAACACATAAACTAATCTAAGCTTGAACTTTCTTTTTTAAAGATTGAACGAGTCCCTCTAAAATTAGTTATTTTACCCTCATATAGATCCTTCAGCAAGTTGATTTGTTTATACGCTTCTTCCATATTTTCACCAGCATTATCATAATGATCTAATATTAAATCCTTATTAACTTCATGCAATATTTTATAAGCTTCTTTATCAGACATTTCCATCACATTACAAAATATTAAGTCAGAATTAGTAAATCTCTCAAAGAATTCTTCAGGATCTTTTAATTTTCCCAATTCAATTAATTTATAATAAAGAGGACAACCAGGATAAGGCGTAACAGGACGAATAGTCCTGCATTGATCATAAGTATTATATTTCTTGATAAGGTCAGCGTTTTTTCTTAATATGTTAGCATTATCTCCTATATTGTTCCAGAGAAAATTTAAGCCCATCCCTATTCCGCCTTCTTTTTTTACAATTTTCAAGGCGCTCAGGTTTTGTTGAGTAGTAACCATTTTATTTATTATATTTAAAACAGTAGCATCACTTGATTCAAAACCAAAATTCAAGAAAACACAACCAATATCTTTCAGAATGTCTAGTAATTCTTTATTTATTATATCTACGCGAGCATTACAGGAAAATTTAATCTTTAAATTTTCTTTTTCTAATGCATCTTTAAATTCTATTAGCCTGCTTTTATTCATTAGAAATAACTCATCTTGGAAATGATATCCTGTAACATTATATTTCTCGTAAAGCAGTTTAATTTCTTCAATAATTTTTGGGATTGATCTCAGTCTGATTCCTTTTTCCATTCTATAGCAAAAATTACATTTGCCAACACAACCCCTGCTAGTCAGCATCACAAATATTTTCTCTTCAGATCTTTGTCTATATAATCCCAAACAAGAAGTATATTCTTTCATTGGAAAAATATCCCATAACGGCAAAGGCAATTCGTCTAGATTATTAACTGGTTTATGAGCGCCTGTTAGTTTTAATTTGTTATTTTCCAGATATGCTATTCCTTTAACTTGAGATAAATCTCCATCAGAGATTTTACATTCAAGAAGATCTAAAATAGTAAATTCTGCTTCACCTAATGCTATAATATCTGCTTTAGTTTTTCTTAACATATATTCGGGAATAGGGGTAGGACCAAAACCTCCGAGAATAAACCAGGCATTTTTTTTATTTTCATTTATTACCTTACATAAATCGACAATTGTTTCTTTAAATCTAGCTGCCATGAATCCTACTCCAATTAAATCATATTCATTCTCCTGAAGGTGTTTAGCTAATTCCTCATTAGAATAGTGAAATACATCCATACAATATGCTTCTGTATATGCGCCTTCATTATGAAGCACTGCTGCCATGTATCCAATACCTAAAGGAAATACATTATCCTCTTGATATACATCGTGGATAATGAATAATACCTTATTTTTTTTGGAAAATTTTTTTTGTTCCATTTTGTTTGAACACTCATTGCACTAATTTTTTATAAATTTATCGTTTCTATACATCAAATAGCTGATAAAATAGTTTCAATTATTTTACAGCTAATTTTTTTATGATTATTTATACAATGAGTATTTTTTTGCTTTTTTTCAAGAGATAATCGCAGCCCAGTTTTAAGTTCTTTTTTATTATACATACTTATTATGCCTTTTTCTTTAAAATTTTTCATCATATGTTCTATGGCAGGAGTTTTAAAAAAATATTCATTATATAAAATAGCAGGAGTGCCCATAAGATGCGCCTCTAAAGCAACAGTTGAATGACTAGTAATTAAAGCATTAGCCTCTTTCAATAAATAATACAATTCTACATCTTTGTCGTTCATTATCATCACGTTTTTAAGAGTTTCATATGACTTCTTTTTTTCCCTTGGATGAATTTTAATGATTGATTTTAATTTTAAAGAAGAAGCTATTTTTATGATATTTTTTACATTTTTTATAGGCCAAGTTGGTTGAGTTGCAATAACAATAAACTTTTCAGCCACTTCAAGATTTAATTTTGCTCTGATATCTCCTTTTTTAGAATCATCAAAAAGTTTATCCCATTGCGGATTTCCATAAGCATAGATTTCTGATTTAGTTTCTGTTAATGTTTCAATTAAATGTTTTTGAGAAGCATCTAAAACAAAAATTTTATCAAAGAGATGAAAAACTCCTTGGTCATAATGAGATTCTAAATCGAAAGTCATGGGAAAAGGGAAAACACACATACTTTTAATATTCTGCTTTTTAGCCATATAAAAAAAACTATTTTCAACATACCTTCTAAGTTTAGCTCCAATCAAAATTTTAGGTTGATAAGTATCAAAAATTTTTTCTGCTATTTTAAGATATGCTATGCTTTGTGGAATAAATCTAGTAAATGTATGTTTCACAGCGCATCGTGCATAAGGTAAAATAGACTGACTTCCTACAGAAATAATTTTTCTTATTTCACCATATTTTTTTCTATATATTTTTTTAAATTTTTTAATATCTTCATAAAATTCATCTTTAATTTGACCTTCAAAAAACTGCTCTATAAAAACTATCGAACTATGCTTATATGATTTGAGTTTATCTATCGCACCCCAAAATTCAGCTTTTTTTGGCAAAATTATTAAAAATTTTTTCTTTCTCTCTTCTAAACCCTCAAAAATTTCGATAAGGGTTTTAATATAACTAGGATCGCTACATTCAAACGCTATATCAATCTTTTCTTGTTTACAATCTTCAAATTTTTGAGATTTATAATCAATTAAATTAATCTCATAATTATCTCTATTTTGTTTATACTTATTTGTTCCATAATGCAAAAAACAGTTTAAATAAAATAATAACAAGAAAATCTTTCTTTTAAACCAATTTTTGTTTAAACTCAAAGCAATAACTGCACTACTCATATTAATATTATGCCCCATTAATCTGCCCCTCATAATATCAAATAGATTAATTCCTTTAAATTTTATATTTAAGTCTTTTAATTGTTTTAATATATTCTCGCAAATAATGAGAATTTTCTCTCTTTCCCCTCGATCTATTTTGCTTTCATCCAAAAAAGCATATTTAAGTTTAGTTCGCAAAGTACTAATTAGTTTCATTTTTGACTGTAAAAACCTTTTAAGTTAAATATGTTATGGAATAATAATAGTAATTCACAAACTTCTTAAATAGATTATTGTCCAGAAAACTTGAAAATGGACCTAGTAAAAGAGCTGATTTTGGCAAAAAAACTGGCGTTACAAGCTGGCAAAAAAATCATGGAAATATATGAAAATAAACACATATCCGTTACTATAAAAAAAGAAGAAAACAGAGAATCGCCATTAACACAAGCAGACACTGCTGCAAATGACATTATAGTAACAGGGCTTTGCCAAGAATTTCCCGAATATGCTATTCTAACAGAAGAAGCAATAGATGATAAAAAAAGACTGGAAAATGATTATGTCTGGATAATAGACCCGCTTGACGGCACAAAAGAATTTGTTAATCGAAATGGAGAATTTACCGTAAATATCGCTCTGGTTTATAAAAAAGAACCAATTCTAGGAGTAATTTACGTGCCTGTAAAAGGAGAAATGTTCTATGCAACAAAAGGAAATGGAGCTCACTATGAAATAAATAATAAGGTCAAGAAAATAAATGTATCAGAAAAAGAAAACATAAAAGAAATGATATTAGTGCAAAGCAAATCACATTCAGGAGAGAAAGAAGCCGCAATAAGAAAATATTTTGCAGAAACAAAATCAAAAGGAAGTTCTTTGAAAGGATGTTTAATCGCGCAAGGAGAAGCAGATGCATATTTCAGATTCGGACCAATAAATGAATGGGATGTCTGCGCAATGAATTTAATCGTGCAGGAAGCAGGAGGAAAAATGACAACATTAGATGGATTTGTCCGTAATTATAATTCAGAAAATATTTTGATACCCGACGGATTTTTAGTATCCAACAATAAAAATCATGAAAAATTATTAGAGCTTAAGTAACAAATGGACAGATTATATCATTAATCTAAATCTTCTTCATAGATTGATTCAAAAGCCTTTTTATCTTTATTCAATTTATTTCCTAAAATTTCATAGTATTTTCTAGCATCAATACCTTGATTTGGCCTTAAAGTAGTTGTATTTTCTCTTGTAAGAATAGTTCCTGCTGGAAGGTCTGCTTTAGGATAAACAGCTCGCCTAAATTGCTGAATTCTATCTTCATCTTCAATAGCTTCAACAGGCTTTTTCTCGTGCTTTCCATGAAGAATCTGAATTTGTTTTGCTTTTTTGACTAAATGAATCATTTCTTCTGGGTTAGCAGAGAGATGGTGGTCTCTGAATTCCTGATCTTTATTATCAGTAAAATGTTTTTCAATAATTGTAGCACCCATAGCTAAAGCAAGCTCGCAAGCATAAACACCTTTAGTATGGTCTGAATAACCAATTTCTATGTCAGGAAAAGCATCTTGCAACACTTTAATTGAAAGAAGATTAGCATGCTCATCTTTAGGTTCTCCGTACATCGCTACGCACTGGAGCAGAGCTATTTTATTTTCTTTTCTCAAACTAGGATTTACTTTATCAATAAAAGCAACAACTTCTTTAATTTCTTCAAGATTGCTCATTGCTGTAGAAATAAGAATTGGTTTGTTCTTTTTTGCAATTTGTTCAATTATAGGAAGGTTTGTGAAATCACCACCCCCAATCTTATGAAATTTAACAAAAGGATCAAAATAATCAACAGCCTCAGGGTCCCAGAAAGAAGCGCAGAAAAGCATATTATTTTCTTCTGCTAATTTTATCAATTCTTTATACTGTTCATTTGTTAATTCAAACTTCTTGAAATGTTTATTCCTGACAGCACCTTCAACTTTGCTTACAATCTTATCCCCTGTGTAAATTTGATATTTAATACAATGACAACCTGTCTTAGCAGCATCTAATAACATTTTTTTAGCATAATCAAACCTGCCTTCATGATTACCACCTATTTCTGCTATGATGAAAGGTTCTTTTTTAGTATCAACAGTTCCTATTTTCATTTTTAAATACCCCCTCGCTATTAGAGTAATATAATCCTTTATAACTTTTATGAAACAGAAAAGCTTATATTTCAGTCATTATCTGCTAAATTTAGGGAAAAAATGAATCAAAATCTAGAAAATATAGTCGTAATTGGAGGAGCAGGAGGAATCGGCTCAGCAATAGTCAGAAAATATGTAAATGAAAATTGCAATGTTATCATTGGAGATAAAAATTCAGCAGCAGGACAAGAATTAGCTCATAAATATAAAGACCAAGCTTCTTTTTATTTCGTTGATGTAGTAGATTTAGCTTCAATAGCAAATTTTAAATCAAAAGTTCAAAAAGATTATTCTTCAATAAATCATTTAATTAGTTTAGCAGGCGGTGCTTTAGAAAATGAATTTAAAGGATTAGACGGTGATTTTGAAACAATTAAAAATTCAATAACGCTAAATCTTGCAAGCCATATTTATTTGACTCAAATTCTTTTACCTTTAATAGAAGCAGATTCTCATGAAGATAAAACAATAGTTCTTATTTCTTCAATAAATGCTTTACAAGACTATGGACTGCCCGCATATAGTTCAGCAAAAGCAGGAATGCTTGGATTTGTACACGCAACGACAGACGAACTAGGACAAAAAGGAATCAGAATAAATGCAGTTTTGCCAGGCACAACACCAACTCCAAGAACTTTAAAACAACCAAAAGACTGGGACGCACTAAAAGAAGGAACAGCACTCAACAGACTAACAACACCAGAAGAAATAGCAAACGTAGTATACGCATTCACACACCTAATGACCCCTGTAACAGGCCAATACCTAGCAGCAG